>VBJD01000028.1 GCA_005887995.1 Chloroflexota bacterium
CGACGACCGTGCTCGGCATCCAGCGCTGGCACTTCCGCGGGATCCTGCAGAGCCATCCGCAGCTCGCGCTCGCACTGCTGCCGATCCTGTCGCGACGCATCCGGAACGCTGAAGGCCAGCTCCCGCAACACGCCGCGCGGCACTAACCAGCACCCGCTGCTACCTGTGTTGGTAAACGTCTAACTGCGCCGTGCTAGCGCTCCGACTCAATCCCAGCAGTCGAATACCGACCAGCAGATCTCGTTCCGCAACCGCTGGTCGTCGAGTACGAGCTCGCGAATCGCGTCCGGGAGCTGGTCGTGCTGCCACCGGCACTCGAGTCGCCCGGCGATCTCGCGCTTTCCTTCCGGGACAGCAGCACGTGCGGCCTTGATCGCATAGGCGGCCGCACCGAGCTCGTGCGCCGCGACGTGTGCGACGGCTGCGGCCTGGCCAGCAGCGTACGCGGCATATCGTGCCGCTCCACTCAGGTCTCTGGCCGCGGCGTTTGCGTGGCCGGCCGCGTTGCGAGCCTGGGTCATCGTGATCTCGCGGCGCACCCACGCGCGGACCTGCTCGATCGCCCGACGCGGTCGAAGGTCCTCAGGCTGAGCCGACTCGAAGTGGTCGAGGACGTGCTCCGCGCACGATGCCGCCCAGAGGGCGAGCAGTTGGTGATCCGCATCGGTAAGCGTCCCACCGCGGCGGATCGTCACGAAACGACGGTCGCGGTCCTTCGGGAGGATCACACCCAGCACTCCTTCCGCTCACATCAGCCCAACGTCCAGCAATGCCCGGCGCGACAACCGCTGAGAAGCGAGCTTCGGAAACCCTCGCATGCGGATTACCAAACACACAAGCAGCAGGCCTAACTAGCGCGCGGCGAGGCCGACCACCACCGAGTACGTCCCCGTGTCGCCGCGCGTGCTGCGCACGCGCACGAAGTACACGCCCGCGTCGCGCGCCGTCGTGAGGAGGCTCGCACCGGCGCCGCTGTCGATGTCTTCGCTGCCGACCTGCGTGACGCCAGTGGTCGCCGAACCGAGAAAGAGCGCGACCCCGCCGGCGTTCAGTGTCTTGCCCTTCAGTTCGACGAGGATCTGCGTGTTCGCGCTGACGCCGATGCGGAACCAGTCGACATCGCTTGCGGGGTCGATGGCGCCGCCGACGAGCTGACCCGCGGTGATCAGCGTCGCTGTCTGTGGCGTGTTGCCATGATCGTCGGCGAGCGCGGTCGACGGCGTGGGGGTCGCTGTCGGCGCGACGGTCGCGGTCGGCGCAGGCGGGACCGTTGCGAACGGCGACGCCGTGACGACGACGGGGACCGTGGCCGTCGGAGCGGTCGAGGGCGTGAGGCTCGGTGCGGCGCTCGCTGTCGGCGCGGCGCTCGCTGTCGGCGCGGGAGTCTGCGTCGCGGCCGGCTGCGTGCGCGCGGCCTGCGTCTCTCCCGCGCCGGTGATGCCGCCGATGCGCACGTTCTGGCGCGCGGCGTACAGGATCGTGAGCACGATGAGCAGCACGGGAAGGATGAGCATGCGGCGGCGTCGCCACCACGGTGGCGTCCTCATCAGCGGACGCGGCGCGATGACCGCGGTCGCCGCGCCGAACGCGCTCAGCGAAGCGACCGGCGGGATCGACGTCGGCGGCGTGCTCGGGGGACGCTCGATCGGTGTGACGAGCCCAGCGGGCGACAGGATCGGGGAGTCGTGCGTCGGCGGCATCGACACGACCGGCGGAGTGCTCGGCGGTTGCGACGGCCGTGTCGGTGCCGGTGACGCGACAACAGGCGACATCGCCGGCATCGCACCCATGCCTGCGAACGTCGAGCCGGCGAGGGCCTTCACGAAGTCGGCGCAATGCGGGAACCGCTCCTCGGGTCGCTTCGCGAGGACGCGCAGCAGCGCCGCCTCGACGCCGGGCGGCAATGTGACGCCGAGCGTGCTCGGGATCGGCACAGGCTTGTGCACGTGTGCCATGAGCGCGGAGAGCGGGTTGTCAGCGGGGAAGGGATGGCGGCCGACGAGCATCTGGTAGGCGATGATCCCGAGCGCGTATTGATCCGCTGCCGGACCCGCGGTCTCAGCGCCCGCCGCGCACTCCGGCGCGATGTACTCGGCGGTCCCCATGAGCGAGCCCGCCTGCGTCATCCCCGAACCCGGGCCGACGATCTTCGCGAGGCCGAAGTCGGTGAGCACCGGCGTGCCATCGTGTGACAGCAGCACGTTCTGCGGTTTGATGTCGCGGTGCACGACGCCACGCGCGTGCGCGTAGTCAAGTGCCGCGGCGATCGGCGCGAGCAGCTGCATCGTGTAGGCGAGCGGCAACGGTGCACCGAGCTGATCCGCGAGCGTGCCGCCGTCGATGAACTCGCTGACGAGGAACGCGACGTCGCCGTCGTGCGCGAAGTCGAACGCGGTGACGATGTTCGGATGGCGCAGCTTGCCGATCGCCTTCGCCTCCTGCGCGAAGCGTTCGGCGAACGACGCGTCACCCGCGGTCTGCGGCGGGAGCACCTTGATCGCGACGTAGCGCTGCAGCGTCGGCTGGTACGCCTTGTAGACAGAACCCATCCCGCCCGCGCCGATCTTTTCGACGAGCTCGTAGTTGCCGAGCTTGCTCCCCGGCTGCAGCGTCGCGGTCACGACAGTTTCTCGACCTTGAACGCCTCGACCGGCGTCTTGCGGCCTTTGAGGTCGAGCGCGCCGAGCGGCGTCGTGCGCACGCCCTTGCCCGCCGCGGCGATCACGGCCTTCGAGCAGATGACCTCACCGGGCTTCGCCTGCGCCTGCAGACGCGCGGCGACGTTCACGGTGTCGCCGATGGCGGTGAAGTTCTGGTATTGATCGCTGCCGAGGTTCCCGACCATCGCCTCGCCGGTGTGGACGCCGACGCCGTAGCCGAGGTCCGCGCCGACATCGCGCGCCGCATCGCGCATCGCGAGCGCACCTTCAAGGGCCAGCCGTGCGTGATCGGCCTGCTCCGCCGGCGCGTTCCAGAGCGCGAGGATCGCGTCGCCCGCGAAACGATCGATCGTGCCGCCGTGCTCGCGGATCGCCTTCGCGGCGGCGCCGTGATAGCGGACGAGCAAGGTCGCGACGCGGTCCGGCGGCATGTCCTCGGCGATCGTCGTGTAGCCGCGGACGTCGGCGTGTAACACGCTCACCGTCTGCGTCCGGCCGCCGACATCGACGAACGACGGTCGGGCATTGACGAGGTCGGCGACGCTATCACCCAGGTATCGACGGAGCGCCCCGCGCAGGCGCTCTTCGCGCTGCGCGAGCTCCTCGAGCTTCGGAGACGACGTGTCCTCGTCTGCTACGAACACGATGCCATTAACGGCGCCGCGCTCGTCCCGCAACGGACCGGCCGTCGCCCGCAGCCGTGCCCGTCGGCCACCGGGGAGCGTCGCCTCGATGGTGCGCACGTCGGCCTTCGTTCCTTTCAACACGAGCGAAAAGACCCGCGAGGCGAGGGAGTCCCCGAAGACCTCGGTGTAGACCTTGCCGACGGCGTTGGCCTCGGTCGTCGAGAGGAGCCGCTCGGCGTTGCCGTTGAGCGACTGGATGCGTCCCTCGTTGTCCATGAGGACGACGGACGAGGGATTGAATTGAAGCAGCGCGAGGCTCATGCCTTCGATGCGGCGATTCTAGGAAGCCCTCGGTCCCCTGGGCAGGGGAATCGGTAGGCTTCGGCCGTGCCCGCGCTCGTCGAATGCGTGCCGAACATCAGCGAAGGCCGTCGCGCGGAGGTGATCTCGCAGGTCGCGGCGGCGATCGCGGCGGTCCCGGGCGTGCGCCTGCTCGATCAAACGAGCGATGCCGACCATCACCGCTCCGTCTTTACATTCGCCGGCGATCCGGAGGCGGTCGTCTCGGCCGCGCACGCGCTCGTCGACGTTTCGTTGCGCGAGATCGACATGCGTGCGCACAAGGGTGAGCACCCGCGACTTGGTGCGGTCGATGTCGTGCCGTTCGTCCCGATCAGTGGGATCTCGATGGAGGAGTGCGTCGCGCTCGCGCACCGCTTCGGACGCGAGGTCGCGCAGCGTCATGGCGTGCCGGTGTACTTCTACGCGAACGCGGCCCTGCGACCTGAGCGCATGAAGCTTGGCGACATCCGCAATAAGGTGCAGTACGAGGGCCTTGCTGAAGCGCTCGCGACGACGCACGTTCCCGACGCTGGGCCCGCGCGCTTCAATGAACGGGCCGGCGCGATCGTTGTCGGTGCGCGGCCCTTCCTCATCGCCTTCAACATCGAGCTCGACACGACCGACCTGGCACTCGCGAAGCGCATCGCGAAGGAGATCCGCGAGTCATCCGGTGGGCTGCCCGCGATCCAAGCCCTGGGATTCGCGCTGAAGGGTCCGCCGCGCGTGCAGGTGTCGATGAACGTGCTCGATTACAACAAGACCTCACTCGCGACGGTGTGGCGCGAGGTCGAGACGCGTGCAGCTGCCGCGGGCGTGAGGGTGCTGCGGGGTGAGCTCATCGGCCTCATCCCGCTCGGTGCGGCGCTGCAGGTGACGGCTTCGGCGCTGAAGCTCGACGGCTTTGACCGGGCCCGCGTCATCGAAGCGCGTTTCCTCGAGTAAGTGCGCGACGCAGCGATGAGCGAGGCCGACCTCATCATCCGGCGCGCACGACTGCTCACGCTCGCGCCGCTCAAAGATGAACGCCCGCGCGCCGGCGTCGCGGCGGGGGACGTCGGCGCGGTCGACGACGGCTGGGTCGCGTCGCGCGACGGGGTCGTGGTCGCGACGGGACACGGCGCGACGTGGGAACGGCTCGACCGTGTGCCGTCCGCGACGATCGTCGATGCCGGGGGCGCCGTCGCGATGCCCGGCTTCGTCGATCCGCATACGCATCTCTGCTACGCGGGCCAGCGCTGGGACGAGTTCGTCACGCGGAAGAGCGGCGCGGACTACCTCGCGGTGCTCGAACGCGGCGGCGGGATCCACGCGACGGTGCGCGCGACGCGCGAGGCAAGCGACGACGCGCTCGCGGACCTCGTGGCTCGTCGCCTTGCGACGGCCGCTTCGCTCGGCACGACGACGATCGAGGTGAAAAGCGGCTACGGCCTCGAGCCCGCGGAGGAGCTGAGGCAGCTGCGGGTCATCGCGCGCGCGGCCAAGACCTGCGCGATCGATGTCTCCCCCACGTACCTCGCGCTGCACGCTCTCCCTCGCGAGCACGCCGACGATCGCAAGGCGTTCATCGCCGAAGCCGCGGCGACGGTCGCGCTGGTCGCGAGCGAGGGTCTCGCCGAGGCGGTCGACGCGTTCGTCGAGCAGGGCGTGTTCGACACGAAGGAGGTGCGTCCGCTGGCGAAGGCGGCTCACGACGCGGGGCTCGCGGTGACGGTGCACGCGGATCAGCTGAACGACGTTGGTGCGACGGAATTCGCCGCGCGGCAGAAAGCGCGATCGGCGGATCACGTCGCGAACGCGTCGGCGGACGGGCTGCGGGCACTCGCTCGGGCCGGCATCCCCGCCGTCCTCCTTCCCGGCAGCGCGTTCTTCGTCGGCTACACGCCGCCCGACGCTCGGCGCTTCCTCGCCGCGGACGTGCCGCTCGCGATCGCGACCGACCACAACCCCGGCACCTCGCCGCTCGTCGGCATGCCCACGGCGATCGCGCTCGCCGTGACGCTCTGCGGCATGACGCCCCATCAGGCCATCGTGGCCGCGACGATCAACGGCGCCCACGCGCTCGGCCGCGGAGAGCGCACTGGTGCGCTCGTCCGAGGGCGCCGTGCTGACCTCATCCTGTTGCGCACTGACGACGAGCGCGAGCTGGCCTACGGCCTTGGCGCGCCGCTCGTCACCGCGGTCTTCTCCGCAGGGACGCCGATCGCGCGGGCATGACGCGTGGTCATGCAGGCCCCCGGCAGTCCGGCGTGCAATATGCCGCGGGGGGGAAGACGTGGGCGGTCACGAACTTGGCGTCCTTATCGAGTACGTCTGCGACGGACACGTGTCGCGTGATCCGATCGGACCATTCATCACCAGACACGAGCGCGCCTGGGCGTACTGTGCCGGTCACGGTAGCGGCGATCACCGCTGGCGTCACGTCAGTGCGATCCCGCGCGAGCTGCTCGACGTCGCCGGCGCGAAGGTCGAGCTCATCTGCGGACGACGCGATCACCTCGATCACGGACGTGATGTCCCAGACGGGAACGGACACGTCTCCGTCTCGGGCGCGAAGTGGGCGTACTGCTCCGCCGCGCTCAACGACACGCACGACTGGCGTTCCGTTGCGCCGCTCGAGTTCAGCGGCATCCGGCACGATGGACTCGACGGGCTGATCTGATGCCCCGCGAGCTACGAGAGCGGCGTGTCGACCACCAGCAGCTCCGACATCTCTGACGAGCTGAGGTCCAGCCGACCCGCGCCGGTGATGTAAGCGGCGTCCCCGGTCGTCATCGCTGTCCCGTTCGCGTCGAGCGCGCCGCTGATGAGATAGAGGTATCCGCCGCGCCGCTCGGTGAACTCGTGCGCGACGTTCTTTCCCGTGGAGAGGCGCGAGACGAACATCGACACGTCCTGCGCGACGGTGACGCCCTCGCCGTTCGCGTTCTCGGGCTTGAGGAAACGCAGCAGCCGGTCCGTGCGGTCCGCCGGTGTGAACTGCTTCTGCACCACGTCGGGCTGCAGGCCGCGCTGCGACGGCAGGATCCAGATCTGGATGAACTGCATCTCCTCGCTCTTCGAATGGTTGCGCTCCGAATGCTGCGCGCCCGACCCGAGACGCATGCGCTGCACGCCGCCCGGCTCGAGGACGCCGTCGTTGCCGAGCGAGTCCGCGTGCTCGAAGTGTCCTGCGACGACGTACGTGATCCCCTCGATGTCGCGATGCGGATGCATCGGCCAGACCGCGCCGGCCACGAGCGTGTCGTGATTGAACACGCGCATGTAGCCGATGCCCATGTGTCTGGGGTCGCTGTACTCGTCGAACGAGAAGTGCCAACGCGCACGGAACCAGCCCCCGTCGATCTTGTAAATGGAGCGATCTGGACGGAGTTGCAGTGACGCGAGCGGCACCGTGACTACAGTACGCGGCTGATGATCGCGGACATGGTGGCATGGATGGCGCCGCTGATGCGTTGGCTTCGCAGGCTAAGACGACGGCCGTCGCAGGGTTGGCGCGCTTACGGACACGCGCGGGCTCGTCTTGTCACCGCGGGACGCGGGGAGCCCATGCCCCCGCCGCCGCCGGCGCCGCGAGAGCTCATCGAGGTGCTCGGGATCGGAAAGACGGAGGTCGTGAACGGCAAGGCGCTCACGCTGCTCTCGCTGGAACGTTACCGCGAAGGCGACCTCGTCACCTTCCGGCTCGTTCGCAAGCGGGGACGTTTCGAGCCTGACTTCCCATCGCCGGAGATGTTCCTCGCCGTCGGGCCTGCAGCAGCGACGTCGACGCCGCGTCTGTCCGGAATGAATGGCGGCGGCGGAGGAGGGATGGAAGAGATCACGTTCCGCTACTCGTTCAGCTTCAGCCCCGGGATGCCCGACGACGCGACGGACTGGGTCATCGAGGTGACGAAGATCGAATGGGTGCGGCCGCGCCACGGCCGACACAGACGCATCTGGTCGATCGATCACGGCCCCTGGCGCTTCATCATCAGGCCTTAGGATTTCGCGCAGGCGTGCACTACCTGACGGAGGCGCGACCGTGAGCCAGCGGGTGGCCATCTACCCGGGCTCGTTCGACCCGCCCACGAACGGCCACCTCGACATCGTCGAGCGCTCGGCGCGCCTCTTCGACCGCGTCGTCATCGGCGTGGGCCGCAACCTCGCGAAGAAGACGGTCTTCGACGCGGATCAGCGCGTGGAGCTCATGCGCGAGGCGTGCAAGAAGTGGCCGAACGTCGAGATTCGCTCTTTCGATGGCCTGCAGGTCGATTTCGCGAAGGAGTGCGGCGCGCGCTTCATCATCCGCGGCATCCGCGCGCTCTCGGACTTCGAGTTCGAGTTCGAGATGGGCAACATGAATCGCCGCCTCGCGCCCGACATCGAGATGGTCTACCTCATGACCGCGCCGGAGTACCTGTTCCTCTCGGCGTCGCGCGTGAAGGAGCTCGTCGCGTTCAGCGCTCCCATCGATTCGCTCGTCCCGCCGAACGTCGCGAAGGCGCTGAAATCGCACAAGGGCAAGGGCGGCTTCCGTACCGGCGCGACGGAGTCGAACGACTAAGGCAATGACCACGATCCTCGCGGCAGACGTCGGCAACACAAATGTGGTCCTCGGCGTCTACGAGAACGCGAAGCTGCTTCGCACCTGGCGCCTCGCGACGGTGCACGACCGCACCGAGGATGAGCTCGCGGTCTCGATCGACGGACTCCTCGCGCAGCACGACCTCGCGCTCTCCGACCTCGACGCCCTCGTCGTCGGCAGCGTCGTACCGTCGCTCACGCAGTCTTTCACGCGCCTCGCTGAGCGATACCTCGAGCGGCCCGCTTTCATCGTCGGGCCGGGGATCAAGACCGGCGTGCGACTGCGCGTCGACAATCCGTCCGAGGTCGGCGCGGATCGAATCGCGAACACCCTCGCCGCGCATCGCCGCTACGGTGGGCCGGCGATCGTCGTCGACTTCGGCACGACGACGAACTTCGATGTCGTCTCAGAGGACGGCGACTTCCTCGGCGGATCGTTCGCGCCGGGCCTCGAGATCTCCGCGGAGTCGCTCTTCGGTCGCGCGTCGCGGCTCTTCCGCGTCGCGCTCGTGCCTCCCGCGACGGCGATCGGCAAGAACACGGCGGACTGCCTGCGGTCGGGCATCGTTTTCGGTTACGTCGGCCTCGTCGAAGGTCTCCTCGCGCGCATCCGCGCCGAGCTTCCCGGCACGCCGCACGTGATCGCGACCGGAGGTCTCGCGCCGACGATCGCCCCTCTCGCGAAGGGTATCGAGACGGTGGACGAGGATCTGACGCTCGAGGGGCTGCGCCTCCTGTATGAGATGAACGCCTGAAGTGAACGTCAGCGACGCGCTGCGCGGCCGCTTCATCGTCCTCGGCGTCACGGGCTCGATCGCCGCGTACAAGTCGATCGAGCTCGCGCGGCGACTCACGCAGGCCGGAGCGACGGTGCAGGTCGTCATGAGCCGTTCGGCGACGGAGTTCGTGCGGCCGATCACGTTCCAGGCGCTCACGTACCGTCCCGTCGAGGTCGAGATGTTCCAGATACAGGATGAGCGCGCCGCAGGACACGTCGCGATGGGGCGTGAAGCCGAAGTCATCGTCGTCGCGCCGGCGACCGCGCACGTCATCTCGCGCCTTGCGAACGGCATGGCCGATGACCTCATCGCAACGACAGTGCTCGCGACGAGCGCGCCCGTCGTCATCGCACCCGCGATGGAGACGCACATGTGGCAGAACCCGGCGACGCAGGAGAACATCGCGCGTCTCCGCGCGCGCGGCGTGCGCGTTGTCGATCCGGAGTCGGGACCGCTCGCCTCCGGCGACGTCGGGCCCGGCCGTCTGGCGTCGCTGGAGAAGATCGAGGCAGCGGTCGTGGATGCGCTCTCGTCCTCCGCGGCCCTCGCGGGCCGTCGCGTCATCGTCACGGCCGGCCCGACCGTCGAGGCGATCGATCCGGTCCGTTTCGTCTCGAATCGCTCGAGCGGGAAGATGGGCTACGCCATCGCGCAGGCAGCGCGCGACGCCGGCGCGGAGGTGACGCTCGTCACCGGACCGACGGCGCTGCGCGCGCCGAACGGTGTGCGCGTCATCCCCGTCGAATCGGCCGAGGACATGCAGGACGCCGTGCTCGCCGTGCTGCCCGAGATGGACGCGGTCGTCATGGCCGCAGCGATCGCCGACTACCGACCGCTCGAGGTCTCGCACCGGAAGATCAAGAAGCGCGACGCGGGATCGGAGCTCACCATCCGGATGACCGAGAACCCCGACGTGCTCAAGGCGATCATCGCCGCGCGCCGCCCCAAGACGATCGTCGTCGGGTTCAAGGCCGAGAGCGGCGAGGCGACCGCGGAGGCCGAGCGGATGCTGCGCGAGAAGAAGGTCGACCTCGTCATCGCTAACGACATCAGCGATCCGTCGTCGGTGTTCGGCAGCGACACCGACCGGGTCACGTTCGTGAGCGCGGATGGCGTCGAAGCGCTTCCCGTGCTCGCGAAGACCGAGGTCGCGCGCCGTCTGGTCGCGAAGCTCGCGGAGCGGCTCGCGCGTTAGGCGGGCACGACCGCCTGGGGGAAATCGAAGAGGCGATCGGGGTCGTACCGCCGTTTCACGCGCTGCAGCCGCGGATAGTTCGCGCCGTAGTAGGCCGCCGCCCAGTTCGTGAGGTCGGGCTCGACGTAGTTCGCGTACGCGTCGGTGCCGATGTTCTTGCGCGCGATGCCTGTGGTGTCCGCGAGCCAGCGCAGCGACGCGTCGCCGCTCGCGCCTGCCCGCCATGAAGCGATGAGCTGCAGCACCGTACGCGCACCGCGGTGTGGGAAGGCCGTCGCGTCCGGCGCGACGCGAGCGGCCGCGCCGCCGAGCGAATCGAACAGGACGGACGCGCCACCGCTCGTGGCGTGCTCGATCCCGGCGACGAGCGCGTCGATCGCGCCGTTGCTCAGCGCGTCGCGCGCGACGATCGAGCTCGCGGCGTAGGTCTCGCGCTCGAGCACGCCGTCCGCGGTCGTCCCCTTGAGGTGGCACGCGGAGACCGGTCGATTCAGGCAACCTCCTTCGAGCAGCATCACGTCGCGATACGCCCTCGCCCCCGACTCGCGATAACTGGGCGGTCGGCCGACGCGACGGACCAGCCGGTCGATCTCGGACGCGATGTCGGCGGCGCGCGCGGGATACACGGCGTGTGTGGTGACGCCCTTCTCTCCCTCGCCGCCCTCGAGATGCAGCGTCGACCAGAGCGCATCCGGCGCGTCGCGCATCCACGACTGCCAGCCCACCACGGCAGCGCTCGCGTCCGCCCATGGCCAGATGAGGAACGCGAGGGCGAGGTCGCTCGCGGGATGCGTGTCGAAGGTGAGCGATGTGACCGCGCCGAAGCTTCCGCCGCCGCCGCGGAGCGCCCAGAAGAGATCCGCCTCGTTGTTCGCGTCGCACGTCACGACGGTGCCATCGGCGAGGACGACGCGTGCCGCGGTGAGCTGATCGCAGGTGAGACCCCACGCGCGCGTCAGCACGCCGAGGCCGCCGCCGAGCGTGAGCCCACTCACGCCGACGGTCGGGCAGCTTCCCGCTCCGATGCCGCGTCCCTGCGTCGCGAGCTGGTCGTACACGTCGATGAGCTGCGCGCCCGCGCCGACGATCGCCTTCCCCGCCGCGGTCGTGACGTTCGACATCGCGCGCAGATCGACGACGAGGCCCGTCCCGGTCGACCAGCCGGCGTAGCTATGACCACCGCTGCGCACGCGCAGCGGCACACCGCTGTCGCGCGCGAAGCGCACGCACGCCTGCACGTCGCGCTCGTCGACGCAGCCCGCGACGGCCACTGGGCGGATCGTGTCGAAGCGCGTGTTGTACAGAACGCGCGCGTCGTCGTACCCGGCATCGCTGGACGTGCGCAGCGTGCCGCGCAGCGCTGCGCGCAGTGCGGTCCAGTCCGGCGCGCGCTGCGTGGCGACGGCGGTCGCGGTCGGAGCTGGCGTCGGTGCTGACGTGGAGGTCTGCATCGGCGTCGGCGACGCGATCACGGCCGGCGCGGCGCAGCCGGCGAGAGATGCGCCGAGCGCTCCGAGGAACGTACGACGCTTCATGCGCGCAGTCTCGCTGCGTGCGGGCGACGCGGAATCCGCGTTGGGCGCGCTAACTCGTACGTTCCCAGGTGATCTCGTCGTACAGCTTGCGCCAGCCGAGGTCATCGAGGTTGTGCGCCGATGCGGGGTTCTGCGTCTGTCCGAAGAAGATGCGATGCCCGCGTCCCCAACCGTGGCGCATGCGGTGGACGATCATCGCCTTCTGGATCCCACGGCCACGGAAGGCGCGAAGCACGCTGCCGTTGCCCAGACCGCCGACCGGAGGGACGTCGAAGTACAGGCCGGTGGCCGCGGGCCTGCCGTCGATGCGGCCGAGGAACCCGCGGGCGCGGCGGCGCGTCCGGATGACCGTTTCGATGATCCCGATGAATTGCGGCCCGCGTTCGCGGAAGCTGTCGAATGCCGTCCGCGCGTACAGCCGCGCGTCGCGCGCACTCACGGGGTCGATCCGTAGCCCCTCGATCGCGGGCATCCTCGGAAGTGCCCGCCGGTCGTAGCAGTAGATGAGCTCCGGGCTCTCGTCCATCGTCCGGTAGCCACGCCGCTCCAGCAGCCGGAGTGTCGACGCGGAGACGCAGCGCGTCGCGATCGCGAGGCGCGGTACGCGCTCGAGACGCGCGTAATGACGCTCAATGCGGTCGAGCAGCCGCGGCGTCGCCTCAGCGATCGTGCCGACGCCGAGCGCGCGATTGAGGAACGGCATATCCATGCGCGTGGTCGCGAGGCAGATGACGCCGTCGATCGACCGTATCCGCGCGTCGGGCGCTCGGCGCCGTGAGTCGGGGTCGAGATACGACCCGATGATCACGCCCTCGGTGCGCTGGAGATGACCCGCAAGTTCGCGCGTCCGCATCCGCGAGACTCTACCGATGCGACTCCCGCGCGCGCTCGAGCCGCTGCGTCACCGCGATTTCCGGCTTCTCTGGACTGGACAGACCGTCTCGATGGTCGGCAACTTCATCCACGGTGTCGCGCTGCCCTTCCAGATCCTCGCGCTCGGCGGTGGCGCGCTGGAGCTCGGACTGTGGAGCGCGATCTTCAGCGCCTCGATGCTGGTCGTGGTGCTCCTGGCCGGCGCGATCGTCGACCGCGTGCCGCGGCGGCGCGTGATCCTCGCGAGCGACCTGGTCGCCGGTCTCGTTGTGAGCGCGGTCACGGTGCTCGCGACCGCGGGCCAGCTTCGGATCGAGCACCTCTACGTGGAAGCCGCGATCTTCGGCGCGACGGAGTCGTTTCTCTGGCCGGCGCTCAGTGCGCTGATCCCTGAGCTCGTCCCAGCGAGCATCCTGCAGGCGGGCAACGCGCTCCGCGGGAGCTCTCGGCAGGTCTCCCTGCTCGCGGGTCCGGTGATCGGTGGTCTGCTCGTTGCAGCGGGAGGTCCCAAGGTCGCGTTCGGCGTCGATGCGGCCACGTTCATCTTCAGCTTCGTCATCCTCTCGCTCGCGTCGCCGCCGCCGCGAGAGCCGCTGCCGCCGGCTCCACTGCTCCGCCAGGTCCGCGAAGGGCTCGCCTACACGTTCTCCGTGCCGTGGCTGTGGATCTTCATCTTCGTGTGGGCACTCGTGCTCGTTGGACAGGTCGGCCCGACGAACGTTGGTCTCCCCCTGTTCGTCCGCGACGTCCTCGGTGGCGACGCGCGAATGTTCGGACTGCTGACCGCCGCGGTGGGCGTCGGCGAAGTCGTGACGGCCGTCGTCCTCGCGCAGGCGAATGTTCGCCGTTTAGGCATCGGGATATGCATCTTTGGCGTCGTCGGGGGCCTTGCGATCGCCGGCATCGGCCTCGTCCCGCACGTCGCCGCGACGATGCTGTTCGGCGCCGTCTTCGGCGCGCAGTTCGTCGCGATCGGCATCCTCTGGACGACCGCCGTCCAGAAGCACGTGCCGCCGCATCTGATGGGACGCGTGCTGAGCATCGACTTCTTCGGCGGCACGCTGCTGCTACCGGCCGCGCCGGTGATCTTCGCGGTCGTGATCGAAGTCGTCGGGCTCTCGCAGGCGTTCGTCATCGGCGGCCTCTTCGCGGCCGCGATCGCGGGCTCGCTCCTTCTCGTGCCGTCCATCCGCAGCCTGGAGTGACACGTGCGTCGTTCGCTCTGCGGAACGTTTGACAGAGTGAACGTGCCCACTGACGCGGTCGGCCGCGCGCGGTCGCGTCACTGTCTGCGCAGGAGGGGACAGCAATGGACGACAAAGAGCAGCGTCGATCCAGGCTCGCGCAGCTCGCCGCGAAGCGGCACGTCGTGCGACGTTCGCGCCGCATGTACGCCTTCCTGTCGCGCTGGGCGCGCCGGCACTGGGCACGCGTCACCGTCGTTCCGCGGAACTCGTAGCGCGCTAGCATTGCCTTGATCGCCGGGACCGGCGCATAGCCGGCCTGGACGGAGGTGTAGCGATGACCGAGAAGGTCGAACGAGCCCACGATTCCGTATACGGCGGCGCCACGGCGGCGCCGAAGAAGCTCACCGTCCCCGACGTCGTCGCGATGAAGCGCGACGGAAAGCGGATCACGATGATGACCGCGTACGACGCGGCGTTCGCGCGTCTCGTCGATCGGGCGGGCATCGACATCATCCTCGTCGGCGACTCCGCGGGCATGGTCGTGCTCGGTCATCCGAACACCGTTCCCGTGACGATGGACGACATGGTGCGGATGGCGGCTGCGGTATCACGCGGCGCCTCGCGTCCGGTCCTCATCGGCGATATGCCGTTCGGCTCGTACCAGACCGGACCGCAGGACGCGCTGCGTAACGCGGCGCGCTTCCTCAAGGAGGCGGGCATGGACGCGGTGAAGATCGAGGGCGGGCACGAGACCGTCGACACGGTGCGCGCGCTCGTCGACAACGGCATCTCGGTGATGGCGCACGTCGGGCTCACGCCGCAGCGAGTCGCGATGCTCGGCGGGTTCAAGACGCAGGCCAAGAGCGCGCGCGCCGCACGACGTCTGCTCGACGACGCGGTCGCGCTCGAGGACGCAGGCGCCTTCTCGATCGTCCTCGAATCGATCCCATCGCCGGTCGCCGCAATGGTGACCGAGCGACTGTCAATCCCGACGATCGGCATCGGCGCTGGTCCCGACTGCGACGGTCAGGTGCTCGTGCTCCACGACGTCCTCGGTCTCTACGGCGACTTCAAGCCGAAGTTCGCGAAGCGCTACGCCGACATTGGCGCGCAGGTGACCGACGCGCTCCGCGCATTCGACCAAGAGGTGCGTGCCGGAACGTTCCCCGACGCGGACCACTCCTTCACGATGAAAGAGGAGGAGCTCGACAAGCTCCGTCAGGGGCTCGCCCGACCGAAGGCCGTCTAGGAGACGTGGCCGGCCGCGGAGGGGAGCGCTGACGGTGCGCGTCGCCATCGTCGGATACGGCGCGATCGGCCACGTCATCGAACGAGCCCTCGACGGCCGCGCCGATGTCCTCATCGTCGATCGCACGAAGGCACCGCTACGCGACGGCGAGCCGCCCGCCGACGTCGCGGTCATCTGCGTGAAGACGCATGGCACGACGTGGGCGGCCGAGATGGCGCAGCACGTCGTCGCGCGCGAGGGCGCCGCGATCACGATCCAGAACGGGCTCGGGAACTGGGAGGTCCTACGCGACGCGGTCGGCGAACGGCGCGCCGCGGTCGGCGTCATCTACGTCGGCGCGCGTCTCGATGAGCGAGGCGAGCTGCACGCGACGGGTGCTGGGCGCGCCGAGCTCGGGCGTCCGAGCGGGACCGAAAACGCAAAGCGTATCGACGAACTTGTGGCGCTCCTCCGTGACGGCGGCATGACCGTCGACGTCGTCGACGATCCATGGCTGGCCGTGTGGCGCAAGGTCGTGACGAACGCGGCGGTCAACCCCACGACCGCGCTCCTCGGCTACGTCAACGCGGACCTGCTCGGCGATCGTGCCGCGGGCCGCATCGCCGACGGCCTCGCGCGCGAGGTCGCGCGCGTCGCGAGCGCGCATGGCGTCGCGATCGCCGAGGACGATGCGGTGAAGTGGTGGCGTGACATGGCGCAGCTGACCGGCGCGAACCGCAGCTCGATGCTGCAGGACGTCGAGGCGAAGCGTCCGACCGAGGTCGACGCGATCTGTGGCGCGGTGTACCGCGAAGGTCAGCGCGCCGGCGTCGCGGCGCCGCTCAACCAGTCGATGATGATCCTGATTGCGGCAATCGCCCCCTAGGCAGATGACATCGCTCGTGTCCGCGCTCCACCCGTAGCGACCGCGCCGAGCGCGAGGACCGCGAGGATCGCGAATGCTGCCGCAAGCCACGCGAATGCGGTGCCGATCCCGGCGGCGTCCGCGATCGCGCCGAAGATCGGTGCGGCGATGCCACCGACGGGCTGATTGACGAGGTAGTACGTCCCGAGGACGGTCGAGCGCCGCGTCGCGGGTGTGCTGTCGATGATGAGGACCTCGGTCGCGGTCGCGCGGAACGACAGGCACGCGCCGATGAGCAGGAGCGGGATGACGACGAACTCGATCGGCAGCGTGATGAGCAGCCACACCGCAGGCGCGCTCGCGACGAGCGCCGCGAGCAGCACTGCCGGCCGGCCGAAGCGATCCGACAGCATGCCCGACGTCGGCGCCGCGAACAGCCCCGCGAGCTGCGGCACGCCGTAGAGGGCCGCCGCGACCGCGGGCGAGACGCCGCGCGCGTCGACGAGGTAGAGCGTGAGGAACGCGAGCGAGCTCGAGATGAGCATCTGGCCGACGATCGAGATCGAGACGAGCGATCCGATCGATCGCGCCACACGGCCGATGTCGGCAAAGGTCGCGAGCCACTCGTGCGGCTCGCGCGATCGCTCGCCCGCCGGCGCGACGCGGAGCAGAAGCGCCGCGCACAAGAGAGGCGCCAGCGCGAACAGGACATATGGCAGCCGCCACGTGCCGGCCACGGCGAGCGCGCCGGCAACGAGCGGCGCGGCGAAGAACGCGAGGTGGCCCGCGGTCGTGTGTGTGCCGAGCGCGACGCCGCGGCGCGCGAACGGGAACGTCTCAGCGATGAGAGCGGAGGCGGGAGCGTGATATGACCCGCTCGCGATCCCCATCACGAGCAGCCCGAGCAGCAGCCACAGGTAAGAGCCGGAGAGCCCGATGGCGGCGCTCGTCAGCGCGATGAGTACGAGCCCGCCGACGATGACGCGGCGCGCGCCGAGCCGGTCGGCGAGGAGCCCGAGCGGCGCGTTGCTGAACCCCGACGCGAACGTGTACGCGGTCACCGCGAACCCGATCTGGGTGTTGCTCATCGCGAACGTCTCGCGAATGAATGGCACGAGCGCGGAGAACAGGCTGTTCGTGACGTGATGCGCGAAGTGCGCGACGGAGAACGCGACGAGCAATGTGCGACGGCTCACTTGAGGTCGGAAACCTCCATACCGAGAAGGACATTGTCGATGAGACGAGTCTTGCCCACACGCGCGGCCAGCGAGATGACCGCGCGGTTCGCGGGCAATTTCAGCTCGACGAGCGTGAGCGGATCCGCGACCGACACGTATTCCGGTGCCACCCCCGGCTCGGTTTCGACGACCTCCTCGACGCGTGCGCGCAGGCGCTCGGGGTGACGTTCGCCGCGCGACCACGCGCTGCGCGCCGTGAAGAGGCCGCGCGACAGAACGCGCGCGGCCGCGCGCTCCGCCGGTGCGAGGTAGGCGTTGCGCGAGGACATCGCGAGGCCGTCCTCCTCCCGAACGATCGGACACCCGACGACCTTGATCGCGGGGTATCGCTCGCGCGCCATCGTCTGGATGACGCGCAGCTGCTGGAAGTCCTTCTGGCCGAAGTACGCGACGTCCGGCCGCACGATCTCGAAGAGCTTGGCGACGACGGTCGCGACGCCGGCGAAATGGCCCGGACGCGCAGCGCCTTCGAGCGCCTCCGCGATCTCGCCCGGCTCGATACGCATCCGGTCGCCGGGCGGGTACATCTCCTCGACGCTCGGCACGAACGCCGCGGCCACGCCGGCCGCCTCGAGCGTCGCGAGGTCCTTTGCCTCCTGCCGGGGGTACTTGGTGAAGTCCTCGTTCGGTCCGAACTGCGTGGGATTGACGAAGATCGACACGACCGGCGCATCGGTCTCGCGCTTCGCGCGCTCGACGAGCGAGAGGTGCCCTGCGTGGAGCGCGCCCATCGTCGGGACGAAGCCGACGCGCGCGACGTTCGCGCGCCACGCCGCGGTCTCGGGGCGTGTGCGCAGCACTCTCAAGGCATGCGCGCCATGCGGTACGCGGGGACCGTCACCATCGGCGGCCGTTCGACGGTGCCGATGTCGTGCAGCTCCAGTCGGAGGCGCCCCTTCTCGGTCGTGATGAGCTTCAGGCTCGAGTTCGCCTCCTCCCACAGTCGCTCACCATGCTGCTCGCCGACGCGCTTGAGCGCGACCTGGAGGATCTCGAAGCTCATCTTCGAGAGCGCGAGGAGATCCTGATTGCGATGGATGCGCTGGCGCATGTCGACCTGCGCGATCGCGTCGAGGCCCGCGCGCTGGAGCGTGTCGATGAGCAGCCCGGTCTCGACGCCGTACCCGGTGAAGAACGGGAGCTGCTCGAGCAGCGCGCGACGGCCGCCCTGCTCGCCGGAGAGCGGCTGCACGACGCCCGAGAGCTCCGGGAAGAAGAGGTTGAGCATCGGTCGCGCCGCGAGCTCGGTCACGCGTCCGCCGCCGGTCGCCTGCAGCTCACCGCCCACCCGGATCGGCCGCTGGTAGAAGGCCTTGACGAACTGGATCTCCGGCCGTTGCAGGAGCGGGCCGAGCACGCCATACACGAACTTCGGATGCGCGTTCGAGACGTCGGTGTCGATCCACACCACGAGATCGCCGCTCGTCACGTGCAGGCTCTTCCAGAGCGCCTCGCCTTTGCCGCGATAGGTTCCGCATTCGGGAAGGATCTCGTCGTGGATGAAGACCGGGATGCCCTCGCGGGCCGCGATCTCGCGCGTGTTGTCGTCCGAGCGCGAGTCGACGACGACCATCTCGTCGACGAGCGGGATGCGTTCCATGAGTCGCGAGCGGATCGCGTTGATGACGCGCGCGATCGTCGCCTCCTCGTTGAGCGTCGGCAGCGCGACCGACACGCGCAGGCCCTGACGCGCCTTCGCGTCCACGAGACGTGCGAGATCCGCGAACTCGCTCGATGAGAACGTGTTGCGCGTGAACCAGGCGTCGACCAGCTCGCCGATGGCCTTGCTCCGCTCCGGCCGTCCGACCGGGAGCGCGGCGCTCGGCGCGAGCGGAAGCGCGGCGACGGGCAGCGACGTCCGCACGATGATCGCCGCGCGCGCCGCGCCGAGGATCGCGTGGCCCACGGGTCCGAGCGGATCGCGCGCGCCCTCACGCCCGGTCGCGCCGAACACGATGCCGTCGTGCTCGGCGAGCTCCTCCTGGATGACCTCGGCCGGATCACCGCTTCGCGTGACCAGGCGTTCGATGCGCTCGTCGAGCGCCCGTTCGCCGAGTAGCTGATAGAAGGTAGGGGCACGGCGACCGCCGTTGGCGCGGACGTGCATAAGCGTCACGCTGCCCGCCTGCCCGCGCGCCCACGCGATCGCGATCCGCGCTGCGAGGTCGGCGTAGCGCCCGCCGCGGACCGGGACGAGGATCCGACGGACGCGCGTGAAGGCGCCTTTCACCACCGCGATGTCGCAGGGCGGTGTTCGGAGGATCTCCTCGATCGTCGTGCCGAGGAAGTCCCAACCCGGACGGCGGTAGGGGAGGATGAGCAGATCGGGCCGGGACTTCGGCAGGGCCTCCGCGATCGCCGCCCAACCCTGACGGCCGACGACGACGTCGGTTCGCGCGGTCACACCGGCGGGCGCGAGCTGCGTGAGCGCGCGCCGGAGCGTGCGCGCCTCTGGCTGTGCCGACGCGAGCGTCTCTCCCTCGGGGACCTCGATCGCCGAGATGAGTAGCAGGTCGTCGCCCGCGGCGAGCCCGGACGCGAGCTGCACGAGCGGACGCTCGCGCTCGATATCCGCGACGACCACGGCGACCTTCATGGTTTGTTCTCCACGATGACCGGCAGGACGCGCTCGCGCAGGACGCGCGGCCAGGCGTGCGCCCGCGCGCGGCGTCGCATGCCCATGACCGCGGTGCGCATCGCCTCTTCGACCGCGTCGGCGATGACCTCGCCGTTCGCGTCCGGTGGCACGTAGATCGGGTCGTCACCGCCCGTCTCGCGCAGCGCGGGGATGTCGCTGCACACGATGGGCATGCGGTGCAGCCCCGCCTCGAGCATCGGGATCCCGAACCCCTCGCTCTCGCTGGGGAACACGAGCACGTCCGCGAGCGCATAGAGATCGACGACCTGGTCGTAGCTCGCGCGGATGCCGAGCGATGCGAGGAGACGGACACCTTCGACGTTCGCGGCACGCTGCGCGAGCTCCGCGAGATATGCGCGGTTGCGCACGTCGTGCGGGCCCATGCCGCCGGTGACGACGAGCATCGCGTTCTCACCACGCTCGCGTAGGGCGCGCGTCGCGTCGATCGCCACCTCGATCCGCTTGCGTCGCGTCACGCGCACCGGCAGAAGGAGCAGCGGATCGCCGTCGTAGATGCCGAGCCGTTCCGCGAGGAGCGCACCGCGCCGCGAGAGTCCGAGCACGCGAGCCACGTCGATGCCGTTCGTGACGACTGAGATCTTGTCCTTCGCGAGCCCGGTGAGCTCGTGGAGCTGGTCGGCGCGCTCCTGCGAGACGACGACGTAGCGCACGCCGGGCAACGCCTTGCGAATGAGGTCCCAAGGCGCGCCCTCGTGACGGAACGCGTCGTAGCGCGGATCGAAGTGCGCGATGTCATGAGTCCACGCGATGACCTTGCCGGGATGCGTCGCGGCGAGCCGCGCGACCGCCGCGGTGAGCGCGAGGTTGAGCGGCATCGTGAGCACGTTGTGGACGACCACGCGCAACGATCTCTCGACGTGCGGCCGCAGCCGGGTGACGAGCCGCTCGACGAGCGCGTCGTGTTCGTTGGTGCGCTCGCCGCGCGCGAGCGCGTCGCGATCGCGTTCGACGACGCGCGCGCGAGAGTCGGCGATGGCGATCCGCGCCACGCGCACGCCGCGCGGCGCGACGCCGCCTCGTCCCGCGACGATCGTGACGTCGAACCCCTCATCGCGCAGACACGCCGCGTGCGCCCCCATCACCTGCTCAACACCCCCGAGGATCGCCGGGGTCGTGTAGTGGAGGAGGGTGATGCGCTGCTTGCGTCGCGCTACGCGGGCGATGCGACCCCCGCGCGCACCACGCGGCCGCGCGCACCCACGATCTTGTCGCCGCCCGCGCGGCGGCGGACGCGGAATGAGAGCGGCTCGCCGAACACCCGCAGATCGCGCACGTCGATACGCTCGAGCCACGGCGGGAGCGCGGGATCCATGAGCAGCCGCTGCGTGAGGAGGTCCGGCTCCATGCCGAGCAGCGTTCGCAAGTTCAGGAAGATCATCCCCGCCGACCACGCCTGCGGGATGCACGACACGAGGTAGTCGGCAGGCCGCGACGAGAAGCGCAGATCGCGTTGGAATCCACAGAAGAGCTCGGGCAGTCGCGAGTTCGGGAAGCGTCGACCCGCCTCGATGAGGCCGCTCACCACCTCGTTCGCCTCTTCGTGGAAGCCGTAGCGCGCCATGCCCTGCGCGGCCATCGCTGAGTCGTGCGGCCAGACCGAGCCGTTGTGATAGCTCATCGGGTTGTACGTCGGGTAGCGCGACGAGAGCGTTCGCAGCCCCCAGCCGGTGTACATGTCCGGGGACATGAGGCGCCGCACGAGCGCGGTCGCGCGATCCGGGCTCGCGATGCCGGCCCAGAGCGTGTGCGCGGCGTTGCTCGTCACCGCGGGCACCTGTCGCTTCTTCGCGTTGAGCGCCTGCGCGTAGGCGTTCTCGTCCGCCATCCAGAAGTCGCGCTCGAACTTCTCCTGGAGCTCGCGCGCTTCGGCGCGGAGCCGCTCGGCCCGCTTGTGATCGCCATCGAGCGCGTAGAGATCGGCGAGGCCGCGCTTCGCGGCGAAGACGTAGGCCTGCACCTCAACGAGCGCTGCGGGCAGCTCGGACCACGAGCCGTCCCGCTCGGAGAGCGACTCCGACGAATCCTTCCATCCCTGGCTCCGCAGCGCCGTGCCGCGCGCGCCGTATTCGACGTAGCCGTCGCGATCGGGATCGCCGTACGGGCCGTCGCACCAGGTGAGCGCGCGTTCCGCCGCGGCGAGCAGCTCGCGCCACAGCGCGCGGTCCGCGGTCCACTTCACCGTCTCCGCGAAGACGAGCGCGAAGAGCGGTGTCGCGTCGACCGCGCCGTAGTAGGGGCGGTGCGGGATCTCGCCGAGCCGCGCGAGCTCACCGCGCCGCAGCTCGTGGAAGATCTTGCCCGGCTCCTCCTCGGTGTACTCGTCGACCTTCTGCCCCTGATACCGCGCGAGGAGGCGCAGCGTCCCGCGCGCGAGATCGGGGTTCCACCCGAGCGTCTGGTACGCGGTGATGAGCGCGTCGCGGCCGAACGGCACCGCGTACCACGGGATGCCCGCGGTCGGGAACGGCCCGCCTTCGTGGAACTCGAGCAGCGCGCGCAGGTCGAGCGCGCTGCGCGCGATGAGCCCCTCGTCGAGCGTCTCGGAGCTCGTCTCGTACGACGTGCACCCGCGGATGAAGCGCCGATAGCGCGCGTTCAGGGCGTCGAGAGCGTCGTCGAAGCGGCTCGGCGACGGCGACTCGCCCGCGCCGTCCTCGTGCGGGATGACCGAGATCTCGAGCGTGAACACCTGCTGCGCTGCGAGATCCCGCTCGAGGACCATGCGCGTCCCGTCGATCCGGTCGGGCACGGGGCGCACCGCGATCTCCGTCGTGCGGCGCACACCATCGCGGCCCATGCGCTCGAGCACGATCCCATCCTCCCGCCGTTCCACCGCGGCGGCGACCGGCATGCTCACATCGCGGTAGCCGCGCACCGAGAACATGTCGCGGAAGGACGCCTCGAACTCGAGCTCGAGCGTGATATGCGCAGGCTGTGGGTTCGCGTTGAGTATGCCGATGCGCTCGCGCAGGCCGTCGGCGAGGAAGCGTGTGCGCCGGATCGAGAGCGTCTTCGCGGAGTGGCGAGCCGTGCCGATCGTCGCGCCCTCGGAGTGCATCAGCTGGAACGTCGCGACGTAGTTCTGCTCCGTGTTCGCGGAGAGTAGGAGCGGCTCGGTGCCGTTGACGCGCACCTTGTAGCCGGAGAGGAACTGCGTGTCGTGGTAGTAGAACCCGAGCGCGCTCGATGCGCGCAGCGGGAGACTGCCATCGTCTTCGGTGATGAGGATGAGCTGATCTTCCTTTAGTGAAACGCTCACTTCTTCGCGCTCTCACGCTCGCTGAGGCTCGCTGACAGGGGCCCCTCCCCCTGAGCCCGTTTCACGGCTTGCGCCTCGCCGCCTCGACACCGCTCGTTGACTCGCTCCTCGCGAGTGAATCGCTCGTCGCTCGCTTCTCTTTCGCCTTCTCCATCGCGCGCGCGCCGAGCTCGACGATGTCCTCGGATTGCGTCGTGGTCATGTCGCGCGCCTCGTCTACGAACTCGGCGACGCGTGAGTAGTAGAGCGGGAGCAAGCCACGAGCCAGCCGCTCGCTCTCGCCGGGGTGTCGCAGCGCCGCGGCGAGGAAATCGAAGACGATGCGCGCCCAGCCGTCGGGCCCGATCGCGCGCGGGACGGGAGCCGTGAGCACGTCCTTCCACAACTCTTTCTGATCCGCGGCGAGCGAGTCCGCCTTCGCGCGCAGGCGAGCGGGATCCACCTCGATCGCCTCCGGCTCGACCGGCTCCGGATCGCCGACGACGGGCACGGCGCGCGACCCGGTCACCTCGCGCCAGATCGCTTCGTGCTCCGCCGCGAGACGGAAGAGCGTGCCCACGACCTGCGTGAACATCGGGCCGAGGTCCGCCGCCGGGTCCTTGGGGTCGTGCACCTTCGCTCCGAGGAACGCCTGCACGACGCGCGCATGCCGCGCGACCGCGGTCGTCGTCATGAAGATGTCGATGCCGAAGCGCGCGACGTCCGTGTCCCACACCGGCTGCGCGAGATACGCGCGCGCGAGATCTGTGTGGAATCCGAACTCGCCACCGATCGGCTGACGGATGCGCAGGCCGTACAGCGCGCGTGTGAGGGGATACGCGATGGAGTTCGTGATCGTGCCGTCGTGCTTGTGCCGCGCGTAGAGCGGCGTGACGTAGTCGGCCTCGCCGCGCAGGACCGGTCCCGCGAGCCGCTCGATCCATTGCGGAGTGATGCTGCGCAGGTCCGAGTCAACGACCGCACATGCCTTCGCGTCGAGCGAGACCGCGCCTTCGAAGATCGCGTGGAACGCCGAGCCCTTGCCCGGCGGTCCGACGTACCGTCCGACCGCGACCGGGATGTCCTTCGCGTTCTCGCGGACGCGGTCGCGCGTGCCGTCCTCCGATCCGCCGTCCGCGTTGATGAGCGCGACGCGCGCGTCGCGGAAATGCTCGCGCAGCCCGCGTGCGACCGTCGCGGCGACATGGCCGATCGTGCCGGCGTTGCGGAAGCTCGGGATGCCGACGACGATGTCGGCCTTGCGGATCTTCGCGATCCCATCACGTAGCTGATCGTCGAGCGCGGACACGCGTCTTCTCCTTTGCGATGCCCTGCCCGTCCCTTCGGCCATGATACGCAGGTGCTCGATGCGATCGACGCATTCGTCCTGCCATTCATCGATTCGCTGTATTCGCAGTTCGGCTACGTCGGCGTCGTCATCGCGATGACGATCGAGAGCGCCGCGATCCCGCTCCCGTCCGAGCTCATCCTTCCCTTCGCGGGCTGGAGCGTGTCGCGCGGGCTGATCGAGCCGCTCACGAGCGCGCCGTGGAATTACTGGGGCGCGGTGATCGCCGGCGTCGCGGGCAACACCGTCGGCTCGCTCCTGTCCTATGCGATCGGCGCGTACGGTGGTCGACCGCTCGTCGCGAGATACGGACGGTACGTGCTGATCAGCGCGCACGACCTCGATCTCGCGGAGCGCTGGTTCGCGAAGTACGGCGAGGTCACCGTGTTCTTCTCGCGGATGCTCCCTATCGTCCGCACGTTCATCTCGGTGCCGGCGGGCATCGCGCGCATGCCGCTCTGGCGCTTCCTGCTCTTCTCGATCCTCGGCGCGATCCCGTGGGTGATGTTGCTCGTCTGGGGCGGTCTCGTCCTCGGGGACCACTGGCACGACCTCAAGGAGTCGCTGAGGGGCCTCGACTATCTCGTCGCGGCGGCCATCGTCGCCGCGGTCGCGCTCTTCATCTGGCGCCACGTCCGGCGCTGATGGACCTGCTCGTACTGGACGACCAGCTCTACCGCGCGATCTTCAGCGCGGCGGTCCAGTCACCGGCGCTCACTGCGCTCGCGGTCGGGATCTACTGGATCAACTGGAACGGTCTCTTGTGGTGGGTCGCGGGCGTGCTCATCGCCCGCGCGCGCGGATTTGTGCGTCGCGGCTGGTGGGAGATGCTCGTCGTCTATCTCGGCATGGTCGACGGCTGGGCCGTGACCGAGCTCATCCTCAAGCCGCTCTTCCGCCGGCCGCGCCCTTTCAACAGCGTCCCCGACCTGCCGCCGACGCTCATCGATCACCCGCTCACGTTCGCGTTCCCCTCGGGTGACGCGACGTTCGCGACCGGTGCCGCGGTCGCGCTGGGCTCGGTCGCGCCGCGCTGGCGGATCCCTGCGCTGCTCATGGCCTTCGCGGTGTGCGTCGAGCGTGTCGCCGTGGGCGTGCATCACCCGAGTGACGTCATCGCAGGCGCGCTCGTCGGCACGCTCGCGGGCCTCGCCGCGCCGCGCGCCGTCGCGCTGCTCCGCCGCCGCGCGCGGTGGAAGGTATTCATCGTGCCGCACACGCACTGGGATCGCGAGTGGTACGAGCGTTTCGAGGGCTATCGCGCGCGGCTCGTGCCGATGGTGTCCAAGCTACTCACGCTCCTCGAGCGCGATCCGTCGTTCACGTCGTTCACCTTCGACGGGCAGACGATCGCGATCGAGGATCATCTAGAGAAGCGGCCAGACCACCACGAGCTCGTCGTGAAGCTCGTACGCGCTGAACGCCTTTTCATCGGCCCGTGGTACGTGCTCGCCGACAACATCCTCGTGTCCGCCGAGTCGCTCGTGCGCAATTTCCAGGAAGGGCTTCGGGTCGCCGCGTCCTTCGGCCGGGCGATGCGTGCCGGCTATGTCGCCGATCCGTTCGGCCATCCCGCGCAGATCCCGCAGGTGCTGCGCGGGTTCGGCTACTCGAGCTACGTGTTCTCCCGCGGGATCGGCGCGGAGGGCGAGGACATCGGCGCCGAGTTCGCGTGGGAGGCGCCCTCCGGTGACCGCGTCCTCGCATGCCACCTCGTGACGCACTACGCGAGCGGCCTTGCGCTCGTCGGCGAGATGTCCGAGACGGAGGCGGAGCTCGAAGCGCGCGTGCGCACCCGCCTCCCGAAGATGATCGACGTCCCCGCTCGGTACGCGAACACGTCGTCGCTGCTCTTCATGGAAGGCGACGACCACGTCGAGGCATACGAGCGGCTACCCGAGGCGGTCGCGGCCATGCACAAGGTCTCACCGAACCTGGACGCGAAGATCGCGAGCCTCGAAGACTTCCTCGCGGTCGTGCCCTCGCCCCGGACCTCGTTCGCCGGGGAGCTCGTCGGTGGCCGCTACAGACCGATCCTCCGCGGCGTGAACTCGACGCGCGTGTGGATCAAGCAGGAGAACGCGCGGTGCGAGCGCCTCCTCCTCGAGCGCTGCGAGCCGCTCGACGCGATCACCGGCGGCGACGAGCGCGACGAGCTCCGCTCGCTGTGGCGGACCCTGCTGCAGAACCACCCGCACGACTCGATCTGCGGCTGCTCGATCGACGACGTCCACGACATCGACATGCGCCCCCGGTTCGATCGGGTGTCCGTCGACGGCGCGACGCTCGCGGCGTCGCTGGAGCGGCGCGTGCTCGGCGAGGGGAACACGACGCTCGTGTGGAACGACCTGCCATGGGCGCGCGATGCCGTCGTCGACTTGGACGGCACGCCGACGCGCGTGCGCTGCGCGGCGTTCGGCGCGGTCGCCGCGTCACGCATCGACGGCGCTGCGGTGCGCGTCGACGGAGATGGTGCGATCGAGAACGAACTCCTGCGCGTCGAGGTCGCGACCGACGGATCGTTCGTCGTCGTCGACAAGCAGAGTGGCGGGCGCAGCGGGACGCAGAACCTGCTCGTCGACGACGGCGACCGCGGCGACGAGTACACGTATTCATACGCCGGTCCGACCGTGGGCTCGCGCGGTATCGCAGGCGCACGCCGCAGTGGCGTCACCGGCGACCGCGCGACCGTCATCGTCGACCTGCTCCTTCAGCTGCCGGCGCGGCTGCGCGATGACCGCCTCGCGCGCACCGCCGAGACCGTCGCATGCCCGGTGCACATGGAGGTGTCGCTCGACTCGGGCGCGCGCCGCGTGGATGTCACGCTCGAGGTCGACAACCAGGCACGCGATCACCGTCTGCGCGTGCTCTGCGAGACCGGTACGCGCTCGCTGACGCACATCGCCGGCAGCACCTTCGCCTGGCTCGATCGCACGAACCGGGTTTCCGGCAAGCGCGGCTGGGTGGAGCAGCCGACTGCGGAACGCTGCGCGCACGATCTCGTCGCGCTGGACGGCGCGGTCATGATCGGACTCGACGGCATTCGCGAGTACGCGGTCCTGCACGACGGGCGCACGATCGCGGTCACCCTGCTGCGTGCGATGGGTTGGCTCTCGCGTGGCGACATGACCGAGCGGCGCGGTCACGCGGGTCCCGCGCTCGAGACGCCGAGCGCGCAGATGATCGGCCGGCGCGCGTATCGCTATTGCGTGGTCCCGATGTTCTCCGACATGAGCCTCGCCGCGGCTGCGCGCGAGGTGCGCGAGTTCCTCGCACCGGCGCGAGTCGTGCGCGGCGCGCGGCCCGTCGGCCCGTTCATGGAGCTGCCGCGCGAGTCGATCGTGCAGCCCTCAACACTACGCGCCGCGCGAGACGGCGTGGCGGTGCGTCTTTTCAATCCGCGCGGCCGCGAAGAGGCGGTCGACGTGCGCTTCCACCGAACGATCGCGTCGGCGCGCGCGGTCGATCTGCGCGAGGGCGACCTCACACTCGGCAATACCGGATTCGAGGTCCTGCGCACCGCGGCGCCGCCCGAGACGGACGGAGCGGTGATGAGCGTCCGGCTCGCTCCATATGAGATCGGCACGTATCTCGTGACGTTCGCGTGACGTGCTGTCGCATGAACGTGCGACGGCTCGTCACTCATTCATGCGACAGGCGAGGGACAGACACGCGCGTCGCGTCCGCGTAGGGTCGTCTCGTGCGCGTTCTCCTTCTCATCGCGATGTGCCTGTTCGCGCTCGGCGACGCCGCATCCGCGGATGACGGCGATCCGCGCTTTCGGCGCACGACGCCTCGCGGTTCGTTCATTGCAGATGGCGATGCGCTGGTCGTCGGCGTCCCGGGCGGGCGCGCGTGGGGGATCGAAGGTGAGCTGCTGCCGCTCCCTGCGTCACCGACGACGATCGTCGCGCGTCTCCGCGTGAGCGATTCGTCGGTCCACGAGGCGTTCGTGCGCGTCGCGTATTACGCGTCGGCGACGTCCCGCACCCGCCAGCTCGCGATCGCCGACAGCGCACCGGTGACCGTCGGCGAGCGTGGCATCGTCGCGGTCGCGCTCGACCCGCCCGCCGGCGCGGTCGCGTACCGCGTCCGCGTGCTTGCGCGTCTCGCAGATCGCGGCGGTACCTCGGCGACCGACGCGATCCGCGCGACGCTCCACGTGGGCGCTCGTCCACTCGGCGCGCTGTACTCCTTCCTTCTTCAGTGACGCGAAGTCTCTAATGAGACTTCGCTGCATCAGAGAGCTCGGGCCCATCGCGTGCCTCCGCTTCGCTACGGCACCTCGTGCCCATCGGGCGCCTCTAAGCACTGAACGACGGGAGGTCTCTCATGAGACCTCCCTTCATCGGAGAGCTCGGGCCCATCGGGTGCCTCCGCTTCGCTAAGGCGCCCTCTACCCCTCTAAACTCGCAGCGATGGCAACGGTCACGTTCGATCACGTCACGAAGAAGTTCGGCGACTTCACCGCGGTCAAAGATCTGTCGATCCAGGTCCGCGACGAGGAGTTCCTCGTGCTCGTCGGGCCGTCCGGCTGCGGCAAGACGACCGCGCTGCGCATGCTCGCGGGGCTCGAGGAGCAATCGACCGGCGACATCTTCATCGGCGAGCGTCGGGTGAACGACGTCGCGCCGAAGGACCGCGACATCGCGATGGTCTTCCAGAACTACGCGCTCTACCCGCACATGAGCGTCTACGACAACATCGCGTTCGGCCTGAAGCTTCGCGGGATGCCGAAGCAGGAGATCGATCGGCGCGTGAACGAGGTCGCGGAGATGCTCGCCATCGGTCAGCTCCTGAAGCGCAAACCCAAGGAGCTCTCGGGCGGGCAGCGGCAGCGCGTCGCGGTCGGCCGCGCGATCGCGCGCGAGCCCGCGGTGTTCCTAATGGACGAGCCGCTCTCGAACCTCGACGCGAAGCTGCGCATCCAGACGCGCGCGATGTTGCAGAAGCTCCACCAGCGACTCAGACGCACGACGATCTACGTGACGCACGATCAGGTCGAGGCGATGACCATGGGCGACCGCATCGCGGTCATGAGTGAGGGCGTGCTCCAGCAGCTCGACACGCCCGAGGCGCTGCACGAGCGCCCGGTGAACGTGTTCGTCGCGGGCTTCATCGGATCGCCGGCGATGAACTTCTTCCCGGGCAAGGTCAGCCGTCAGGATGGTGAGATCGTCGCCGACGCCGGCTTCTTCCGCGCGCCGCTTCGCGGCAAGGCAGAGGAGTCGATCGGCAAAGAGGTGATCCTCGGCGTGCGACCGGAGGACATCGACGACCTCTCGACAACACAGGGACAACGGCTTCCGGTCGATACGAAGGTCGAGGTGGTCGAGTTCCTTGGCAACGAGCTTCAGCTCATGCTCTCAGCAGACAGCCAGACGTTCATCGCTCGTGTCTCGACCGAGACGCAGACCAAGCCTGGTGCGACGCTGCGGGTCGGGTTCGACCTTCGCAAGCTGCACGTATTCGACAAGCAGACGGAGGTCGCGCTGCGATGACGCTCAAGGGCAACACCGGTGACTTCCCACTCGAGACCGTGCTGCGCCTGCTCACCGAGACGAAGAAGACCGGCGAGCTGACGCTTCGCGGCGACAAGGGCGAAGGCGCACTCGGCCTCGCCGAAGGCCGGGTCATCGCCGCCGTGTTCGCGAACGAGGGACCCATCCCGGCGCTCGGCTCGATTTGGGACATGGGCCGCGCCGACTTCGAGTTCACGGCGTGGAACGAGGCCCCTCCCGGGAACCTCGAGGGCGAGCTGCAGGACAACCTACGCAAGGCCGAGGAATACAAGAAGTGGATCGAGAGCGTGCGTCAGGTGATCCCGACCGACCGCACGCGCTTCCGCCTCTCCGAGCGTGCCGCCGAGCAGGGCGCGGTCACGTTCACGTCGGATCGCTGGCGCGTCGTGCTTGCGGTCAACGGCCAGCGCGACGTGAACGCGCTCGCCGAGCACCTCAAGGTCGATCGCGACACCGCGCTCACGACGCTTGCCGGCCTCGTACGCGATGGCGTGATCGAGACGATCGAGCTGCCCACCGAGATGCAGGCGCCTCCAGCGCCGAGCCCTCCTCGACGCGAGGAAATCACCTTTGCGCCACCGCCGCGCGAGGAAGCCACGTTCGCGCCACCGCCGCGCGAGGAAGCCACGTTCGCGCCACCGCCGAGCACGCCGCAAGCGCCGCCGCCGAGCGAACCCGCGCCGCAGCCGCCAGTGCCTCCGAGCGCGAACGCGGAGACGACCGATTGGACCGCGGCCTTGCTCGAGAGGAGGCAGCAGCAAGGTGGTGCGAGCGCGTATCGGTCGCCGACCGAGTGGACGCCGCCTGCGCCCGTCCCCGAGTCGCCGACATGGAGCGCGCCGCCGCCCGCGCCGGGGACCGAGGAGTGGACGCCGCCCGAGCCGGTCATGCCGGATGAGTCCGCTCCCGTGTTCGACACGTCGGCCGATACCTGGACACCGCCGGAGGCACGGGCAGAGACGCCGCAGTGGACCGCACCAGCGGAGACGCCGGAGACGCAATGGACGCCGCCCGCGCCGACGCCTGAGGCGCCGCAGTGGACCGCACCCGCGGTCGAGTCGGCGGAGGACTGGACACCGCCTCCGCCACCGCCACCTGCGCCCGAGCCTGCGCCCGCGAGCGGTCAGTGGGACACGAGCACCGCGGAGCCTCTGTCTCCCGAGCCCCTCACTCCGGAGCCCGCGATCTCGGAACCTGCGACGTCGCAGCTCGACGATCGGCTCGCCGCGCTCGAAGGTCTATTCAAGACGCCCGTGACCGAAGCGCCCCCGCCGCCGGCGACGGAGTGGCGCGCACCCGCGCCGGCGCCGGAATGGAACGCGCCCGCTCCGGCAGCAGCGCCGGAGGCACCGACCGATGATCCACGGCTCTCTGCGCTCAGCGCGCCGCCACCCCCGCCGGTCGTCGAGCCGGCGAAGCCCGCGGCGCCGCAGATGCCGCCGAGCGAATGGGCGCCACCGCCCTCCGAGGCGCGCGCACCGGAGAAGAAGAAGGGGATCTTCGGCGGCCTCTTCGGCGGAAAGCGTGAGGAGTCCGCGGGGGTCCGTGGCGCCGCGAGGATGGAGCCTGGTGCGTCGAGCCGCGCGGGCATGCTCGCCGCGCTGTCGAACGCGCTGCTCACCGAATACAACAGCGGTCACTACGGCAAGACGAAGGTCGACGAGCGCATCTCGAGCCTGTTGATGCGCGTCGACGAGCAGGCGGACCCGATCGACAAGCCTCTGCCCGTCGTCGATGACCGTCTCGACGTGCAGGCATTCGAGCGCATCGGGCTGCCAGAGACGCAGGCCGCGCCCTACCTCGCGATGCTCGTGTCGACCATCTACGCCGACGCGGAGAAAGCGTTCGGCAAGGACAAGGCCAGGCGCGGCTACAAGTTGGCGCTGATGCAGACATTCCACGGCGACATGTCCGCGCTGAGTGGTCTTTCCGGGAAGCTGCCGAAGATCTGAGCACGGCGGCGAGGCCGTACCTCGGCATCGATCTTGGCGGCACGCAGATCCGGAGCGTCGTCGCGATGGTGGAGAGTGATGCCGTTCCGAAGATCGTCGCGCGCGACGAGCGGCGAACGCCGCAAACCAGCGGCGATGCGGTCATCGACGAGGTGGTGGCCAGCGGTCGCGACGTGATGCGCAAGGCCCGTGTCACACCCGCCGACGTCGGTGCCGCGGGATGCTCCGCGCCGGGTCCGCTCGACCACATGACCGGTGTCGTGAGCCAGACGCAGAACATCGTCGGCTTCACGAACATGCCGATCGCGGCACGCGTCGGCGACGGCCTCGGTGTGAAGGTGTTCCTCGACCGCGACACCTGCATGGCCGCGATCGCCGAGTCGCTCATCGGCGCGGCGAAGGGTGCGAAGGATTTCGTGTACATCACGGTATCGACCGGAGTGGGCGGCGCGATCGTGACGAGAGGTCGCCTCGTGCGCGGCGCGTCGAACACGGCGGGCGAGCTCGGCCACTGGCCGGTGAACTTCCAGCTCGACGCGTCGCGCGACGCGGGCGATGACATCCCGCGCTGCAAGTGCGGATCGTTCGGTTGCGTCGAGGCCTTCGCCGCGGGCGCGAACCTCGCCGAGCAGTTCGGCGCACAGCGCGCCGGCGATGTGTACGACGCGGCGGCGAGGGGGGACACACGCGCGCGCGCGCTCGTCACGCGAGCAGAGCGTGCGCTCGCCAACCTCGCGGTCGGTATCACCAACGCGCTTAACCCGTCGCTCATCGTCGTCGGCGGGTCGATCACCGAGCACCAACCGGCGCACGTCCTCGATCCGATGCGCGCAGCGATCGCCCAGCGCGCGTTCAGGGCGCCCGCGGCCGCGGTACGCGTCGTGCCCGCGGCGCTCGGCGCCGATGTGGGCATGCACGGTGCTGTGCTCGAGGCGAGGGAACGGGCCTCCGGCCGCGGGGACTGGTTCCTTTAGTCTTCGTCTCAGCGACGCACGGGGAGGTCAAGATGCACGCTCACATCGCCATCAACGGCTTCGGTCGGATCGGCCGTCAGTTCCTGAAGGCGCTTCTCGAGCGGCATCCCGATCTCGAAGTCATCGCGATCAACGACCTCGCCGATCCAAAGATGAACGCGCTGCTCTTCAAGCACGACTCGAACTACGGCACGTTCCCCGGCGAGGTGAGCGCGACCGCCGACGCGATCGTCGTCGACGGCCGCAAGATCAAGGTCCTGCAGGAACGCGATCCGGCGAAGCTGCCCTGGAAGGATCTCGGCGTCGACATCGTCGTCGAGTCGACGGGGTTCTTCACCGACGCCACGAAGGCGAAGGCGCATCGCGACGCAGGCGCGAAGAAGGTGATCATCTCGGCGCCCGCGAAGAACGAGGACAAGACCATCGTCCTCGGCGTGAACGAGGGGGCCTACGACCCCGCGCAGCACAACATCATCAGCAACGCCTCCTGCACGACCAACGGCCTCGCGCCGGTGGCCAAGGTGCTGAACGACACGTTCGGCATCGAGAAGGGTTTCCTCACCACCGTCCACTCCTACACGAACTCGCAGCGCATCCTCGATGTCGTGGCGGCCGATCCACGCGATGCGCGCGCGGCCGCGATGAACATCATCCCCTCCACGACCGGCGCGGCGCGAGCCGTCGCGCTCGTCATCCCCGAGCTTCAGGGAAAATTTACCGGCATGTCTTTCCGCGTTCCGACACCGACGGTGTCGGTCGTCGACTTCACCGCCACGCTCAAGCGCGACGTCACGAAGGATGAGGTAAACGCCGCCTTCAAGAAGGCGTCCGAGGGCGACCTCAAGGGGATCATGGACTACACCGAGGAACCGCTCGTCTCGATGGACTTCAAGGGCGACGAGCACTCGACGATCGTGAGCGGCCTCGACACGATCGTGCTCGGCAACATGGTCAAGGTGATCGCGTGGTACGACAACGAGTGGGGCTACGCGTGCCGCCTTGCCGACATCACCGCGTTCGTCGCCGAGAGATTGCCTGCCGAGGCAGCGGCACCGAAGCGCGAAGCGACCGCGACCGCCGGCTCGCGTTAGTGCGGCACACCGCTCCCGGGTCGCCGCACTAGTTGACGTCGTTCCGCAAGCGCACCATCCGGGACGTCGACCCGTCCGGGAAGAAGGTCTTCGTCCGCGTCGACTTCAACGTGCCGCTCGAGAACGGCAAAGTCGCCGACGACACGCGCATCCGCGCGGCGCTGCCCACGATCAAGTCGCTCACCGAGCGAGGCGCGGCGGTCGCGCTCTGCTCGCACCTCGGGCGGCCGAAGGGCGTTGACCCGGGGCATAGCCTCGCGCCCGTCGCGGCGCGCCTTGGCGAATTGCTGGGAAAGAAGATCGCGCTGCTCTCGGACTGCATCGGACCACAGGTCCAAGCGGCGATCGGAAGGCTGCGCCGCGGCGATGTCGTCCTCCTCGAGAACGTGCGCTTCCATCCCGAGGAGGAGAAGAACGATCCCGCCTTCGCAAAGGAGCTTGCGAAGGGGTTCGACCTCTATGTGAACGACGCGTTCGGTGCGGCGCATCGCGCGCACGCATCGACCGCCGCGATCGCCACGATCCTTCCCGCATACGCCGGACTGCTCATGGAGAAGGAGCTCACGGCACTCGGCAGCATCCTGAGCGAACCGAAGCGCCCCTTCGTCGCGATCATCGGTGGCGCGAAGGTGTCGTCGAAGATCGACGTGCTGCGCTCGCTCATCCCGAAGGTCGACACGCTCGCGGTGGGCGGTGGTATGGCGAACACGTTCCTTCTCGCGACCGGCCGCAAGGTGGGCCTGTCGCTGGTCGAAGAGGATCGGGCGGGCGAGGCCGCGCGGATCATCGAGCAGGTCGAGGGCGACCGGAAACGCATCCTGCTCCCGGTCGACGTGCTCGCGGCGCCCAGCGTCGACGAGGAGGGCGCGCAGCGCGCGGTGACGTACGACGTCGACGATGTGCCCGACGGCATGGCCATCGTCGACATCGGCCCGCGCACCGTCGCGCAATATCGCGACGCGATCCGCGAAGCGCGCACGGTCTTCTGGAACGGACCGGTGGGCGTGTTCGAGATCGACGCCTTCGCCAACGGCACGCGGCAGATCGCGCAGTTCATGGCCAACAACCCCGGCGCGACCACCGTCGTCGGAGGCGGTGAGTCCGTGCAGGCGGTGACCGAGGCGGGGCTCGCCGACAGGATGAGCCACGTCTCGACGGGCGGCGGCGCGTCGCTCGAGTTCCTCGAAGGAAAGACACTGCCGGGTGTGGAGGCGATCCCCGATGCCTGACACGACGATCGAGCTCCTGCGCGCGCGCGAGATCCTCGACAGCCGCGGCGACCCGACCGTCGCCGTCGACGTGCTGCTCGCGGACGGCTCGCGCGGCACCGCAATGGTGCCCTCGGGCGCGTCGACCGGCGCGCACGAGGCGGTCGAGCTGCGCGACGCCGACAAGGCGCGCTACCGGGGCAAGGGCGTGCTGCGCGCGATCGGCAACGTCGACGACGCGATCGCACCGGAGCTCATCGGCGAGGACGCAGCGGATCAGAGCGCGATCGATAGGATCCTCATCGAACTCGACGGCACCGAGAACAAGTCGAAGCTGGGCGCCAACGCGATGCTCGGCGTTTCTCTCGCCTGCGCACGCGCCGCCGCGAACGCGGTCGGCCTCCCGCTGTACCGGTATCTCGGAGGACCGCTCGCGCGCACGCTGCCGGTGCCGATGATGAACGTGCTCAACGGCGGCAAGCACGCGACCGATTCGGCCGACATGCAGGAGTACATGATCGTGCCGCTCGGTCGCGAGTCCTTCCGCGAGGCGGTGCGCGCGGGGTCGGAGGTCTTCCACGCGCTGAGGGACATCCTTCACGACAAGGGGATGGGAACGGGAGTCGGTGATGAGGGCGGGTTCGCGCCCGCGGGCCTCAAGGACAACGAGGAGCCGATCCGTCTGATCATGCAGGCGATCGAGAAGGCGGGGTACGAACCGGGCGACGTCGCGATCGCGCTCGATCCCGCGTCGACGGAGTTCTTCGACCGCGGCAAGTACTCGCTCGCGCGCGAAGACCGGACGCTGAGCGCGGACGAGCTCATCGATCAGTACGCCGCCTGGCGTGCGCGCTACCCGATCGTCTCGATCGAGGACGGCCTCGCCGAGGACGATTGGGACGGCTGGGCGAAGATGACGGCGAAGCTCGGCGACAAGGTGCAGCTCGTGGGCGACGACCTGTTCGTCACGAATGTCGAACGCATACGTCGGGGAGTGGGTCAGGGGGTCGCGAACGCGGTGCTCATCAAGCTCAATCAAATCGGCACCCTCTCCGAGACGATCGAGGCGGTGGAGCTCGCGCATCGGTCCGGTTACGCGGCGGTCATCAGCCACCGTTCCGGCGAGACCGAGGACACGACCATCGCCGACCTCGTCGTCGCGCTCAATGCCGGCCAGATCAAGACCGGCTCGCTCTCGCGCAGCGAACGAGTCGCGAAGTACAACCGCCTCATGGAGATCGAGATCGAGCTGCAGGACGCGGCGCGCTACCCGGGCCGCGACGCGTTCCCACGATTCGGCCGGTAGCCGCCGGCTAATGCCGCGAACGTACAAGCTCGACAGCGACGCAGTGCACTACGCCTGGGACAACGCACTGCCTCCTCGACTCCACGTCGACTCCGGCGACACGGTGATCATCAGCTGTCGCGACTCCTCCGACGGCCGCTACCGCCGCGGCATGACGACGGCGGACATGAGGCCGTATACCGCGAAGGGCCACCCACTCACGGGACCGATCGCCGTTCGCGACGCGCACCCCGCCGACGTGCTTCAGATCGACGTGTTGGATCTTGTGCCCGGCGAGGTCGGATACACATCGTTCGTGCCCGGAAGGGGTCTTCTGTCCGACGACTTCCCGCGGCCGTACCTGAAGATGTGGGAGCTCGACGGGCGCTTTGCGGAGCTCCGGTCTGGTATCCGCATCCCTCTCGAACCGTTCCTCGGGGTCATGGGCGTCGCGGTCACAGAGCCCGGCGAGCACAGCACGATCCCGCCACGCGCGCAGGGTGGGAACATGGACGTCAAGCAGCTGACGAAGGGATCGACGCTCTATCTGCCGATCCAGGTCGAGGGTGCGCTGTTCTCGGCGGGTGATGGCCACGCGGCGCAGGGCGACGGCGAGGTCTGCATCACGGCGATCGAAACAACGATGACAGCCACGCTTCGTCTGTCAGTCGTCCGGGACCACGCCATCGAGGGGCCGCAGTTCAAGACGAACGCGCTTGCCTCGCGGACGGTCGCTGGCGGCCACTACGCCACGATGGGTATCGCACCAGATCTCATGGAGGCGAGCCGATCGGCGGTGCGCTCGATGATCGGTCATCTCGTCGACGCGCGCGGACTGACCCGCGAGGAGGCCTACGTCCTTTGCAGTGTCGCGGTCGATCTGAAGATCAGCGAAGTCGTCGACGCGCCGAACTGGGTGGTCTCGGCCTTCCTTCCGCTCGCGATCTTCGAGTCAACGTAGACGGCGCGATCGTTCACAGCCGCGGTACCCGTGCGAATACTTGTCTTGACAAGTATTTCCGATGCGCGTACGTTCGCGACATGGCGGCCCGAGCGGTGCTCCCCGAACCGGCGCACGCCCCAGGCCTCGGCCGTCTCGTGATGCAGGTCTCGCGCGAGCTGCGCACGCTCGCGGACCGGCAGCTCGCGCCGCTCGGCCTCACGATGCAGCAGGCGGAACTCGTCATCGCCACGTTCCTGCACGGCGAGAAGGGCTCACGTCATCTCACATCGCTCGTCCTCACGGATGAGGCCGGGGTATCGCGCCTTGTCGATCGGCTCGAGGCGAAGGGGCTGGTCCGCAGACGTCCGAGCCCGCGCGACCGGCGCTCGCGCGCCCTCGAGTTGACTCCCGCGGGTCGCGCGGTCGTCGCGCGCATGCGCCGGCGCCGCGCGGTCGTTGACCAGCGACTGCGCGAAGGCATCTCAGCGGACGACATTGCCGCGACGCGCGATGTGCTTCTTCGCGTCCTCGACAACATCGCGCGCGCGGCACGAGCCGTCGCATGATCGCCACCGGCCTCGTCCGTCAGATCGGCGACCTCTCGGCACGGGATCTCGCCGTCGCCGGCGGGAAGGGCGCGAACCTCGGCGAGCTCATGCGCGCTGGCTTTCCCGTGCCCGATGGATTCGTCATCACGACGGAAGCGTTCCGCGTCGCGGCGCGCGCGGCCGACGTGGATGCGGCGGATGCGAAGAGCGCTCCCCAGCGGATGCGCTCCGTGGCGGTCCCGCGTGACGTCGCCGACGCGATACGCGATGGCTACCGTGCACTTGGCGGTGGCCGCGTGGCGGTGCGGTCATCCGCGACCGCGGAGGATCTGCCGGAGGCGAGCTTCGCGGGACAGCAGGACACGATCCTGAACGTCGAGGGCGACGAGGCAGTGCTCGACGCGGTGCGCGAATGCTGGGCGTCGCTGTGGACGGAGCGCGCCGTCGCGTATCGCGCGTCGCACGACATCGGTACGCGCGACCTCGCGCTCGCCGTCGTCGTCCAGCGGATGGTCGACGCGCGTGCCGCAGGCGTGCTCTTCACCGCTGATCCCGTGACCGGTCGCAGACGGCGAGCATCGATCGATGCGGTGAGCGGACTCGCCGACAAGCTCGTGTCAGGTGCCGCCAACCCGGAGCACTACGTCGTCGACACGCCCAGCCTTGCCATCTCGGACCGCGGCGGTACGTTGCTCGACGACAGGCGGCTGCGTCAGCTCGCACAGCTCGGCGACCAGGTCGAAGCGCACTTCGGCAAGCCGCAGGACATCGAGTGGGCGATCGACGATTCGAAGCTGTGGCTCGTTCAGTCGCGCGACATCACGACCCTCTATCCGCTCCCGGCGGGATTGCCTGATCCGGACAAGGACCTGCGCGTGATGCTCTCGGCGAACGTCGCGCAGGGCGTGTTCCAACCATTCACACCGATGGGGCTGCAGACGTTCCGGCTGCTCGGTGCGGGCTTCGCGAAACACTTCGCGAGCCGCCCGCCCGCGGATATGGAAGAGGGCATCTTCGTGACGAAGCAGTCCGGCATGCGGCTCTGGCTCGATCTGACGGCGGTCATCCTCAATCCCGCGACCCGCGACCTTCCGGTGCGCGCCATGTCCGTCATGGAGGCGCGGAGCGAGCCTGTCTTCCGGCGCATCCTCGAGGATCCGCGGCTGCGCGTTCGTGCCGGATCGACGTTCCGCGCGCGCCTGGCGCTCGTGCGCGCGGTCGCTCGCACCGGAGCGCCACTCATCGTCCTTCGCGCGCTCCTGCGACCCGCGGCGACTCGCGCCTCGCTCATGAGCGAGGTGCACGCGCTCGTCGATACGGACGTCGGTCCGACAACGACGGCCGCCGAACGTATCGCGGCATTCGAGCGCCTCATCACCGACCACCCCGCGCGCCTCGGGCCGAGGCTGATCGCCATGGTGTTCGCGGGATTCGCATCGTTCGGCGCCGCCAGCCGGATGCTCGGATCGCGCGCGACGCAGGACGAGTTGCGAAGCGTGCTGCGGAGCCTCCCCTTCAATCCGACGACGGAGATGGATCTCGCGCTCTGGGATATCGCGCAGCGCACAAAGGGTGACTCCGAAGCGGAGCGGCGCGAGTTCGCCTCGTTCCTCGAGCTGTACGGCCACCGCGCGGTCGCGGAGATCGACCTCGGCGTGCCGCGGTGGCGGGAGGACCCCGAGCATCTGCGCAACGCGATCGCCGGCTACCGGCGTCTTCCCAGGGATGCCGTCGCGCCGGACGCGCAGTTCGCGCGTGGGGCGCGCGACGCCGAGGCGATGATCGAGACGCTCGCGTCCCGGGTGCACGGTCCGCGGCGCCGCATCGTTCGCGCGCTCTTGCATCGCGTGCGCGCGCTCTCCGGTCTGCGTGAGATGCCGAAGTTCCAGATCATGCGGCTCTTCGCGCGCGGTCGCGCGATCCTGGCGCCGATCGGCGACGAGCTCGCGGCTGCCGGCCGCATCGACGGACGCGATGACCTGTGGTTCCTCACGCTGAAGGAGGTTCGGAGCGGCCTCGCCGGCGAAGATCTTCACGCGGTCGTCGCCGCGCGCCGCGCGGAATATGCGCGAGAGATGCGGCGCCGCCACATCCCGCGCGTCTTGCTCTCGGATGGCACCGATGCGGAGGCGGCCTACGCACCAACCGGAGGCGGCGATCTGCGCGGCACGCCGGCATCCCCGGGTACGGCGCAGGGCACGGCGCGCGTGCTGCGGTCGCCGGTCGGTGCGCAGCTAGAGCCGGGTGATGTGCTCGTCGCACCGGCGACCGATCCGGGATGGACGCCGCTCTTCCTCACGGCGAGCGCGCTGGTGATGGAGATGGGCGGGATGATGTCGCACGGCGCGGTCGTCGCGCGCGAGTACGGCATCCCGGCCGTCGTCGGCGTGCCGAACGCGACCGATCGAATCGCGAGCGGTCAGCGCCTCCGCGTGGACGGGTCAGCAGGGACGATCGTGATCGAAGCCGGCTAGCGTCGCCGGCGCGTTCGACCGCCGCGTGCACTTCGTGTAGTGGACTTCTTGCGGGCGCTCGTCTTGCGCCCCGTCGCCTTCTTGCGCCCGCTGGCCGCGCTGCGTCGCGCGCGCGTCGGGCTGCTCGCACGACGCGCCGTCGATTGCTGCGGACGCGGGCTCGCCTTCATGATCCCGGTCACGTTGCCGGCAGGATCTCTAAACATCGCGATCGTGGTGTCCGGCGTGATGGTCGTGACCGGCATCAGCACTTCGGCGCCGGCGCGGGCCGCCTTGTCGAGGTAGCGCTGCGGGTCGTCGACAGAGACGTAGACGCTCACGCGGTTGCCGCCGCCCATCTCGTCACCGAGGCCGCCGCCGATGCCGGGCTCGTGATTCTCGAGCATGCTGTAGTTGCCCATCTCGGCGACGGGCGCGCTCATCTTCCAGCCGAAAACGTCGCGGTAAAACTGCTGCAGACCTGCTGAGTCCTTGCCCATGATCTCGAACCACGTGACTGGATTCGGCATGCCGATCTCCCCCTTATTTGTCGCGCGCCGCCGTTCGTGCGGTAGTGCTAGTGCTTCTTTGCCTTCGCCTCGCGCTTCGCGAGCCGGCTGCGGCCGCGCCGCGCAGCGTTCTTGTGGATCGCGCCGCGCTTCGCTGCGCGGTCGAGGATGCTCGACGCCTCCGCAAGCGCGGTCTCGGCGGCCTCGCCGCCCTTCTCGAGCGCCGCGCGTGCAGTCTTCACGGCTGATCGCGCGGCCGAGCGAGCGAGGGTCTTGATCGAGGTGCGGCGCTGCGTCTGACGGATGCGCTTGAGTGCGGAGCGCTTGCGTTTCTTCGTTGCCATCGGTCACGGACGATAGCGCACAACCGCGCCCCATACTTTCTGTAGTGACGATGTCCGTCGCGCGCGCGTCGATCGTCATGATCGGTGCGCTCGTTGCCAGTCGGGTCCTCGGCTGGCTCCGCCTCTCGGTGATCGGCGCGACCTTCGGCGCGAGCCCGCAGCTCGACGCGTTCTTGGCGGCGTTCAAGATCCCCAACGCGTTGTTCGAGCTCCTCGTCGCTGGAGCATTGGCGTCCGCGTTCATCCCCGTATTCGCTGGCTACCTCGCGAAGGAACGGGAGAAGGAGGCGTGGCACGTCGCGTCGAGCGTGATGAACGTCCTCATCCTTGCGCTCGTCGGGCTCTCGGCGGCGATGTGGCTCGCCGCGCCCTGGCTCGTACCGACGATCGTCGCGCCGGGATTCAAAGACGACCCTGCACAGCTCGAGGAGTGCATCCGCCTGACGCGGGTCATGCTGCTCAGTCCCATCTTCATGGGCCTCTCGGCCCTCGTGACCGGCGTGCTCCAATCGTACCGGCAGTTCCTGGCCGGCGCCGTCGCGCCGCTCGTCTACAACGGCGTGCAGATCCTCTTCGCGCTCTTCCTCTCGCCGTTCCTGGGCATCGACGCGCTGGCGTACGGCGTAGTCGCGGGCGCCGCGATGATGTTCCTCGTCCAGATCCCGGAGCTCACGTTCCGCCGCACGCGATACGAGCTCTCACTCGATCTCGACCACCGCGGCGTGCGCGAGGTGTTCCTCCTCGCGGGACCTCGGACGTTCTCGCTCGCCGCGGTGCAGATCGTGTTCTTCGTCGACACGTATCTCGCGTCGTTCATGCCGACAGGCTCCCTCACCGCGCTCAACTACGCGTTCCAGCTCATGCTGCTGCCGCTCGGCGTCTACTCGATCGCGATCAGCGCCGCCGTCTTCCCGACGCTCTCGCACTACGCGTCACTTGGTCAGGCGGCGCGAATGCGCGACGCGCTCCAGCAGGCGATCCGCTGGATCCTCTTCCTCACGCTGCCGACCGCGATCATCATGGTCGTCCTCCGCCGCCCGATCGTGAACCTGCTGTTCCAGTACGGCGCCTTCGGTCCGGCGGCGCGCGAGCTCACGCAGGCGGCATTCCTCTTCTACGCGCTCGGGCTCGCCGGCCACGCGCTCGTGCAGATCCTCGCGCGCGCGTATTACGCCTCGCGTGACACGAGCACGCCTGTCGCCCTCACGCTCGTGTCGATCGGCGCGAACGTGATCCTGTCCGTGACGCTCGCGCCGGTCCTCGGCATCAACGGCCTCGCGCTCGCGAACTCGATCGCCACCCTCGCCGAGGCTGCGCTCCTGCTGGCGTTCCTCGCGCCGCGCGCGCGCCTGCGCCTTGTGGGGCTCGGCTACGCCACGCTGAAGCAGGTGACCGCGGCGCTGTTCATGGGCGTCGGCATGTTCCTCTTCATCCGCGTCACGAACACGCCGTTCGACCTCGTGTGTCCCGCGGTGACGAGCGCCGGCTGCGTCGAGCCCTCGAAGCCCGTGCTCTTCATCCAGACGCTCATCGCGACCGCGTTCGGCGGCGCCCTGTACGCAGCCGCCGCGTACCTCATGCGTATCGCGGAGCTGCAGGAGGTCCTCGCCGTCGTGCGCACGCGCTTTCGCCGCGGTCCGGTCGTAGCGGAGCGGGCCTAGTCTTCCGTGATCACGACCTTCGCTCGTGCCTGACCCGTACCGAGGTACCGGATGGCCTCGCGCGCCTCGCTCAGCGGATATGTGCGGTCGATCACTGGGCGCAGCTTGCCCGCCAGGAAGAGGTCCCTGAGGAACGCGAGATCCTCGACGGTGGCCTTCGCGACGTAGAACTTCACGCGCTGCTTCAGCACGCGCGAGCGCAGCATCACCGCGATGATCCGGCCGAACACCCCGAACCAGCTGCCCTTCGTCGCGCCGACCTGGACGAAGATGCCGCTCGGCACGAGCAGGCGGCGGAGCGAAGAGACCGAGCGTGTCCCAGCGATGTCGAGCACGGCATCGAACTGCTGTGGTCGCCGGGTGATGTCCTCCTTCGAATAATCGATCACCTCGTCCGCGCCGAGTGAGGCCACGACGTCGATGTTGCGTGGGCCCGTGACCGCGGTCACATGCGTCCCGAGCGCCTTCGCGATCTGGACGGCGAACGTGCCGACGCCACCGCCGGCTCCGTGGATGAGCACGCGCTGGCCCGGCTTCACCTGCGCGTGATCGCGCAGGCCCTGCAGCGCGGTCCGTCCGGCGACGCCGATCGTGGCCGCCTGCTCGAACGAAAGGCTCTGCGGCTTCACGAGGAGACCGTCCTCGCGCGCCCGAACGTACTCGGCGAACGCCGCAGGCGCTCCGCCGAAGACCTCGTCCCCAGGCTTGAACCGTGTAATGCCCGGCCCGACGGCCTCGACGGTGCCGGCCAGGTCGACCCCGCGGATCGGCTGCGGCTTTTGGCGCATGATCCTTGAGACCACCTCGAGCAGCAGACCGCCGTGCGCGGAGTGCCAGTCGAGCGCATTCACCGAGGCGGCCCGCATGCGCACAAGCACGCGGCCCTCGATGAGCTCTGGCTTCGGTACTTCTCGGATGTGCAGCACGTCCGCGGAGCCGCGTCCCTCTTGGACCAGCGCCCTCATGCTGCCTTTGTCCGATGTGCGCATTGCCGGCATGGACTTGTCCTCCACCTGAACGCTCATATCGATCTCCCTCTCGCGATTCGTCGCGACTCTGCCGCCCGGATGTGAAGCATTCGTGAATGCCACGCGAAGGCTTACACTGTAAGTCGGTATGCGGACACTAGCCATACAGCGTAAGGCTGTCAAGCGATCGACGGGAACTGACGCGCCGAGACGGGCGTCACGGCGCGGGAAGGGCCGCGCGCCGCTCAGCAAGGAGCAGATCCTGCGCGCGGCGACCCTGGTCGCCGACCGCGACGGCCTGGGCGCCGTCACGATGCGGCGGCTCGGCCAGGAGCTGGGCGTCGAGGCGATGTCGCTCTACCACCACGTGACGAACAAGGAGGAAGTGGTCGCGGGGATGCTGGAGCTTCTCGTGAGCGAGCTCCCGGCGCCGGATGCCGGCGACTGGAAGGCGACCATCCGCGCTCGCGCACTCGCGGCGCGCGAGCACCTGCGTCCTCATGCCTGGGCGTTCCGCCTCATCGCGAACGCCGAGGGCGTGAACCTGATGAAGCATCACGACGCGGTCGTGGCGAGCCTCCGCGCCGGCGGCCTCTCTCGCCAGCTGACGCACACGGCAATGCACGTGCTCGGCAACCGCACGTTCGGGTTCAGCGAGGATCTGTTCCTTGGCGACGATCACGGACACCGGCGCGTGCAGGAGATCCTGCGGGAAGTCCGGCAGGGGAAGTATCCCGCGATCGCCGAGGCGCTGCAGGGTGTTCATCACGACGATGACCTCGAATTCATCTTCGCCCTGGACCTCATCCTTGACGGTCTCGAGCGTGCGCGTGACGGCGAGGCGCGCGACGCGCGGACTACATCGCCCGTTCGCGATGCCTAGATGAGGTCGCGCTGGACGAACATCCAGCGGTGTCCCTCGAGGTCCTCGACGCGGTATTTGCGTTCGTTCCCATCCTGCTCGAGCTCGGTGAGGACCTTCGCGCCGCTGCGTTTCGCGGTCGCGAAGTGCGTCTCGACATCGTTGACGAAGACGGCGACGCCGTCGACGATCCACTTCGTCTCGAGCCAGGCGCGGGCGAGCGCGCAGACCTGCGCGTGACGGCGTGGCCCCTGATACGCCTCACTCGGGTGTCCCACCATCACGGTCGCGCCCTCCAGCTCCAGCACGACGTCGGTCACCGTGCCGCTCTTGTCGTGGAAACGCTCCGTCTCGCGGAACCCGAATACCTTCGTGATCCACTCGGCCGCGCGGCCGGCGTCCTCATACGCGAGCATCGGGATGACGCGCTGTTCGGGCATGACGGTCCTCCTGTCAGAACGCGGTGACTCGCAGAACGGAAACTCTAGTGTCGTCGTCTCTCATTGGTTGCGACGAAGCCGCGGGTCGAGCGTGTCGCGCAAGGCGTCGCCAAGAAGGTTGAAGGCACCGACCGTGAGCAGGATCGCGAGGCCGGGGAAGAGAGAAAGCCACAGCTGGGTGCTGATGAAGTTCCGGCCTTCGCTGATCATCACGCCCCACTCGGGCGTCGGCGGCTGCGCGCCGAACCCGATGAACGAGAGGCCCGCGGCAGACACGATCGCGGAGCCCATGTCGAAGCTTGCCTGGACGAGCAGTGGCGCGACCGCATTCGGCAGCAGATGTCGCAAGAGGATGCGTGCGCGGCGCGCTCCGATCGCACGCGCTGCCTCGACGAATTCGCGCCGGCGAAGGGCGAGGACCTGACCCCGCGCGAGTCGTGCGTAGACCGCCCATGTGACGGCGGCGATGGCGATGATCGCGTTCACCAGGCTGGGGCCGAGGGCACCCGCGATCGCCATCGCGAGGATCAGCGGCGGGAACGCGAGAAACACCTCGGTGAGGCGCATGAGCGCTTCGTCGACGAGACCGCCGGCGTACCCGGCGACGAGGCCGACGGCCGTGCCGATCACGCCTGCGAGCGCGACGACGACGACGCCGATGACGAGCGAGATACGCGCGCCATACAGGACGCGGCTGAGGAGATCGCGGCCGAGCTGGTCCGTCCCGAGCCAATGCGCTGCGTTCGGCGGTGCGAGACGCGAGGCGAGGTCCTGCGCGAGCGGGTCATACGGCGCGATGAGCGTCGCGAGGACCGCGCCCAGCGCGAAGAGCGCGATGATCGCGAGCGCGAGGATCGTGAGCGGCTCGCGAAGGGCCGGCACGCGAACCGCGGCGAGTGCGCCACCACGCGCGGCGGCGATGGCGCGATCAGCCACGTTGGATCCGTGGGTCGAGCCAGTAATAGGCGACGTCGACGACGAGGTTGGCGACGGGATAGACGACCGCGGCGAGCAGCGTCACGCCGAGCACCGCCGGAAAGTCGAGGCTTACCGCGGATGCGGTCGCGTACCGGCCGAGGCCTGGCCAGCTGAAGATCGTCTCGGTAAGGACGGCACCCGAGAGAAGACTCCCGAACGTCAGGCCGATGATCGTGACCGTGGGGATGAGGGCGTTACGCAACCCATGCCGGAGCACAACGGTGCGCTCGCGCAGGCCCTTCGCCTCGGCCGTGCGCATGTAGTCCTGACCGAGCACCTCGAGCATGCTCGAGCGCGTCATGCGGGTGATGACCGCCGTCGAGAAGTAGCCGAGCGTCAGCGCGGGCAGCACGAGATGGATCAGGCTGCTCCGCAGCGCCTCGACGTCGCCGGCGACGAGGCTGTCCACGACGTACAGACCAGTGCGTAGCGGAGGCGGCGCGACGAACGCGTCGATGCGACCGCCGCCGGGAAACCAGCCGAGCTGGTAGTAACCCAGCCCGATGACGATGAGCCCGAGCCAGAACACGGGGATCGAGCCGCCGGCCAGCGCGAGCACGCGCACGACGACGTCGGGTAGGCGTCCTCGCGAGATCGCTGACCAGATCCCCGCGGGGATGCCAACGACGATCGAGACGAGGAGCGCAGTGAACGAGAGCTCGAACGTCGCTGGAAACGAGTCGGCGAGATCGTCCGCGACCGAGCGGCGCGTGCGGATGCTGCGGCCCAAGTCGCCGTGCAGGAGGTCGTTCACATATGTGAGGTACTGCTCCGGCAGCGGTCGGTCGAGCTTGTATTCGGCGCGGAACGCGGCGATCTGCTCGTCGGTGGCGTGGTCGCCGAGGGCGGCCACCGCGGGGTCGGCGGGTATGACATGCGAGATCGCGAACGTGATGACCGAAACGCCGATCATCACGGCCGCGATCCCGATCAGTCGTCGTATGAGGAACGCGAGGAAGCGCACGCTACCTCGGGCCTATTTGGTTATGGCAGCAAAGTCCAACCAGCCCATCGGGTTCCAGGCGAAGCCCTTCACGTTCGAGCGGAGCCCGAAGAGCTCCGTCGGCTGGTAGAGGATGGCGTATGGCCCGTTGTGAAGGACGTACTCGGTGATGTCCTTGTACGCGGCCGCGCGTTTCGATGTGTCGGTGATGAGCGCGGCGTCCCGTCCCTTTTGCGCGATCGTCTTGTCGTCCCAGCCGTTCCGGTACGCGATCGACTTCGCGGCGTAGTCGGTGAACGGACCGACGTTCGCGTCCGGGTCGGGGAAGTCCGGACCCCAGAGGATCATCACGAGCTGACCCTTCTGCGCGCGATACGAGGTGAGCAGGTCGGCCTGCGCGGTCTGCTTGATCGTGACCGTCACGCCGATCTTCGCCCAGTCCGCCTGCAGCTTCGCAGCGAGGTCTGCCCACGCGACGCCGCCAGGCGCCTGGCCTGTCGGCACGAGCAGCTCGAGGTTCACCGAGGTCTGTCCCGCCTGTTGCAGCAACGACTTCGCCTTGTTCACGTCGGCCTGGAACGGCGTGGCGTCGTTGTAGCCCGCGAGCCCCGCCGGAACGATGTTCTGGACCTTCTTCGCGTTCCCCTTGAGGAGCTCCTTGATGATGCCGTCGTAGTCGATGGCCGTGCGGAGCGCCTCGCGCACGTTGACGTTGTCGAGCGGCTTCACGGTCGCGTTCATCCCGACGTACACGAGGAGCAGGCTGTTGCCCTGCGTTGTCGCGATGCCCTGCTTGCCCTGGACCGCGCTGATCTGCTGCGGACCGAGGTTGCGCGCGACGTCCGCATCGCCCTTCTCAAGGGCGAACTGCTGGTTGGTCGACTCTGGCACGTGCTTGACGAGGACGCCCGAGAGCGGCGGCTTCGTGCCGCCGTAGTTCGGGTTGGCCTTCAGGAGCACCTCGGCGTTCTTGGTCCAGTGGTCGATGACGTACGGCCCACTGCCGGCCGAGTGGTCGAGGAGCCACCCCGATCCAGAGTCGCCGCTCGTCTCGTGCGACTTCACTTCCTTCGAGTCGACGATGCCACCGACGGTGAAGGTGAGGATCGAGAGGAAGCCCTGCGGGCTCGAGGTCTTGGGCATGCTCACGACGACGGTGCTCCCGTCGGTCGCCTTGATGCTCTCCGGCTTGAGCCCAGCAATGTCGGTGAAGAGGAAGGCGGGTGACTTGTTGAGTTTGATGACGCGCTGGAGCGAGTACACGACGTCGTCCGCGGTGAGCGGGTTGCCGCTCGTGAACTTCACGCCGCTCTTCAACTTGAAGGTGATATCCCACGTCGAGCCGGCGTCCTTCGGCTCCCAGCTCGTCGCGAGCCCCGCCTTGATCGTCGAGAGGTCGGATCCCTCGAACCGCACCAGCGTCTCGTAGGCGTTGTGCACGAGAAGCACACCACTGAACTCGTACGCGACGGCCGGGTCGAGCGAGATGAGATCGCTCACGTCGGCGTAGTACACGAGCGTCCCGGCGGCGCCGCTGGCCTGCGGCGCGCCACTGCCGCCGCCGGTCGGTGTTGCGCTCGAGCACGCTGCGGCGATGAACAGCGCGATGACGAGAAGGATGGGTGAACGATGGCGTGACATCTGAGCCCTCCCCGCGACAGTCCTCGACCGAGCCTAGCACCGCGTTCACGCCGTCCCGGACGGCCCGCACACCGCGCTCGCGCGCCGTCGACCCGCTCACCCATAGGCTTGAGTCCGATGTCCGATCCGCAGAGCCGCGTCCGCAACTTCTGCGTCATCGCGCACGTCGACCACGGGAAGACGACCCTCTCCGACCGCCTCATCGAGCTCACGAAGACGGTGCCGCTGCGCCAGATGAAGGAGCAGATGCTCGACTCGATGGAGCTCGAGCGCGAGCACGGCGTCACGATCAAGGCGCGCGCGGTGCGCATGGCGTGGACCGGACGCAACGGGGAGGACTACGAGCTCAATCTCATCGACACGCCCGGCCACGTCGACTTCAACTACGAGGTGAGCCGCTCGCTCGCGGCGTGCGAGGGAGCGGTGCTCCTGGTCGACGCGTCGCAGGGCATCGAGGCGCAGACGCTCGCGAATGCGTACCTCGCCGTGGAGCAGGGCCTAGAGGTCATCCCGGTGATCAACAAGATCGACTTGCCGAGCATCGACCTCGACATGGTGCGCGAGGACCTCCGGTCGACGCTCGGGTTCAAGGACGACGAGATCCTGCTCGCGTCCGGGAAGACCGGGCAGGGCGTCGCTGAGCTGCTTCACGCGATCGTCGAGCGCGTCCCGGCGCCGAAGGGCGAGCCCACCGCGCCGTTGCGCGCGCTCATCTTCGACTCGCACTACGACACATACAAAGGGGTGGTCGCGCACGTCCGCGTGGTGGACGGCGTGCTCACCGCGGAGGATCGCATCCTCCCGATGGCCACCCAGAAGCCGAGCGAGATGCTCGAGCTCGGCGTGTTCGCGCCCGAGCCGCGCGAGGTCGAGCGCCTCGCCGCGGGCGAGGTGGGCTACGCCGCGACGGGCCTGAAGACCGTCGCGGATCTGCGCGTCGGCGACACGCTCACGCTCGAGGCGCGGCCTGCGGCCACGCCACTCCCCGGCTACCGCCCGGCGAAGCCGATGGTGTTCGCCGGTTTCTACCCGCAGAAGGCCGAGGCCTATCCCGAGCTCCGCGATGCGCTCGAGAAGCTCCGCCTCAACGACGCGTCGCTGGTGTACGAGCCCGAGACCTCGCAGGCGCTGGGGTTCGGATTCCGCGCCGGGTTCCTCGGGCTCTTCCACCTCGAGATCGTCCAGGAGCGACTGGAGCGGGAGTACGACGTCGATCTCATCGCGACATCGCCCTCGGTCGAATACCGCGTCATCACGCAGAAGGGTGACGAGATCGCCATCGACAACCCTGCGATGCTGCCGGACCCCGGAACGATCACCGAGATCCGCGAGCCCTGGATGCGCACGACGATCATCGTGCCGACGACCTACGTCGGGCCGATCATGGATCTCGCGCAGAACAAGCGCGGCACGCTCATGGACATGTCCTACGTCGATCCGACGCGGGCGATGCTCAAGTACGAGCTCCCGCTCTCGGAGGTCATCGTCGAGTTCTACGACCAGCTGAAGAGCCGGTCGCAGGGCTACGCGTCTATGGACTACGAGCTCGCCGAATACCGCGCCGCCGACCTCGTGCGCCTCGACATCCTCGTGTCGGGCACGCTCGTCGACGCGCTGTCGGTGATCGTCCACCGCGACCGCGCGCAGCACATGGGCCGCATCCTCGTGTCGAAGCTGCGCGAGCTCATCCCGAAGCAGATGTTCGACGTGCGCATCCAGGCCGCCATTGGGGGCAA
>VBJD01000093.1 GCA_005887995.1 Chloroflexota bacterium
CAGCCTCATCTCTACCTCCCGCGTTAGCTCTTTATCTGTGGTCGCCAGCTCTGGAACCTGTTCTCTATACGTTGCAGCAGCCATGTGAGGAGCACGCCGGTGCCGGCGATGAACATCACCGCGGCGAACATCTTCGGTGTCTGGAACGTCGTGCCGTAATCCGAGATGAGCTTGCCGACGCCGTGCCGCGCCGCGACGAGCTCAGCGACGACAACGCCCGTCAGCGCGTGGCCGACGCCAAGCCGGAGTCCGGTCAGGATGAACGGCACCGCGCCCGGCAGGACGACCCGTCGGAAGACCAGCGTCTCGGACGCGCCGAAGGAGCGCGCAACGCGCAGAAGCGCGGCGTCGGTGTTCCGCACGCCGGCCATGGTGTTGATGATCATGGGGAAGAGCGCACCGAGGTATATGACGGCGACCTTGGATTGCCAGTCGATCCCGAACCAAATGATGAACAGCGGGACGAGCACGATGCGTGGTGTCGCGTACAGGAAGTTCACGAACGGATCGAGCGCGTACTGCACGCGTGTGTACCAGCCCATGACGATCCCGAGGAGCAGGCCCGAGATGGATGCGGCGACGTAGCCGGTCCCGAACTCGAAGCCGCTTGTCCCGAGGTCCGCCCAGATGTTCTGCCGTGGATCGGTGAACAGCTTCACGAGCGCCTCGCCGACGTCGACCGGTCCCGGGAGGAATAGCACCGGCACGATCCGGGCGACAGCCACGAAGTGCCAGGTCGTCAAGAACGCCGTCACGGCGACCGTGCCGATGATGACCGCCTCGTAACGCTTCCAACGCCTCGGCTTCACGACCGAGCGACGCTCGCGGATGCCGGTCTCGCCGCGCGTCGTCGGCAGGACGGTGTCGATTTCCTTAATGCTCAAGCCGGCATCCCCGCGAGCAGCCGCTCCGGACGCGCGGCGAGCTCCTCCTGGATGCTCTCCCAGATCCGGTCTTCGTACTCGAGGAACTTCGGATCGCGCTTCACGCGGAGACTGCGCGGCCGACCCAGGTCGACGTCGATCTCGAGCTTCACGCGCCCCGGCCGTTTCGTGAACACGATCACGCGGTCTGCGAGGTAGATCGCCTCCTTGATGTCGTGGGTGATGAAGAGCGCCGTCTTCTGTGAGCGATTCCAGATCTTCAGCAGCTCGAGCTGCATCATCTCGCGCGTCTGCGCGTCGAGCGCCGCGAAGGGCTCGTCGAGGAGAAGCATCTCGGGATCGGTGAGGAGCGCGCGCGCAAGATTGACGCGCTGCTGCATGCCGCCGGAGAGCTCGCTCGGATAGGCGTCCTCGAATCCCTTGAGACCCACGATCTCGATCTGCTTGCGCGCGCCCTCGAGCGCCTCTGCGTTCGTCATCGTGCCCTGCGCCTCGACGCCGAAGATGATGTTGCCCAGGACCGTGCGCCACGGAAGCAGGCCGGGCTGCTGGAACACCATCGCGCGGTCGCGTCCGGGCTTTGTGATATCGCGACTGTCGAGCGTGAGCGAACCGCCGCAGATCGGGATCAGACCGTCGACCGCGTTGAGGAACGTCGTTTTGCCGCAGCCGGACGGGCCGACGATGGCGACGAACTCGCCGTCGTGGATCTCGAGGTCGACGCCGTCGACCGCGGTGAAGAGACGCTCGGAGCGTGCGAGCCAGTACTCGACCGCGACGTCTTTGGCGACAAGCTTCGCCGTCCCGGCTCCCATGTGACCCGCGAATGGTAGTACCATTCCTCGCGCGCCCTCCATCTCAATGGTCATACCTTTTGGCGCGCATCTCAGATCACCAGGAGGCAGGACATGGCGGCGACGGCGCCCGCGGCACCCAAAGCAGCGAAGACCGCGCTCAAGGACGCCAAAGGTCCGCCCGCGCCGAAGGAGGCGCTTCGTTCTCTGCCCGCGACCGTCGAGTGGCTGCGCCGCGAAGGCCTGCTCATGGAGACGGACAGCGAGGTCTCGGGCGACCTCCAGCTCACCGGGATCCAGAAGCACTTCGACGGGAGCTACCCGATCCTCTTCAACCGCGTGAAGGGTTATTCCCACGTGCGGGCGATCACGAACTTCTTCGCGAACATGGACATCGTCGACCGCCTCTTCGGCTGGGAGGATCGCACCGCGCGGACGCGCGAGCTCGCAGAGGCGCTCACGCATCCCATCAAAAGCGAGATCGTCGCGGCAGCCGACGCGCCTGTGATGCAGGAGGTCATCACTGACGACCTCGATGTGAACAAGTACATCTTCCCGATCCGTCACACGCACCTCGAGAGCGAGATAACCATCGGCAGCGGCAACAGCGTCGTCGTGGGCGATAAGTTCTGGGGCGGATCGCACATCGGCTACAACCGCATGAACTTCCGCTGGGGCAACGTCGGCACGTTCCAGATCTCGCCGGGCTCGCACATGTGGCAGGTGATGACGAAGTACTACCGCGATGAGCCCGTTCCTCTCACCGTCAACTTCGGCCTTCCGGCCGCCGCGACCCTTCTTGCTGGTGGTGGGTTCGACTACGTCGTGCTGCCCCGGGGCGGGGATGAACTCGGGGCAGCCGGCGCGGTCCAGGGTTACCCGATTCGCCTGGTCAAGGCCGCAACGGTCGACGCGTACGCCGTCGCGGACGCGGAGTACTCACTCGAGGGCTACCTGCATCCGCGCGACAAGCGTTACGAGACCGCGGAAGCGGAGAAGGCCGACATCCAGGGCCGCTTCCACTTCCATCCGGAGTGGGCTGGGTACATGGGCAAGGCCTACAAGGCACCGACGTTCCACGTCACCGCGATCACGATGCGCAAGCGCTCACAGCGTCCGTTCATCTACCCGATGGGCGTGCACATGTACGACTGCAACAACATCGACACGACGGTGCGCGAGGCCGCGTTCTTCGAGCTCTGCGAGCGCATCCAGCCCGGGCTCATCAACGACGTGAACATCCCGTTCCCGATGACCGACTGGGCGGGGTGCATCCTGCAGGTGAAGAAGCGCCTTAAGACCGATGACGGATTCGTGCGCAACTTCCTCTCCGCCGCGTTCGCGTGTTCATCGGGTCTGCGCCTGGCGATCGCCGTCGACGCGGACGTCGACATCTACTCGATGGACGACATCATCTGGTCGCTCACGACGCGGGTGAATCCACGCGACGACGTCTGGAGCCCGGTGCCGGGCGGCGCGGGACAGACGTTCATCCCCGAGCAGCGCCTGACCGCCGGCAACGCGCAGTGGACGGCGATGAACACGCGCTTCGAGGGCGGCATGGCCATCGACGCGACCGTCCCGTACGGATTCGAGAACGACTTCATGCGCCCGGTCTACCCGATCGACAAGGTCGATCCCTCGGGCTGGTTCGATCCCGAGCAGATCGCGAGGGGCAAGAGCCTCATGAAGACGCAGTCGTGGGCCGAGGTGCTGGCCAAGTCAGGACGCTAGGCCCA
>VBJD01000043.1 GCA_005887995.1 Chloroflexota bacterium
TCCTTTCTTCTGGTCCTGGCGACCTCGCGTCAGCCGAAGCCGAGGCGAAAGCGGCGGTGGCGGCGTTCGTCGCCGCTGGAGCTGATGACCGCGTCGCGTCGGCGCTCAACGAGCTCGCGTGGATACGCGGCGAGGCCGGCGATATCTCGGCACAGATCGAGGGGAGCCGCGACGCGCTCGTTCGCGCAGAGCGACTCGGTGACGAGACGCTGACCTTGCACGCCCTCGGATCGCTTGGCTACGCGTACGCCGGACTTGGCCGGGGTGAAGAGGCCGTGGACGCGCTGCGTCGCGGTCGCGCGATCGCGACGGCGAGGGGGGACCGCGTGCAGAGCGCCTGGCATACGGGCGCGCTCGGGCTCGCGCTGCTTTGCGCCGGCCGCATCGACGAGGC
>VBJD01000044.1 GCA_005887995.1 Chloroflexota bacterium
GCCGCGGCGCGCGCGTCCGCGATGGGCGCGCAAGCCATCGAGGCGCTCGTCCTGCCGGATCTCGTCGAGGTTCGAATCGCTGTCGGTGACCTCAGCGGGGCAAGCGAATCGGCGGAGCGGTCGCAGGTCCTGGCCGAATCGCTCGGTACCACGGTCGCATCCGCTCATGCGTCATATGCCCGAGGGCTCGTCGCGCTCGCGACACGGCGCATGACCGCGGCGCGGGCCGCGCTGCAAGCCGCGGCTGATCTCGCATCCTCATCCGGATTACGGCTGCTCCAGGCTCGTGCGCTCGAGCGGCTCGCGCAGGCATACGACGGGAGCGAGCGAGTGAGCCGCGCCACGGAGGCGGCGCGGCTGTACGCGGCGATCGGCGCGCGCCGGTTCGAGGAGCGCGCGCTGTCAGAGCTGCGCGGCCTCGGCGCGGCCGGCCGACGCTCGGCGCAGACGGTCGGTGAGCTCACGCCGAGGGAACGCGAGATAGTCGCGCTCGTGCGCAGCGGCCTCGCCAACCGCGACATCGCGGAGCGTCTGCACGTCTCCGAGCGCACCGTCGAGACGCACCTCGCGCACGTCTACGGCAAGCTCGGGGTCGCGAGCCGCCGGGAGCTCGTCCAGGGCTGACCGCCGGGCCACGCAAGTGCTAACCGGCTCGTACGAGTTGCCGGTTCGGCATCAGACGACGTAGGGCGCGCGCGCCGCGATCGTTGGGGACCGTGCGGACATTCGCGCGCATCGGTCGCATTCCGGTCCTGCGGAGCTTGGTCATCGGCTTCGCGGTCATGCTCACCGGCGTCACCGCGTATGCCCGCTTCGCGCCGCTCGACCCGCCCGAGACGCGGCTCGTGCTGCCCGGCACGGTCGTCGTCGACCGCAGCGGCAACGTCCTCGAGCGCGACGCGCGCGACGGCTTCCGTATTCCCGTGCCCCTCTCAGCGGTCGCCCCTCGCCTTCTCCAGGCGACGATCTCCGCCGAGGACCGGCGCTTCGTCGGCCACGTCGGCGTCGATCCGCTCGCGATCGCCCGCGCCCTTTCGACGCGCGGAACGCAGCCCTCTGGCGCGTCGACCATCACGCAGCAGCTCGCGCGTCGGCTGTACCTCCCAGACGACGCGCGGCCGCTGCTGGCGCGCAAGGCCGACGAGATGCGCCTCGCAACGATGCTCGAGGCGCGCTACTCGAAGGCCGAGATCCTCTCCTTCTATCTGAACGACGTCTACTACGGCCGCGGCGCGTATGGCGTCGAGACCGCAGCGCGGATGTACTTCGGCGTGAGCGCGCGCAACCTCGATCTCGCTCACGCCTCCTATCTCGCGGGCCTCCCGCAGCGCCCGTCCGAATACGACGACGATGCTGCGACGGGGCGCCAGGCGTACGTGCTCGGCCGCATGGTCGAGGACGGCTGGATCAGCGCAGCCGATGCACGGGCCGCGCGGGCGCAGCGGATCGACGTCGTCCCCGACGTCGCTGCGCCCGTGGCCCACCAGTTCGTCGCGTACGCGCGAAGCGAGCTCGCGCGGATCCGTCCCGACCTCGCGGGGCGTGAGGGGCTCGTCATCGAGACAACGCTCGACGTGGGACTGCAGACGGAGATCGAACGTCTCGCGCGCCTTCGACTCTTGCCGCTGGCCGACCGCAACGTCACCGATACGGCCGCCGTCGCCATCGAGCCGCCTACCGGCCGGATCGTCGCGATGCTCGGTGGCGCGACCGACGGCGACCCGCGTCACGGCGGCGCGATCAACATGGCCACGACGCCGCGGCAGCCGGGCTCGGCGCTGAAGCCGTTCCTCTACGCCGCCGCGTTCGAGCGCGGCTACACCCCGGCGAGCGCGCTCCTCGATGTCCCCACGACGTTCGAGACGCGCGAGTCGACATACGCGCCGCTCAACTACGACCGCACCTTCCACGGCGTCGTCCCGCTACGCGTCGCGCTGGCGTCATCGCTCAACGTGCCCGCTGTGCGCACGCTCGACGCGATCGGCCTCGACGCGATGCTCGAGATGCTGCAGCGCGTCGGCCTGAAGACGCTCGACGACGCCGAGACGTACGGTCTCTCGCTCACGCTCGGCGGCGGCGAGGTCACGCTCCTCGATCTGACGAACGCGTACGCATCGATGGCCGCGGGCGGCGTGCTCGCCGAGCCCTACTCCATCGAACGGGTGCGCGACGGCGCGGGCCATGTGCTCTATGAGCGCGCCGCGAGCCAGACGCGTCGCGTGCTGTCGCCGCAGCACGCGTACCTCCTGACGGACATCCTCTCCGACCCGGACGCGCGCATCCCCGGATTCGGCGGCACGACACCGTTCGACCTTCCGTTCCCCGCCGCGGTGAAGAGCGGCACGAGCACCGCCTATCGCGACAACTGGACGGTGGGCTTCACGCCCGACCTCGCGATCGGCGTATGGGCCGGCAACGCCGATGGATCCGCGATGACCGACGTGTCCGGTGTCGAAGGCGCCGGCCCCATCTGGCACGACGCGATGCTCGCCGCGGCGCTTGCGCGCCCGATGCGCGGCTTCGATCGGCCAGCCGGCATCAGCGAGATCACCGTCTGCGCGCCGATCGGCCTCCTGCCGGGGCTGGCCTGCCCAAGCCCGGTCCGCGAGCGCTTCGTCGCGGGCACCGCGCCGACCGCGACCGAGACGTATTACCGCCGCGGTCCGAACGGCGAGACGCTCATCGACCCGCCGCTCGAGGCGCGCGCGTGGGCGCGCGATGCCGGTCTTTCGCTCGCGAGCGCGGGCGCGTGGGATACCGCCGCGGTCACGGAGCCGCTGCGCGAGGACGTCGTGCGCATCGTCGCTCCCGCCACGGGCACGGTCATCTATCGCGCGCCCGAGCTCCCGACGCAGGTGCTGATCGTGCGTGCGTCGGTCGCACCCGCCGTGACGCGCGTGGTGTTCGAGATCGACGGCGCGACCGTCGGCGAGACGAGCGGTGATGCGCCGCGCGTCGAGTGGCCGCTGGTTTCCGGGGTGCACGCGCTGCGCGTTCACGCATTCGCGAACGGGTCGCGCTACACGGCGACCACGGTCTTCGAGGTGAAGTGATGGACGTCCGACAGCGACTCACAGACGGGACCGCGCGAGTGCGCGGTGGTGTGATCGCGAGCATGCTGCTCGCCCTCGTCGTCGCGTGCAGCCAGCTCGTGAACCTGCCGCGCTTCGTCGGGCTCGAGGACGCCTTGAGCCTCTCGCCCTCAGGCGGCGAGATCTCGCGCCTTACGCCCATCACCGTCACGTTCCCGAAGGCGCCGGCCGATCGCACACCCGACGGACTGCTGCAGCTGCTTCCTTCCACGCCCGGAAGCTACGCGTGGCTCGGGCCCAAGACGCTGCTCTTCCAGCCGGAGTTCCCCGGTCTATTGCGCGGCGGCACGTACACCGCCGTCGTCCCCGCGAACGCCGACCTCGGCGTGCCGAAGACGATCACGAAGCAGTTCACCGTGACCGGCAAGCTCACCGTGCAACAGGTCATCCCCGGCGACGGCGACACCGAGGTGCCGCTGGGCGCGCAGGTCCTCGTGCAGTTCAGCCGCTCGGTCGCCCCGCTCACGACGCTCGCCGCGCAGCCGACGGATCAGGTCGTGACGTTCGACCCGCCGCTGCACGGCACGGGCGAGTGGCTCAACACCTCGATCTATCGCTTCATCCCGACCGACCTCGTGCCCACGACCACCTACAAGATCCTCGTGAAGAAGGGACTCACATCGGCCGCGGACGGCGTGCTCGAGAGCGACTTCCGCTCGTCGTTCACGACGATCTCGCCAGCGGTCGACTCGATCGTGCCCGATGGGGCGTGGCTGTACGGCGGGCCGTGGCAGGAAGTGGTCGTCACGTTCAACCAGCCCATGGATGGATCCGCGTCGTCGGGCGTGACCGTGCGCGACAGCACCGACGGCACACTCGTCCCCGAGCGCGCGACGTGGAACGCGGACCGCACCGTCCTCACGCTCAACCCGACGGCGCGGATGCAGAGCGAGACGAAGTACGTCATCACCGTCGACAAGGGCCTGGGTGCCGCGCGCGGCGGCGTGCTCGCGCAGCCGCGCACCTCCTCGTTCACGACCGTCGGCGCGCCGCGCGTCTCGCAGACGTATCCCGCGAACGGCCAGAAGGACGCGGGGCGCTACGGCGTGAGCCTGCAGTTCGCCTCGCCAATGGAGCCGGATTCGCTCGAGGGCAAGATCCACATCAGCGGCATCAGCGACAAGGATCTCGAGGGCAAGGTCTACACCTACGCCTTCGGCCTGTCCGCGAGCCTGACGCTCGAGGCCTCGCACTCCTACACCGTCACGTTCGACGCCGGCGCGAAGGACCAGTACGGACAGGTCATGGGCGCATACACGTTCTCGTTCACGACCGGCTCGCTGCCGTCGACGGTCGCGTTCGCGCTTCCCGGCTATCAGGGCGCGACGTATTCGTCCTCGACAGAGCCGGTGCTGTGGTACTGGACGACGAACAAGAGCGAGGTCCGGTTCACGCTGTACCCGCTCACGAACTCAGAGGCGACATCATGGCTCCATTGCTGCGTCACGGACGCGAGGTGGCAGCCGTCACTTCCGGCGATCCGCACCTGGACGGAGCGCCTACCCGATGCGAAGGACCAGGCGCTGCTGCGGCGCACGAGCATTTCCGGCGGCGGCCCACTGCCCAAGGGTTTCTACTTCCTCCAGACCGACGGCCAATACATGTCCCGCTTCGCTTTCGCCGTCGTCGACACCGTGCTGGTGTCGAAGATGTCCCTCGACGAGCTGCTGGTCTGGGTGCTCGATCACGACAGCGGCAGACCCATCTCGGGCATCACCGTCCACACCGGCAGCGGTGAAGCGATCACGAACGCGCAAGGTCTCGCGACGTTCCCGCTGCCGACGCCCATGCCCGGCACGGGCATCGATCGCAGCACCTGGTTGTGGACCGACGAGGGGCGCTTCGGCGTGCTGTCGACCCACTGGCAATCGCTGTCGCCCTACCAGTTCGGCCTTCCGGGCGAATACGGGTCGCGCCAGTACGTCGGCCACGTATACACCGACCGGCCGATCTACCGGCCCGGCGAGACCGTCTTCTACAAGGGCATCGTGCGCGCCGACGACGATGCGCAGTACTCCCTACCGCCCAGGGATGGCTTCAGCTACGTGATTCGGAACGCTCGCGGCCAGGAGATAAAGCGCGAGACGGTCACCCTCGATGACTTCGGATCGTTCAACGCGTTCTTCGATCTGCCGGAAGACGCCCCGACCGGCGCGTACTACCTCACCATCACGTACCCGGCGAACAGCGGGAGAGGCGGGATCAACGAATACGCCTTCGCGTCGAACTCGTTCACTGTCGCGGCGTTCCGCAAGCCCGAGTTCCAGGTCGAGATCGACACCGACCGCGCGTCGTACCTCAGCGGCGAGACGATCCGCGCGAGCGCGACCGCGACGTTCTTCTTCGGCGGCGCGCTCGAGGGCGCGAACATGCAGTGGTCCGCGGTCGCGGAGCCGTCCTACATCCGCGCAAAGGGATTCGAGTCGTACTCGTTCAGCGACTACGACTACTCGCGTCAGGCGGTCGCGCGCGATCCGATCCGCGCGAAGGGCGCAGGCGTCACCGGCGGGGGCGGCGTGGCGGCGTTCACGATCCCCGCGTCGCTCAATGCGGCGGAGGGCGCGCAGCGCTTCACGGTGTCGGCCACGGTGCTCGATCAGAACGGACAGGCCGTCGGCGGCAGCACGTCCGTCATCGTCCACCCCGCGAGCGTGTACGTCGGCATCCGCCCGGACCGCTATCTCGCGACGCAGGATGTCGCGTCGACGATGCGGCTCGTCACCGTCGACACGGAAGGCAAAGCGATCGGCGGGCAGACCGTGCGCGTCCAGGTCTACGACCGGCAGTGGATCACGACGAAGGTGCAGATCCCCGGCGGCGGGCGCCGCTACCAGAGCGACGTGAAGGACGTCCTCCTCACCACGCTCACCGCACGCACCGCCGCCGACGGCACGGCGAGCGTCCGCTACGCACCGGAGAAGCCGGGACAGCTCCGTTTCGTCGCCGAGGTCACCGACGCAGCCGGGCGCAGCGCGCGCTCGTCGACGCAGGTGTGGGCCGGCGGCCACGGCTTCGGCCTTTGGCAGGTCACGAACGACGACGCGATCAAGCTCGTCGCGGACAAGGACCGCTACGAGGTCGGGGATACCGCCGAGGTGCTCGTGCCCGCGCCGTTCGCCGGCGCGACCGCGCTCATCACCATCGAGCGTGGCAAGATCATCACGCGCGAGGTGCGAACGTTCGCGACGAACAGCGAGCGGCTGCGCATCCCGATCGTCGACCGCTCGGTGCCGGACATCTTCGTCTCGGTGGTCCTGTACCGCGGACCAACGGACGTTGATCCGCTCCCTCGCTACAAGGTCGGCTACGTCGAGCTGCCCGTGTCGACCGCCTCCCGCGTGCTGAACGTGAAGATCACGCCCGACCGCGATCAGGCCGAGCCGCGCCAGGTCGTGAAGTACGCGCTGAAGGTCACGGATCAGAACGGGAAGGGCGTGAGGGCGCAGCTCTCGGTCGCCGTCGTCGACAAGGCCGTGCTCAGCCTCATGGAGGACCGCGGGCCGGACGGCATGAAGGCGTTCTGGTTCGAGCGCGGCCTCGCGGTCACGACGAACTCGTCGATGGCGAACTCGCTCGACCGCTGGAACGACGTCGTCGCGGAATTGCCGAAGATCGGCAAGGGCGGCAGCGGGGCGGGTGGCGGGCTGAATCAGCAGCCACGCAGCGACTTCGTGAACGTCGCGTACTGGGACGCCGGCCTCGTGACCAATGACGACGGAAGTGCGACGGTCGAGGTCCCGATGCCCGACGACCTCACCACCTGGCACATGCGCGTGCGCGCGATCAGCGGCGACACGCTCGTGGGCGAGGGTGAGAACGAGCTCGTGTCGACAAAGCCGCTCCTCGTGCGCTCGGCGCTGCCGCGCTTCGTGCGCGTCGGTGACAGCGTCGACCTGCGCGTCCTCGTGCGAAACGCGACGAAGAGCGAGCGCACCGTCGGTGTCACGCTCAAGGCGAGCGGGATCACGGTGAAGGACGCGGCGCGCAAGATCGCCCAGGTCGCGCCGAATGCCTCCGTCGCCTACGCCTGGCCCGCGAGCGTCTCGAGCGAAGGCACCGTGAGCGTGCGGTTCGACGCGGACGATGGAGCGGATCTCTCCGACGCGATCGCCCTCGAGTTCCCCGCGTTCGCCGACCTCGTCCCCGAGACGATGTCGACGGGCGGCATCGTGACGAAGGACGCTGCACTGGAGGCCATCTACCTACCGAAGTTCGCGGACACCGCGCACGGCTCGCTCGGCATCTCCGTCCGCTCCGCGCTGGTGGGCTCGCTCGCGAGCGAGCTGCGCTGGTTTGATCCCTGCGGGACCTGCGGCGAAGAGGACACGATGTCCATCGCGAGCCGCGTCATCGGCACGATTGGCGTCGCGCGCATGGAGAAGACGACACGCTACGACGCGCGCATCACCACCGACATCGCGACGATCATGGGCCGACAGCGGCCCGACGGCGGCTTCGCCTGGTGCACGAAACCTGAATGCACGAGCGACCCGAACGTCACCGGCTGGGTGCTCTTCGCGCTCGGCGAGGCGCGCCGTGACGCGCGGAACGTCGACAGCGGCGTCGGTTCGCGAGCGACGAACTTCATCGCGACGTACATCAATCGCCCGAACACGACGGCGCAGGCGACGGACCCGCATCACGATCAGGACGCCCTACTGCTCGCTGCGCTCGCGTCGGCCGGTAGCCCGACCGCGGGGACGATGGCGCTCGCGCAGTTCGAGCAGCACCGCGCCCTTCTCGCGAACTGGGGCCGCGCGTACCTCGCGAACGCGCTCCTCGACGGCGGCTCGAAGCCAGTCGACGCGCCGGTCCGCGGGCTGCTCAACGATCTCACCGCATCGACGATCCCCAGCGCCAACGGCAACCACTGGGAGGACGAGACGACCTCGAGCAAGTACTCCTTCATGACGAGCACCGCGACGACCGCGCTCGTGGCGCTGTCGATCGCCCGCGCGATGCCCGACCACCAGCTGTTGCCGCAGTCGATCCGCTGGCTCGTCGTCGCGCGCGACGCGCAGCGGTGGCAGACGAGCATCGACCGCGCGATGAGCATCCTCGCGCTCGCGACGTACGTCGGCGTGACCGGCGAGCTCGGCGCCGAGTTCGCGTACAACGTGTCGCTCGATCAGAAGGAGCTCATGTCCGGTCAGGTGAAGGCGAGCACCGCGCCGACCGAGGAGAGCAAGCGCATGCCGCTCGCGAACGTCGTGACCGCGGGGAAAACGAGCCTCCTGGGCGTGGGGCGCGAGTTCACGAAGAGCGGCCGCCTCTACTACACGCTCGACCTGCGCTACATGACACCGGCGACGCAGATCGACGCGACGAACCGCGGCTTCGCGGTGTCTCATCAGTACACGCTCCTCGGCGCCCCGGGGACGCCGGTCAGCCGTGCGCGCCTGGGCGACGTCATCCGCGTGACGCTCACGGTCATCGCGCCGCACGACCGCAACTACGTCACCGTCGAGGACATGCTCCCTGCGGGTCTCGAAGCGATCGACCCGCAGCTGAAGACGACCGATCCCGCGCTCCGTGCGCAGCTCGAGAAGGACCGCCTCGCGTCATACACGCGCAGCGGCGATAAGTTCGTCGCGCCGTGGTACCGCTGGTACTACAGCCCGTGGCAGCAGGTCGACACGCGCGATGACCGGACGATCCTCAAGGTCGACCGCCTGACGAAGGGCATGTACGAGTACACGTACTACGCCCGAGCGACGACGACGGGCGACTTCTTCGTCGCGCCCGCGCACGCCGAGGAGCAGTTCTTCCCCGAGGTCTTCGGCCACAGCGACAGCGCGCGCTTTGTGATCACCGCGCCGTAGACGCCGAATCGACGTAGTTGAGAAAATCGATATCGCCCGGTGAATGACCGATGCGCGTGAGCAGGATCGCGGCATCGGACCGCTGCTGCTGGCTGTGCGTGATGACGTGGACGAGGAAGAACCACAGCGGGAAGCGATCCCGGCCGCCATCGTTCCACTCGGCATCGAGCGCGACCTGATCCAACGTGCTGAGCCAGGCGCGCATCTCTGCTTCATCTCGGCGCCACTCGTCGGCGAGCGTCGTGGGGTCGTCATAGGAACCCGGGTCGAGCTCGGCGTCCCATTCCGCTTTCGGCCGCTTCTGCAAGCGCAGGCGCCAGCTTCGCTCCACGTCCAGAGCATGGACGAGAGTCGCCCGCAGGCCGCGGGTGGTGACATCCGAGTTCGCCCGCCACGCCGCTGGCGTGAGCTTCGCAGCGACGTCAAGCAGGTGTCGATCTGCCCAGTAGTTGTAGTCAAAGAGCGCGATCACGCCATCCCGATCCATCCCGAACGACGATAACGAGAGAAAAGGACGGCCCCGCCCAAGTCGGGAGGTCGCCGATCATCCGTACCGCGGGATCGAGGGAGGGTCGTGCCACGGCCCTCCCGTCGAACACGAATTAAGGGATCGAGATCTTCCAGATGCCACGACCGTGCGTGGCCGCCACGAGATAGCTCCCGTCGGGCGCGAGGCTGAGATCGTTCACGGACGCGTTCGGGAGGCCCGTCCCCAGGCGTGACCATGAGGTCGAGCCGACCGGCGCGGTGAACACACCGACGTCGGTCGCGACGTACATCGTGCTGCCCTTCAGGACGAGGTCGTCACCCGGCGCGTCGGGCAGGTTGCCAGTGATGTCGGACCATGAGGCGCCGCCGTTCGTCGACTTGAATACGTGACCCACTCCGCCTGCCGGGATCCAGCGACGTGAGAAGCCGCCGAAGACGGCGTACACGGTCGCGTCATCCGCGGGGTCGACGGTGAGCGAGTACACGTAGCGGTTCGGCAGGCTCGTCACGTCGAGCTCGTGCCACGTCCCGCCATAGTTCGTCGCGATACCGCGACGGAAGCCTTCGCCGGTGGTGGATGACGCGCGCGGGTTGCAGCCCGATGGGCCACACCACGCGGCGTACGTGACGCCGCCCTTGACCGCGATCGCGGTCGTCGAGTCGCCCGAGCCGGTGTTGTACACGATCTTCCAGTCGCAGGCGCTGGAGCCACAGGTGGTGTCCCAGCCCTTGTTCTGGTTGTCCCACACGTACTGGCCGCCGGCGACCCAGTGCGTGCCGCTCGAGACATCCGCGCGGAACGGCGCGATGAAGCGCGCGTTCGGATCGCACGGGCTCGGCGTGTAGGTGAATGCAAAGCAGGATGGGCTGATCTCACGCCAGGCGAAGGTCGTCCCGTCGGAACGCCCGGCGTTGGTCGTGAGGAACATGTCGAGGTCGACGTATTCGTTGACCGCGCGCTCGTAGCTCGTTGGGTCGACGATCACGTCGCCACCGTCGCCGCCGAACGGCGACACCATCGTCGCCGCGCCGGGCAGGATGAGCGAGGCGCCGTTGTCCTGCAGCCCACCCCAGACGCCATCGCCTGTGCCACCGGGCACGCGGCCGGCGCCGGCGTAGTAGTACTGCAGGGTTCGCAAGGTGGCGTTCAGATCGGTCCAGCCTTCGACCGTGTGGATGGATGTCGACCGCTTCCATACACCGCCGTCGTTGCCGACGTAGACGGTGCCGTTCGCGATCGCGACCGCGTGCTGATCAGGGTGCGTCGTCTTCGGGCATGAGTCGAGCCCGTTCGCCGAGCACGGCAGCCCGAAGTTCCAGTACGGACCGATCGCGAACCAGTTGCTGCCGCCATTGGTCGTCTCGAAGACCTCCTCGAGACCGAGGTACACGTGGTCCTTGTCCGCGGGGTCCACGCCGATGAAACGGTTGTACCAAGCCTGCACGCCGGGGTTGAAGCCGCGGAAGTAGTTGTACAAAGCAGAGCCGCTCGTCGCGAGCTTCCGCCCCTCGGCGATCTTGTTCCACGGTCCCGATGCGTCACCCGACGGCGAGACGAACACGCCCTGGAGCGTGGTGCCGCCGGACTGGGTGAAGTGGTTGATCTGGAATGGCGACTCAACGACCGCGTAGAGCGTCGAACCGTCCGCGGAGTACGCGAACGAGGTGCTGCCGATGTCCGCATCGTTGACCGCGCCGCCGGCCTTCGCACGCGTGAAGTTGTTCCCGCCGTCCGTCGAGATGTAGAAGCCGTCATATGCGGTGCCGTTGCGCCACGACATGTTCGCGACGATGTACTGGCCGTTCGTCCCGGGACGGACGACGACGTCGTTCGTCATCGAGAGTCCGTACGGGATCGCTGAGTAGCCCAAGCTCGCGGCGTCGAAGACCTTCGTCCATGGAGAGCTCAGGTTCGTCGTCGTGTGCTTCCACAGTCCGCGGCTTGTCGCCGCGAACACGAGGCCGTTGCCGTCGAAGGCGAGCTTGCCGATGGTCGTCCCATCGAGCGCGTCGTCGCCGACGAGGGTCCACGAGGAGCCACCGTTCGTCGAACGGAAGACGCCGGCGCCACGGTAGTTCTCGAAGGCGGTGTTGTTCTCACCTGTGCCGACCCACACCGACTGGTTGGCCGGGTCGATCGAGATCGCCCCGACGGAGAGGCTCGGCATCTGGTCGAACGTCGGTGTCCAAGTCGTGCCGCCGTTGGTGGACTTCCAGACACCGCCATCCGCGGCGCCCGCCCAAACCGTTCCATTCGCCTGAATGGCGAGCGCGGTCATCCGTCCGGAGACGAGACCGGAGCCGCCGCCGGAGTTGCTGATGACAGGGTCGCGGTACGCGGGATCGTCGGAGTCGTATGGCCGATTCGTGACCTCGGACCACGTGCCCGTGACGACGGGAAGCTGCTGCGTCGCGGCCCGCGCCAATCTGATCGCGCCGCCCGGAACGGTCGTGGCGGGCGCGATGCGCGCGGCCTCGTACTCGAGCGACGCGCGGTTGACCTCATCCTCGAGCTCGGATGCCCTGCTCTCGGACTGGAGCTGCCGATTGCCGGAGCGGCCGCCCTGGGCGAGCGCGAGGTTGGCGAATGACAAGAGCGCGAGGATCGCAAGACAAGCCGCGAGAACACGCGGATGCCTGAAGGACATGCGGACCCTCCCCATGTAGTGACGGCGCTTCGCAGCGCGCTGCGTGACGCTATCAGGTTCGACCGACGCTGAACTTGCCCGTTCGTCCGGTCGCCTGCCGACCGACACGGGATCTTGCGCACTAGCCTCATGAGCGATGCGACCGATGAACCCGCTCGGCGTCATCGCAGCGATCACGCTCGTCGTCGTGCTCGGCCTCGGCCTGCTGTACGCGTATCGATCGCAAACGCCGGCGACGCAGACCGTGCCGATACCGCAGGCGATCCAGGACGTGCAGAGCGGGCGCGTGCAGCAGATCGACTTCGAGGACGACCGCGCCACCGTCACGCTGAACGATGGGCGCCGCGAGCAGGTCGTCACGCCGAATGGTCCGGGCGACCCACTGACGGGCGCGGCACTGGCGTACAACGCGAGTAACCCGACCCGGCAGATCGCGCTCCGACGGCAGCCGTCATCGCCCGGCGCCGGCTTGCTCCTGAGCATCCTCTTGGGCCTGCTGCCGCTGCTCGTGCTCATCGCGCTCGTACTCCTCGCAGCGTTGGCATTCGCGCGCGCCCGTCGGTCGGACGCGTACGAGCAACTCGAGCGCATCGCGAACCTGCGCGACCGCGGCGTCCTGACCGAGGATGAGTTCCAGCGCGAGAAGCGCCGTCTGCTGAAGTGACCGCGGCTCGGTAGTATCGGCGGACCAGGGACGGAGGTCGTTCAGGTATGGACTGGATCGAGCAGCTCTTCGGCATCGAGCCTGACTTCGGCAGCGGTTCGCTCGAGATGCTCATCGTCGGCGCGGTCATCGTCGCGATCGCCCGCGTCGTCATCTCCCGTCGTCGCGAGAGCGACGTGGCCGAGAAGGTGCGCTGACCGCAGCAGTAGCGCCGCGCCGCGAAGCGTTCGCGGCGCTCCGTCACGCCGACTTCCGCGTCTACTTCGTGCTCGGCCTCGTCGCGATGATGGCCGACAACGTCGAGCACGTCATCACGTACTGGCTGATCTTCGAGCGCTTCCATTCCGCCGCCCTCGCGGGCTTCGCCGTCATCAGCCACTGGGCGCCATTCCTCCTGTTCGGGATCACGTTCGGTGCGCTCGCCGACCGCTTCGATTGCCGTCGGATCATCCAGGCCGGTCAGGGGCTCTTCATCCTCGCGTCCTTCAGCTGGGCGGCCCTCTTCCTCACGAACACGCTCGAGGCGTGGCACGCGGTGATCCTCCTCATCGTCCACGGGCTCGCCGGCGCGCTGTGGAGTCCCGCGTCGCAGCTCTTTCTCTACGACGTCGTCGGACGCGACGAGCTGCAGAGCGCCGTGCGTTTGAACGCGACGAGCCGCAACCTTGGCATCCTCTTCGGCCCGTCCGTGGGCAGCGGGCTGCTCATCGCGCTCGGTCCGGCCAACGGGCTGCTCGTGAACTGCCTGCTCTACGTGCCGCTCATCGCGTGGCTGTTCATCACGCGGTACACGGGGCACATGCACCACGGCGCGGGACGCGTGCCGCAGGCGATCTCACTCGCGGACGCATGGCAGACATTGAAGGACGTATCACGGCAGCCCGTGATCCTCTCGATGGTCGTGCTCGCTGGCGCGACCAGCTTCCTCGTGGGCAACGCGTATCAGGCGCAGATGCCCGCATTCTCGGCCGATATCCCCGGCGCGCAGGGTGAGGTCGGCTACGGCGTGCTGCTCACGGCCTCCGCGGCCGGCGCCGTCGCCGCGGGGTTCTCGCTCGAATGGTCGACCTGGCTGCGACGCGCGTCGGTGCTGCCTGCGCTCGCGATGGGCGTCGCGTGGGCGCTTGCCATCGCGGTCTTCGCGTTCACGCGCAGCTATGTGCTCGCGGTCGTCGCGCTCTTCATCGCCGGTTTCCTGAACCTCGCGTTCTCATCGCTTGCCCAGACCATCGTGCAGCTCGAGGCCCCGCCCGACCGGCGTGGACGCGTCGTCGGACTCTTCTCGATGTCGCAGAACGGCCTTCGCGTCGGAAGCGGTCTGGTCGTCGGGGTCGTCGGAGCGGCCGTCGGTATCCACGCATCGCTCGGATACGCCGCGCTGGTGTCGCTCGCGATTTGTGCGGCGTTGCTCCTGCTCGCACGCAGTCCGCGCGTGGCGTTCGGCTGAGCGTCTAGACCGCGTATCGAACGAGCGGGACATATAGGCCACGCTCGTTCGCCGACTTATCGTCCGGTCATGCCCTCGCGTTCACCGCGTTGCCACCTCTCGCCCGCTGCGGGCCGCGCGGACAGGCGTTGTCCCTGATGGTGAGGAAGAGCGTGGTGCGCGGCGCGACGGTCGGGCTCGCTGCCTTGTTCCTGGCGGCGTGCTCGGCCGGCGCGGTCTCCCCGAACGACAACGACGGGGTCGAGTCGCGTCCGGTCCCGGCGATCCGTTACACCCCTGAGCCGACCGCCGCGCCGACGAACGCCGCGACGCTCGCCCCGAAGCCGAGCGCCACCGCCGCGCCCGACTGGAGCGCGGTCCCTCTAGCCGCGAACGACGCGACCGGCGTCGCGCAGCAGCTCGTGATGGTCGAGGCGATGCTCCGCGACCCCGGCGTCAGTGGCGCGCAGCTGAACTCCGCGGGCCATCTCGAGCAGCTGCTCTTCGGCCGCCTCGCTGACTATCCGGAGTGGCGCGATGCTGTTCTCGCGGCGCTGCCCGCCGCGCAGCGCGACGTCGTGAAGAACGGCCTCGACGCGGGCAAGCAGCTGCGCATGCTCAGCGGACCGATCCCATCGCGGTTGCCCGACTGGAAGATCGTCGAGCCCGCGCCGATCGAGGAGCTGCTCTCCTATTACAAGGAGGCACAGGACACCTTCGGCATCGACTGGGAGTACCTCGCGGCCATCCACCTCGTCGAGACGCGCATGGGTCGTATCCGCGGTCTGTCGAGCGCGGGCGCGCAAGGCCCGATGCAGTTCATGCCCGCGACCTGGGCTATGTACGGCAAGGGCGACATCAACGACAACCACGACGCGATCATGGGCGCGGCCCGCTACCTCAAGGCCGCCGGCGCGCCGGGCAACATGCAGAAGGCGCTGTTCGCCTACAACCACGCGCAGGCCTACGTGAACGCGCTGCTCCTCTACGCGGAGTCGATGAAGCTCGACCAGAACGCCTACCGCGGCTACCACGGCTGGCAGGTCTACTACCCGACGAAGGACGGCCCGGTCCTGCTCAAGGCGGGTTGGGTGAACGGATAGCCCGCACCTAAGCGGCGCGCACAGCGCTTGCATCGCCGCCGACCGTGACCGTCTCGTGGGAATCCGGATCGGTGCATCGCCTCGTCCGCTGCCCGGCCTGCGGCGCGCGCGTGGATCCCGTCTCGAGCTTCTGCCCGAACTGTCTTGCCCGACTGCCCGCATCGTCATTCGCGCGGGCGTTCCTCATCGCGGGTCTCGTCGCCCTCGAAGCCGCGCTGCTCGTCGACGCATCGATGCTTCGCGCCAGCGCGAACGGCGTCGCGTCTAGTCCGACAGCATTCGCCTCGGCGCCCGCGCTGACCGCATCGGCGACGCCGGCAGCGTCGAGAGGTCCCGCGGCATCGATCACGCCGAGCGCGACACCGGCAAGCGATGACGCGACCGCAGCGACGAGCACCATGCCCAACACGGCGACGGAGCCGGGCGTCTACCTATTCGAAGCGATCGGTCTTCTCGTCCCAGCGACGCAGCAGCTTGAGCCCCTTCGGTCCATGCGCGTGGACGTCGGCGACGACGCGACGGGTCGGGCTCTGCCAGTCATCACCGAGTGAGCGCAGATGCACGATGAGCTCAAGGCGCGCGAGGTCGTCGGCGGGCACGCGATTGGCGCGCAGGATCCGTAGCGCATCCTCGGCGGAGTCGGCGTGCAGCGCGGTCGACAGCGAGGTTCCGTCCTTGATCGCGGCGAATGCCGCGCGTACCGGCGCGCCCCAGACGTAGCCCGCGGTCACCGGGTAGCGGCTCACCTCCGGCACGTACAAGTACCCGCCGCGTGCCTCGCGCGCGAGGACCGCGACATCGGTGCCGTCCTCGCCGAGCTCGCGGATGGGGCACTTCGCGCGGCGTGCCACGGCGAGCATCGCCTTGCCGACCGTCGACTTGCCCGCCATGCGCGGAAGAGCGATGACCAGGAATGACCGCCGTTGCTGGGCCGTCCGCTCGAGCGCCGCGGCTATCTCCGCCGACATCGTGTGGTTCCGGACGAGGTCGGCCAGGCTCAGTTCTGCCACCGAAAACGACACTAGACGTCGGACGGCCGTCACCCCACACTGAACAGGCCGAAGAGGCGCCGAACGACCAGGGACGACCAGTTGCGCGAGGTAACTCCTTCACGGACTGACGGACTCGACATCGAGCGGCAAAGAGCAAGGAGGAGACCTCGTGTCTTTCCAGGACAAGACCTTGACCTGTCGCGACTGTGGCCAGGAGTTCGTGTGGACCGCGGGTGAGCAGGAGTTCTACCAGAGCCGCGGCCTGCAGAACGCACCGTCTCGCTGCCCGTCATGCCGTGCGGCACGCCGCGCGAGCGGCGGCGGCGGTGGCGGCAGCTACGCCGGTGGCGGCGGTGGCGGATACGGCGGCGGCCAGCGCGAGATGTTCACCGCGACGTGCAGCAACTGCGGTCGCGAAGCGCGCGTGCCGTTCCAGCCCCGCGGCGACAAGCCGGTGTACTGCTCGGACTGCTTCGAGAAGATGCGGTCCACGCGGTCCCGCTACTAACCGAACTCGCGGCGACACCAAGAGCCGGCGGTGGCAACACCGCCGGCTTTTGATTTACTTGCCGAGCACCACTGCGCAAAGATCGCGTTGGAGGAAGGGATGTCATCGAAGCTCGCGCTCACCATCGGTGCCGTCGCGGCGGTCCTCTTCGGCCTCGCGCTCGCGCTTTTCCCCGAACAGATGCTCTCGGGCTTCGGGCTCGGTGTGCCGAAGGAGGCACAGGTCCTGTCACGCGATGTCGGCGTGACGCTCATCGGCCTCGGCATCATCAACTGGCTCGCGCGCAACGAGATGGGTCCTGCGGTGCGTGCGCTGCTCATCGGCAACGCGTTCATCCAGATCGCTGAGCTCGTCGTGAACGGTTGGGAGGTCGCGGCGGGCATCCTCCCAGGACAGGCCGCGGGCGGGCTCGTGCTGCATCTCGTGCTCGCGGTGATCTTCCTGTTGCCGCTGCGGCGCGCCTAGCGGTACATCTCCCTCTCCAGGCCGGCGCTATCGAGGATCTCGAACTTGCGCCGGCTCACCTTGAGGAGACCGCGACGCTCGAAGTCGGCGAGGATCTTGTTCACCGTGACGCGCGTCGACGCGATCGCCGCGGCGAGATCGTCCTGACGGATCGGGAGGTCGCCGCCGATCGCGGCCGTCTCGAGCAGGTAGCACGCAAGACGGCCGGGCACGTCGAGGAAGACCATCGACTGGTATCGGTTCTGGAGCCGTTCGATCGTCTCGGTGAGGTGATGGAACATCCAGTCGCGCGTCTTCTCGTTGCGGTCGAGCACGCGATGGCATGACTCGCGCGACAGCTGCAGCGTCGTCGTCGGGATCACCGCGATGATCGTCTCGTCGCGCTCGCTGTCGTTGAAGAGCGCGCACTCGCCGAAGAAGTCGCCGCGCCGGTGGAGCGTGACGAGCGCCTCGTTGCCCTCGGCGTTGACGAGCATCACCTTGACCAGGCCCTGGTAGACGACGTGGGCATCGCCGGCGGGATCGCCCTGGTGGTAGATGACCTCGTCGGCCTTGAAGTGGCGGACGTGCATCTGCCACGCGAGGTCTTCCTTGTCCGACTGCTCGAGGATGTGCAGCGGCAGAACGTCACGGAGCTTGCCGGCGTACTCCATGATCGCCTTCAGGTCGGGCTGCGCCTGGGCCTGTACCGCCATCCTTCCCCTTCGCGGCGCGCCGCGTGCGCGACATTGTCCCGCACGCCGCTATGGGTCTTAGAGTCCTCGGGTGCCTGTGAGCTTTGACGCCATCGTCGTCGGCCTCGGCGCGCACGGCAGCGCCGCGACCTATCACCTCGCGAAGCGCGGCCTGCGAGTGCTCGGCATCGAGCGGTTCGCTCGCGGGCACACGCTCGGATCCTCCGGCGGCCTGTCGCGGATCATCCGCCTCTCGTACTACGAGCATCCCGATTACGTCCCTCTGCTACGGCACGCATGGGATCTCTGGCGCGAGCTCGAGCGCGACTCCGGCGAATCGCTGCTCGCCCAGACCGGCGGCCTCTACATGGGTCCGCGGGAGGGCCAGCTCGTGCCTGGCGCGCTCCTCTCCGCACGCACGCACGGCCTCGCGCACGAAGAGCTCGACGCGCTCGACATCCGACGCCGGCATCCGCTGTTCCGCATCGACGACGACTGGATCGCCATCCGTGACGAGCAGGCCGGATGGCTCGCGCCCGAGCGCTGCATCGAGACGCACCTACGCCTGTCGGAGCGCCACGGCGTGGTGCTGCGTTTCGGCGAGCCCGCTACGTGGAGCCGCGACGGCGGCGGCGTAGTTGTGACGAGCGCGAGCGGCTCGTACCGCGCGCAACACCTCGTGCTCAGCGCTGGCGCGTGGATGCCCGAGCTCCTCCCCGAGCTCGCGCCGCATCTGTGGATCGAGCGCAACGTCCTCTTCTGGTTCGAACCACAGGACCACGTCGAGGAGTTCGCACGCCTCCCGGTGTGGATCATGGAGGACGTCGTGCGCCACGAAAGCGTTCCCGCGTATCGGATGTACTACGGCTTCCCGTACGACGCGGCCCACGGCTTCAAGCTCGCGGGGCTGCACTGGGGCGACCGCGTCGACCCGAACGCGGTCGACCGCGAGGCGCGCCCCATCGATGAAGAGCGGATCCGCTCCTTCATTCGCCGTCGCATTCCCGCGGCGGACGGCGAGCGCCGTTTGGCGAAGGTGTGCATGTACACGAACAGCCCGGACGGACACTTCATCATCGACCGCGACGGACCGGTCACATACGCGTCGGCGTGTTCGGGGCACGGCTTCAAGTTCGCGAGCGCGATCGGTGAGCTCCTCGCGGAGCTCACGCTCGATGACGCCAGTGCACCGGCGTTCCTCCGCGCGCGTCGCCTCTCGCCGGTCTAAGCGCGCGTTAGGCGCTCAGGTGTCGTAGCGCGTCGCGTCCGAGAAGCGCGAGGTGCAGTGCGAGCCGATCGTTCGCGTCGGTCAGGTCCGCCTTCGTGAGCTGGGCGATGCGACGCAGCCGCTGCCGCACGGTGTTGCGGTGCAGGAAGAGATCGCGCGCCACCGCGTTCACGCTCCCGTGCAATCGGATGAACGCCTCGAGCGTTGAGATGAGGTCGGCGTAGCGTTCCTCGTCCTCAGCAAGCGCGCCGAGCGCACCCTCCGACTGCGCCTCGATGTCGCTCTCGGGCTGGCCGAGCACGAACCGGTACGAGCCGAGGTCCTCGAAGTGCGTGGTCTTTCCCTTGCGTCCGTTGCCACGCTCGACTGCGACGGCCTGCTCGGCCTGGAGCAGGGCGAGATGCGCGCCGGTGGAACCACGCTTCGGCCCGCTCACCGCGACGGTGACCTCCGGGTCGTCCGCCTCCTCCGCGACGATCCGGCGCAGCCGCTCCCCTTCGCTGCGCGCGTCGACCTCCTCGTCGACCTCAAAGACCGCCGCGACGACGTCGGACCGCGTCCGGACCACCTTCGCGCCTTCCGGCGCCGCCTCGGTCACGGCCGGTCGCAGGTGGCCGTTCGCGCTCCGGCTCGCGAACGCCACCGCCAGATATCTCGTCTCGCTCACGCCACACCTCCCAGAAAAGAAAAGACCTCCCATTTCGGGAGGCCTCCTGCGCTCGATGACAACGGTGCTGCTAGACGGCGCCTCCCGATATGACGCGACCCGCACAGACGCAGGCGCGGCGGGTCTCACGCATGTACATCGGGCACCAGCATCGGGTCATCACCATCGTTCTACGCGTGCCTCTGCATGCCGTCAATACATCTGCGAGCATTGCCGAAGTTCAATGCCACGTCCCCACTCCATTGCCGTCATCGCCGGCGACGGCATCGGCCCGGAAGTGACCCACGCTGCACTTCGTGTCCTCGACGCGGCCGAGGAACGCTTCGGCTTTTCCACATCGCGCGAGGAATATCCCTGGTCCTCGGCGCGTTATGTGGAATTCGGCGCGCACGTCACGCGGGCCGACGTCGAGGCGCTGCGCAAACACGAGGCCATCCTCTTCGGCGCGGTCGGCGACCCGCGCGCACCGCGCGGCGTCGTGGAACGCGAGATCATCTTCGGACTCCGTCAGGGCCTGGACCTCTACGTCAACCTTCGGCCGATCGTCCTGTATGACGAGCGACTCACGCCGCTCAAGGGGAAACGGCCTCTGGACATCGACATCGTCGTCGTGCGCGAGAACACCGAGGACGTCTATACGCAGCCCGGGCGGATCACCGGTGTCGGCAACGACGAGGTCGGCGAGGCGCCGATGCGCTTCACCAGACCGGGCATCGAGCGCATCGTCCGCTACGCATTCGCGCTCGCGCGGTCACGTCCGAAGAGCCACCTGACGCTCGTCGACAAATCGAACGCGATCCCCATTCAGGAGCTGTGGCGCACGATCTTCGAGGAGATCGGCTCCCGCTACCGGGACGTGCGGCGTGACGCGATGTACGTCGACGCCTGCTGCATGTGGATGGTGCAGAAGCCCGAGCAGTTCGACGTCATCGTGACGACCAACCTCTTCGGCGACATCATCACCGACCTCGGCGCGGGCATCGCAGGCGGCCTCGGGATCGCGGCGTCGGGGAACATCCATCCCGGACAGACATCGATGTTCGAGCCGATCCACGGCTCGGCGCCGAAGTACGCCGGCCAGGGCGTCGCCTCGCCGCTCGGATCGATCGGCGCGCTCGCGATGCTGCTGCGCCACGTGAACGAGGACGCGGCGGCCGATGCCATCGAGGGCGCGATCGGCGACGGACTGCGCCGCGGCCGCATCAAAGGCGCTGAGGCTGGCGCTCAGCCGACCATGGAGGTCGCGGACATCGTCGCGGAGTCGCTGGCTGGCGCCCGCACCAGACCCTAGGACACGTCGCGCTCGTCCACCAATGTCACGTCAGCTGGGTAACACGTCGTTTCTCACGACCAGAAGTGGGTATACATACCGATAGTTGGCACAGGGAGCGCATCCGTGGGCCGCATGGAACCGGAACCAGCGAACTTCGTGCACGACCGGCATCCTGAACTGATCGACGTCCTCGATCGCGTGCTCGACAAGGGCATCGTGGTCGTCTACGACATCAACGTCTCGGTCGTTGGTCTGCGCCTCGTTGAGTTCACTGGGAGTGTCATCATCGCCTCCATCGAGACTTACCGGCAAATGACCGACAACGCCGTCGTTCAGGCGCAGCGCAGCCCAGCCCTCTCCCACGCGGTCGACGAATTCGTGCGTCGTATCGACCGAGGCTCGCTGTCCAACAAGCTGGATGGCGAGTGGGACAATTGACCTAGCCGCGCACGCGCGGCCAGGGAGCACCAGTGAAAGACGTCGTCATCATCGATGGCGCCCGCACGGCCTTCGGGACGTTCGGTGGCGCGCTACGCGACACCTCAGCGACCGACCTCGGCGTCGTCGCGGCGAAGGCTGCGCTCGAGCGTTCGAAGGTCGATCCGAAGCAGATCGATCAGGTCATCTTCGGCAACGTTCTGCAGACGTCAGGCGATGCGGTCTATCTCGCGCGCCACATCGGACTCAAGGCCGGGGTGCCAAAGGAGGTCCCGGCACTGACGGTGAACCGCCTCTGCGGCTCGGGTCTGCAAGCGATCCTGCTCGGTGCGCAAGAGATCCAACTCGGCCAGGCGGACTTCGTCCTCGCCGGTGGTACGGAGAACATGAGCATGGCGCCGCACCAGATCCGCGGCGCGCGCTGGGGTCTTCCCCTCGGTGAGCAGAAGCTCGAGGACTACCTCTGGGTCGCCCTCGTCGACTCGTACAACGGGCTCGGCATGGCGAACACCGCTGAGAACCTCGGTCGCAAATACAGCATCGCACGCGAGGCCGCCGACGAATTCGCCTACCGCAGTCACATGCTCGCGGCGAAGGCGCGCGAGGACTGCCGTTTCTCAAAGGAGATCACCCCGGTCGAGGTGAAGACGAAGAAGGGGACGATCACCGTCGACAAGGACGAGCACATCCGCGCCGACACGACGCTCGAGGCGCTCTCCAAGCTGCAGGCTCGCTTCGAGAAAGGCGGCACGGTGACGCCGGGCAACGCGTCAGGGATCAACGACGGCGCGGCGGCGGTCGTCGTCGCATCAGCGGATGCGGCGGCGAAGGCAGGGCTCGTCCCTATGGCGCGGATCGTGTCCGGCGGCGTCTGCGGCGTCGACCCGGACATCATGGGCATCGGCCCCGCGCCCTCCTCGCGTCAGGCGCTCGCGCGCGCGGGCAAGAAGATCGAGGACATGGACCTTGTCGAGATCAACGAGGCGTTCGCGACGCAGTACCTCGCGGTGGAGAAGGATCTCGGCCTCGACCGCGACAGGACCAACGTGAACGGCGGGGCCATCGCGCTCGGGCACCCGCTCGGCGCGTCGGGGGCGCGCCTTTTGCTCACGCTCGCGTACGAGCTGCGCGAGCGCGGCGGCAAATACGGCCTCGCCTCGCTCTGCATCGGCGGCGGCCAGGGTATCGCGGCGATCGTCGAGCGCGTCGACTAGCGATCGAGGCTTCGGGGGCTGCCCAGCGGTCCTAGCCCGACTTTCTGCGACTATGTGCGGTACGTAGCAGCGGGTGGCTGCTCGCGTTTACTGAAGGCGGCTCGAAAAAGCCGCTGTTGGAGGGGAAGATGCGTCTGCGCGCCTTGTCGTATGCCTGTGTGCTTGCCCTCGCGCTCGCCACGCCGCCATCGGCGGCGGTGGCACGGAGCACCGAGACCGCGCTTCTGGTCCTGATGCCCGTCGCGTCTGATGTCGGACTCTCGATCGCCCACGCGCCGCAGGCCGACCATTCGCGCGAATCCGCACGGCGCGAGATCGCGCTCCGACCGGCGCCAGAAGCGCCGGGCGGGAACGGCGGCGGAAAGCCGAACCGCGGCGGCGTCGACGGAGCGCTGCAGTCCTCGGCGGTGGACCCCGCGACGACGATCGCGGGCAACGTGAACGTCGACGGCGTCGGTCGCGGCATCACCCCGAGCTACGCCGACTGCTGCACACCGCCCGACACGAACCTCGCCGTTGGCACGACGCAGCTCGTGCAGTGGGTGAACCTCGACTTCGCCGCATTTGACAAGACGACCGGTGCGCTCCTTCCGGGTTACCCGAAGGCGGGCAACTCCATCTGGCAGGGCTTCGGCACCGGCTGCGAAGCGAACAATGACGGTGACCCGATCGTGAAGTTCGACGCGCAGAACGGCCGGTGGATCATGACGCAGTTCTCCGTGTCGTCCGCGCCGTATCTCCAGTGCGTCGCGGTATCGAACAGCGACGACTTCACGAACACGACGTGGAACCGCTACGCGTACAGCTTCGGCTCGAACTTCCCCGACTACCCGAAGGTCGGCATCTGGCCGGACGGCTACTACTTCACGTTCAACATGTTCCGCTTCGGCGCGACGTTCATGGGCTCAGCGGCCTGCGCGTTCGATGCCGCGACCGGCCGCGCGGGCGGCGCGGCGTCAATGCAGTGCTTCCAGTTCGGCACGAACGTCGCGAGCCTGCTCCCGGGCGATCTCGACGGCGCAACGGCCGCGGCCGGTACGACCGCACCGCCACCCGCCGGAGCGGCGGGCTACTTCATGAACTTCGGCTCGAGCTCGCTCAGCCAGTACCGTGCTCACTTCGACTTCGCGAACTCGGCGAATTCGACGATCACCGGACCCACGACATTCGCGACGCCGTCGTTCGCCACGGCATGCGGCGGCGGCACGTGCGTGCCGCAGGCCGGCACCGCGCAGAAAGTCGATTCGCTCGGCGATCGCCTCATGTACCGCCTCGCGTATCGCAACTTCGGCACCTACGAGTCGCTCACGGTCACGCATTCAGTGAAGGGCAGCGGCACCGCCGCCCCGCGTTGGTACGAGCTCCGCAACGACGGCACGGGCTGGGCGATCGCCCAGGCCTCGAGCTACGCACCCGACACGACGTACCGCTGGATGGGCAGCGCCGCGCAGGACAAGGCGGGCAACTTCGCTGTCGGGTACAGCGCATCGAGCACCGCGATCTCGCCAGAGATCCGCTACGCCGGTCGTCTCGCGAGTGACGCGCCTTCGACGCTGCGACAGGAAGTGACGGTCTCGCTTCCGAGCACGGGCTCCGAGACAGGGCCGTACTCGCGGTGGGGTGACTACTCGAGCCTCTCGCTCGATCCCGCCGACGACTGCACCTTCTGGTACACGACGATGTACTACAAGTCCTTCGGCAACAGCTTCACCTGGAGCACTCGCATCGTGAACTTCAAGTTTCCGGGCTGCTGATCTGATCGCATCGCACGCAGGAGGAGGGCGGCGCGGGCCGCCCTCCTTTTCTTTTGTGCCACAACGAGCGGCCACAATCAGGCGATGATCCGCGGCATCGATCACGTCGTGCTCGTCGTCGGCGATCTCGCGCGCGCCTCGGCGGAACATCGCGAGCGCGGCTTCACCGTGACGCCGGGCGGCGAGCACACCGGCGGCCTCACGCACAACGCGCTCATCGGCTTCCAGGACGGCAGCTACCTCGAGCTCATCGCGTTCTATGACGTCGCGGCCGCGCGGGGGAAGCATTCGTGGCAGCCGGTCGCGGAACGCGGCGGTGGCTGGGCCGACTTCGCATTGCGCTCGGACGACATCCACGTCGACGCTGATGCCCTCAAACACCTGCTCGTCCGTCCCCTGGAGCCAGGTGGACGCACGCGTCCAGACGGTGTGGCGGTCGCGTGGATGCTCGCGCGCCTTCGACCGCCGCTTCCCTTCCTCATCGAGGACATCACCCCTCGCGCGGTGCGCGTGCCTGAGGGCGAGGCGGCGCGTCACCGCAACGGACTGACCGGCATCGCCGGCATCGTTCTCGGCGCGCGCGACACCGGGCTCCTAACGGCGGCCTACGGGAGGCTGCGCGCCCGCGGCGCGCCACCGATCGATATCGAGCAGTCCGAGCGGGATGGCCTGCTCGATGCGCGCCTCGAATGACGCGCGCGATACAGCTCTCGTGGCAACGGCTTAACCGTCGCGCTCGATGCCGCGCTACAGAATCGTCGGATGCTGCGCCCTGTTCGCGAGTGGATCTCGCACCACCGCTACGAGTCGGCGACCGATGCGCGGCAGAAGCGCGACCTGCGCTTGGATCTGCTGCGCGGCTTCTGCGTCTTCGTCATGATCGTGGACCACGTCGGCGGCGAGGCGAGCTGGCTCTACTGGTTCACCGGCGGGAATCGACTCGTGGTCTCAGCTGCGGAAGGCTTCGTCCTCCTATCTGGGATCACGATGGGGATGGTCCATCACGTCACGATCCGCACGCAGGGCTTCCGGGCCATGTTCGGCAAGGTATTCGGACGAGCGTGGCTGCTCTACTCGGTGACCGTCATGCTCACGATCGCGTTCGCCGCGATCTCCAGCGCGCTCGGCGATCCATACGCCGACACGCTCACGCCGGCGAAGAGCCGGGCGGACTTTGCGTTCTCGGTCATCACATTCCATCGAACGTACTCGCTCACGGACGTCCTCGTCCTGTACACGCTGCTCGTGATCATGTCGGGGCCGCTGCTCTGGCTCATCGCACGTGGCCATTCGGGGCCGGTGCTCGCGGCGTCGATCGCGACCTGGATGCTGTTCCAGGTCTGGCCAGAGCGCATCCCGCGCGCATGGGAGATCACCGATGGCGGCTTCCCGTTGTCGGCGTGGCAGCTCATCTTCGTCATCGGATTGCTCGTCGGCTTCCATCGCGCCCGCATCGCGACCGTTCTCCGTCCGGTGAGCCTCATCGGTTGGGCGGTCCTCTTCGCCGTCGTCATCGTTCTCGTGCGGTTGATCGTGAAGTACTGGCTCGCACCTGACGTCGACGCGATCGACATCCAGGAGCTTCTCTTCGATAAGAACGACGCGCGTATCGGTAGAGTGCTCGCACTGCTCGCCGCGACGTCATTCGCGTACGCCGGCGTCACCCTCTTGTGGACATTGATCCGGCGCGCGACGGGTTGGCTCTTGCTGCCGATGGGACGTAACGCGCTCTTCGCGTACGGCGTGCAGCTGTTCGTCGTTGCGTTCTTCGGCTCCGACCTCATGGCACCGGTCCGTCTCGACCGCGAGAACGCGCTGTTCCAGGCCACGGCCGTCGGCATGGTGTGGCTCGCGTGCTTCCTCCAACCGCGAGCGATGCGCCGCTACCGCGCCTGGCAGTCGCGCGCATCGACGGTGGCGGCGGCGCACGGCGCTTGAACCGGGGAGCGCGAGCGTTCGCCGTCTTCGGGCTGCTCGCGGTCGGGCTCCCGACGTGTGGCGGCGCGGTGGCGCAGCCGTCACCGCTCGCGTCGCCCGCCGCGACCGAGATCGTCATCCCGACGCCGCGACCGACGGGCACGGCGGCCCCATCGCCTTCGCCGCTGGGCAAGGGACGCGTCGAGAGAGGCACCTTCCACTCGAATGCGCTCGACCGCACGATGCAGTTCGTCGTGTACCTTCCGCCGGGATACGACGTCAATCCGGCGCGCCGCTACCCCACCGCGTACCTCCTGCACGGGGGCGGCGGGGACATCATGGAATGGCCGAGCTACGGCGCCTTCGACCAGGCCGATCGGCTCATGGGCGAGCAGATCATCCCTCCGTACATCATCGTGCTGCCCGACGGTGGTCAGGAGTACTGGGTCGATCACGTGACCGACCGACGCACCGGCGCGAACGGCGAGAAGTGGGGCACGTATACCGCGAAGGAAGTCGTGCCTGCGATCGAGTCTCGCTATCGGACCATCGCGAGACAGGATGCGCGCGCAATCGGCGGGATCAGCATGGGCGCGCACGGCGCGATGCAGCTGCCGCTCAACTTCCCAGGGATCTGGAGCGCGATCGGCGTCCACACGCCATCGCTGCGGCCTGAGGGCGAAGCCGCGACGTATCTCGGTTTCGGTGAGGAGTTCCTCGCGCGCGACCCCGCGTCGCTGATCAAGGCGAAGCCGGACATCGCGCGCGCGTACGTGTGGTGGCTCGATGCGGGCACGCGTGATCCATGGCGCCGACCGACGGAGGCGATCCACAACCTGCTCAGCGATCTGTCGATCGCGCACGAATGGCACGTGACCGCGGGCGATCACGATCTCGCGTATTGGTCGGCGCACATGGAGGACTACATCCGCTACTACGGCGTGTCGCTGTGCAAAGGGCGCACGACGTGTTGAGCATCACTAGTACTACGGGGTAGTCCGACCGGGGCTATCAGCGCGGTGTCTGCCTATTAGCCTGCCAAGCAGTCCGTTAGGCGCGTAGGAGGACACAGAAAAACATGCTTGCAAAGCTTCTCGCGATCCTCGCGCAGATGAAGGGTGCCGCTATCGGCACCGTGATCGTCGTCGCTGGTGCAACGACGGTGACCGTCGGCGCGACGAACACAGAGGTACAGGACACCTTCAATCAGATCGTGGCGAATGTTGGCCTGACGCAGCGCGACTCATGTGAGAAGGGCCAGCCGCCCGTCGTCGCGCAGCGCAACGCGGCCGACAAGCTCCTCCGCGCTCAGTACCAGGTCAGCCACAAGCAGCTTCTCGACCTCCGCGGTGGTAAGGATGTCGACAACAAGGCTGTCGGCGAAGTCGTCCGCAAATACGACGACAAGATGCGCGACACGCTGAACACGGCGCTCAACGCGGTCGCCGCGCTCACGCTCGGGCGTGAGGGCCAGAACAAGGAGCCGGGCTCGACCGGCGCCACTGGTTCGACAGGCAGCACTGGTTCGACTGGTTCGACGGGTTCGACTGGTTCGACTGGTTCGACCGGCGCGTGCGCCCCGACGGGTGGCACGGGCTCGACCGGTTCGACGGGCTCGACTGGATCGACAGGTTCTACCGGTTCGACTGGCTCGACGGGTTCGACTGGTTCGACCGGCGCGACGGGCTCCACGGGTGGTGAGCCTCGCGAGCAGGGTCGCGTGACGGTTGCGAACCGCACGACCCTCGAAGCGGACATCAAGGCGATCGTCGACAAGGCGGTCGAGGACATGAAGCAGGACGTGACGGACGCGACGAAGGAAGTCAGCGAGCTTCCCGCGGCTGAGCACGGCAAGACGAGTGACCAGCAGGGCAACAAGCCGGCTGAGCCGGGCAAGCCCGCGAAGCCGTAGCACAAGACTTCGGGAACTACGACGCACCGACGCCCGCCGCAAGGCGGGCGTCGTCTTTTTCTCCTCGCAGTTCGGCTCCGTCCGAGGCGCTGCCTCGCCTCGCTGCCGCTTCGCTCTTCAAGGAGCTCGCTCGTCGCGAGTGAATCGCTCGTCGCTCGCGCTCAATCGGGGAATGCATGTCGGACGGCGCTAGGCGCGGTCGATGAGGTCGTCGTATTTCTCGCGGGCGCGCACGAGCGTCGCGTCGGCGTCAGCGACGACGACGACCGCCGGACGCGGCGCCATGTTGTAGTTGCTGGACATCGCGAGCTGGTACGCACCGGCGACGGGGACCGCGATGACATCGCCGATGCGCGGCAGCGGCAGCGAGACCTTTTGAATGAGGATGTCACCGGTCTCGCAGTACTTCCCCGCGATCGCAACGTCGGTGAGTCCGCCATCGTCGACCCGAGAGGCGAGCGCGGCCGTGTACGTCGCGCCGTACGCCGTCGGTCGGATGTTGTCGGCCATGCCTCCGTCGACAGCGACGTACGTGCGCGAGCCCTTCTTCACCGAACCGACCCGGTACACCGCGACACCAGCCGGCGCGACGATGGAGCGGCCCGGCTCGATCGTGATCTCCGGTAGCTCGAGCGCGTGCTTCTTCGCGGCCGCGACGATCGACGCCGCGACGTCCCGCACCATCACGAGCGGATCGAGCTTGGGATCGTCCGGCGAATAGCGGACGGCGAACCCACCGCCCGGGCTCATCTCGGTCATGGTGAAGCCCGTCTTCTCGCGCATCGCCGCGGCGAACGCGAAGACGCGGTCGATCGCTTCGCGATAGGGCCGCAGCTCGGTGATCTGCGATCCGATGTGCGCGTGGAAGCCGCGCAGCTCGAGCGCGGGCTGCGCGAGGATCGCCCGGACACCGGCCTCCGCCGCGCCACTCTGGATGTCGAGTCCGAACTTCGTGTCCGGCATCCCGGTCGCGAGATGCGAATGCGTATGCACGTCGACGCCCGGCCCGAGGCGCAGGAGCACCTGCTGCCGCGCCCCGCGCGCCGCGATCCTGCCGAGAAGCGCGATCTCGTCGAGGTTGTCCACGACGATGCGTCCGATGCCGAGCTCGACAGCGGCGTTGAGCTCGTCCTCACCCTTGTTGTTGCCGTGGAAGTAGATGCGCTCGCGCGGGAACTTCGCCGCGATCGCGACG
>VBJD01000045.1 GCA_005887995.1 Chloroflexota bacterium
TGGACGACCGCGGCCACCGGGGCGCCGTAGCTTCGCACGACGACCGAGAACTGCGTGTCGGCAGGGAGATCGACGTCCGCGTTGGGATCGTCGAGCAGGCTCGCCCCCGGCGGGAGGTCCGCGCGCTTGTGACATGCAATGAACGCACCGTCGCTGAAGCGATAGAACGAGCTCTCGACCGTGGTCTGCACCGCGCCCGCGTTCTGCACGTAGAACGGCGTATCCCATCCGTCAGGTCCACCGAGGGTCTTGGTGACATTCGGGAGGTATGCGCGCATCGTCAGCGCGCTCGCGCTGTCGCAGACCGGGGCGGACGCGGGCGGCGATGACGTGAGCTGAGGCGCCGGAGCGGACGCGAGCTCACGGACCGCGGCAAGTCCGGGAGACGATGCCGCGATCACGACTGCCAACGCGGCCAGGATCGCGCGAGCTTGGACCGCGCCGCTCACAGGCAGACCACGTTCGTCGCCGCGAGCCGGAAGTTGTCGACGGCAACGCGCACTTTCTTGCCGGCGAAGTTCTTCCCGTCTGACCAGAGGAAGATCTGGAACGTCGCGTCGAACGGACTTGTGAGCTGCGCGGGCAGCTCGACCCACGGGCGATCCGCGCCCGCGCGATAGGAGCCCACGACGCTCGTGCCGTGACGCACCAGGCGAAGCGAACCCGCGCGATCCTCAGTCGCGGCTATCGCAGCGTGGCCCGAACTGTCGCTCGCGGCGTACCGCTCCGTCTGGAACTGATCTCGCCTGACGTTCACCTGTCCCGGCGGAAATTCACCGAGCACGAATTGCGTGCCGTTCGCCGACGGCCAGTCGAGCAGCGTGTAGTCGATGCTCACCTCGTAATCGCCGCGCGCTACACATCGGAGAGAACCGAGATTCGCGTTCATCCAGCCGCTCGTGCCGATCGTCGCGTTCGCCTCGAGCGTGAGCTCGACCGCGCCATTGACGGCCTGCACGCTGTATCCCGTGCTCGCGCCCATCGGCGTCCAACGGTTCGTATTGATCCCACCGGTGAAGTCATCGGCGAACACCACGACCTTCGTCTCGCTCGAGGCAGGCCGGACCGAGCTGACGATCAGTGGCGCGATCACGAACACGAAGGCGATGGACGCGGCCGCCAGCGCCATGGCGCGGAAAGGGAGGACGGAGCGGCGCGAGCTCGCTCGCGGATCCCACGATGGGCGTGCGGGCGGCACGGGCAAGCCGTCGACGGCGGCGACGATCCGGCGCCCGAGCTGGTCTTCATCCACTCCGTCGAGACTCCAGCTCGCGGAACCGCGCGGCCGCGCGGCTGATGGCGGACGAGACGGTCCCCCGCGGAATGTTCAGATGACGCGCGAGCTCGTCCTGCGTCAGGCCGACGTAGTACTTCGCGACGAGCAGCGTGCGCTCGCGCTCGGACAAAAGCTGGAGCGTCGAGATCACATCCGCGCGGCGCATCGCATCATCCAGCTCATGCGGCTCGGGCGGCCGCACCAGGCGCAGGCGCGACGCGAGACGAAAGCGCCGACGCTGACTGCGCAGGCTGTTGAGCGCCACGACGAAGAGCCATGCCTCAGCCGAGCGCAGGTCGGCAGGCGACCTTTGCAACGCGACAGCGAATGCCTCTTGGATCGCGTCCTCCACGCCTTCGTACGTCCCCGCGGCGGCAGCGAGCGCGCGCACGAGGTTCGGGCGCAGTTGCTCGTAGAGCGCGGACCAGCGCTCCGCCTCTTCGGTGAGGACAGCAGCGCTCGCCGAGATCGTCTGTGTCCGTTCTTCTTCCGTAGAGTCCCGGCGGCTCGCGTTCGCTGCGAGCGACCGCCGACCTTCCCCACGGCGGAGTATGACGGTGCGTCATAGCGTTTCTGGCCTTACGCCTCGCCGTGCCGGACGCCGATGCGTGCACCCCATAGCAGCTGCTCTGGCGCATCCGGCCGGTCGCGCCGTGTCGATTCGACATGTGACGGGAACCAACGGAAGAGATAGCTCCATCGCTCGTTGTCGACGACGGTCGGTGTCACCTCGAGCACAACGTTTCGGATCAGGTCGGGACTCGGATCGCTGATCTGACCCTGGCCGATGACCTGAAAGTTGTCGCGAGTGTCGAACGCCAGCAGGCGCAGGAACGCCGGGCCGGCACCCGAGTTGAAGCGCAGGTTCGCGGAGGCTTCGACGATGATCTCTTTGTCAGGGAGATCGACCCTGACCGAGATAGCGACACCGTCGCCAGCGCCCACGCGCAGGCCATAGGCCGAGCCGTTGTCCCAGTAGACCGACTCAATGATCTCAGCGTGCTGCGCCTTGAAGTTCACACCCGCATACGTCACGAACCGAGTGGCTCGTCCCGGTGCTTCGACCGCAGCGGCCAGGCTGCCCCGCGCCCCGACGATGCTTGTTTGCGTACGACGGTCAGCGTTTCTTGGTCTGGAGGCGTCTAATTCGCAGACGGGGAAGGCTGTAGTCGCGCGCTGCGATTACCTCGCCTGCGGCGCCGCGGTGTGGAGGTGTAAGGCATGGCTGAAGCGAAGGGCATCTTCGAGGTCAAGGGCTGGGACGAGAAGACCTACGAGGAGCTGCCGAACGGGGGCAAGCTCTCCGAGGCGAAGGTCACGCAGCACTTCAGTGGCGACATCATCGGCGAGGGCAACGTCATCTGGCTCATGGCCTATCCGAGCGCGAACACTGCGCACTTCGTCGGCATACAGCGCTTTGTCGGAACGGTCGGCGGCAAGAAGGGAAGCTTCGTGGCCGAGACGATCGGCGACTTCGACGGCAAGGTCGCGAAGTGGCGATGCTCGATCCTCACTGGGTCGGGGACCGACAAGCTCTCTGGGATCAGCGGTGAGGGCGCCTTCGAGGCGCCGCACGGATCGAGGGCCGAATACCGAATCGAGTACGAGTTCGAGCCCGCGAAGGTGCGCTCGGGGCGTTAGCGGCTCGGGATCGTCCAGTCTTGCGGCACGACGTGGATCCACGTCTGCCCAGGTGAGAGGAGCACGAGCTCGCCCGACGCGTTGCGCACCGTGAACGCGTCGACGATGTCATTGCGCGTCCAGGTGACGTCCTCGCGCTGGCCATCGCGGAAGACGATCCCCTTCCCCGTGCCGGTGAGCTTCTCGTCGAGCTTGGGGTTGCCGGCCGGGTCGAGGCCGAACTCGGTCGTGAAGTGCACCTCGGTCTGGATGACGACGATGTTCCGCGCCGCGATCGCGACGTTGTTCGCCGCGTCGACCTCGCGCACACCGTCGTCGAAGCGCGCGTACGTCCGCGTGTTGGCGTCGTACGTGTACCGCACTGGGAACCCGCCGCGATACGGGACGTCGATCGTTGTCGCCGGCGCGCTGTCGCCAAAGCCTCCCGACGCTGGATCGCCGTCCGCGGTCGGCAGGAACTTCCACGAGGCGACGATGACGGGCTGATCCGCGTCATCGGCGTTCGCCACCGCGGCCATGACGTTGCGGTACGAGGTGAAATAGTTGTACGGCGCGGGCCGCGAGTCGACGCGGTAGCCCCAGCCGTACGAGGGCCCGAGGTCGATGTAGCGCTTCGCGACCGCGGCGTCGTAGTTGAGCGCCATGAGCTCCTCGGGACCGCCGCCCGAGTAGACGAAGATCGCGCCGAGGCTCGGGATCACCGGACGGTCGGTCATGCGCGCACTGCGCACTGCGCCGATGACGTCGGGTTGCTGCGACTGGAACACCGCCGCAAGACGCGTCGTGAGTCCCTCGACGAGCCACTCGTAGACCTGATCGGCCTTGCTGATGCCGTAGTGCGGCCGCGCGGTCGGGTTGTTATCTACCTTCACGTAGATCGGACGCTTCGTCGGGTCGCCACCGGCGAGCGGCAGTCCGTTGAGGGGCCACGTCGGGCAGCGCAGCTCGGTCGCTCCCGAGCTCGCCGTGACGAACGTCGTGCCGTTCGCGCGCAGCGCCGTCGCGTGAAGCGAACTCGCCGCAGCCGGCGCGAGCGACAGTGCGTCGCCGCGCCCGTCGCCGTCCCAGTCCCCCACCCCGAGCGCGCCGGCGTACGCGCAGCTCGATCCCGCGGGCAGTGTCGCGACACCGCCCCAGCCGCCCACCGGATGGAAGGAGGCTGCCGCGTCCAGCACGTGGATCTTCGCGCCGCCGTCGGCGTCGAGCGTCTGGAGGACGAGGTCGTCGCGGCCGTCGCCGTTCACATCGATCGCGCCGAGGCTCGTCTGCGCGAGCGAGATGTCGACGTCGGTCGTGTAGACGTCGGGGAGCATCGTGAAGCCGCTCGGGGTCGACTCGAACACGATCACTGTCGCCTTCGAGCCCGACTGGTACAGCGCTGCGATCTGCTCACCGCCGAGAGCGCGCGTGAACCGACCGACGGCGAAGCGCGCCTTCGCGATGTCGAACTGACCTTTGCCCGAGTCGAAGGCGGTGACCGGCGGTGCCAGCTTGCTGCCGTCCGAGTTGAACTGGTGGATGCGCAGGCGCGCGCCATCGTCCTGGTACATGACAAAGAGCGCGTCGCGCGTGCCTGTGCGCGCTCCCAGAATGGCGCGAGCGCGCGCCCACGGGTAGTCGTCACCGCTCCACCACGCGTTCGCGAACGTGAACGCGCTGCCCGTCGACTTGAAGACATACAGACGTGAGGTGAAGCCGCCCGCGTCGTAGAGCGCCGCGAGGTCGTCCTTCCCGTCGCCGTCGAGGTCCGCTACGGCGAACTTCGCGCGTGGCAGGGAGAGGAACGCCGGCTCGCTCTTGAACCATTCCGTCTCGGTGCTCGAGTCCTCGACCGAACCGCGGCGCACCGCGATCTGCACCCCAAGATCGTTCGATGGATCGCGGATGACCGCGACCTGCGTCGAGCGAGAGCCATCGAAGTGCCCGCTCGCCACGATCGCGTCCCCCACTCGGGTGACGGAGCGCGCGTGCAGCGCCGCGGGCGTGGGCGTGGCCGTCGGGGAGACGAACGGCGACTGCGTGAAGAGCTCCGTCGGGCTGGGGAGCGGTGACGTGACGGTCGTGCACGCCACGACGATCGTCGCGAGGACTGCGAGCGCGCGCAGTTTCGCGATCACGCCGCGCGGATACGCACGCGCCATGCCATTGAACGCTCTGCGAACGAGCAGGCGCTTCGTATCGAAACGGTTCGCGAACTTCATCCCACGCACATCGCGGTCAACGGGCGTGGCGTTCCAACGGTGTGCGGGTGGGGTTGGGCATCCAATCGATCGTCGTTATGTTCGTCTGCGTCGCTGTCGCGACCATGCTCGCCTGTACGCCGACACCACGAACGACCGTGGCGCCGCTCCCTCCCTACGCGTCGGTGCCCGAGGACCCGCTCACCCACGTCAAGCCGGGCGACATGCTCGCCTGTGTGACTCGGGAGAACATCCCCCAGATCCCGGCCGCGTTCGACGCGAAGTGGTCGCCCGATTCGACAAGGCTCGCGGTGACGCGCATCTCGCGCGAGGCGAACCACCGGATGATCACGGGCTACGAAGAGGTACAGCGGCTCTCGATCGTCGACGTGACGACTGGACAGGTGCACGAGCTCGGCCAGGGGAATAAGCCGGTCTGGTCCGACACCGGCACCTACCTCGCGTACTGGCCGGACGGGAACGACCTCCGGGTCGCACGCGCCGATGGGCGCCTCGCCGCGATCGTCCCCTCCACCGAGCCGTCGGTCCGCTTCGTCGGCGACGACCTCTACTACTTCTACAAGGACGAGCTCCGCGTCTGGCACGACGGCCTGGTCATCACGATCGTGCACGTCGATCCCGACCTCGAGCCGAGGTACCCGCAAGACGACGTCTACTTCAGCGCCGACGCCGAGCGGTTCGTGATGACCCGCTACTACACCGACGGCTCCGCCGACCGTTACCTCGGAGTCACCGCGACCGGTGTCATGACGCCGCTCGCCGCCGATGGCGCGGTCTTCACGGAGTGGTCGCCCGTCGGCAAGTCCCTGCTCGTGCGGACGACCAATGACGTCTCGTTGCGCGACCTCGCCGGTGACCAGTGGTCGAAGACGCTCGACGTCACGACGCGCATCCACGGCTGGACGGCCGACGGTCGGCTGCTCCTCGGCTCGCTGACGCCGGAGACGCCGGGTGCGATCGCCTTCGATCGGTCGAACGTGTACTCGAAGAGCGGTATCGGCGCGCCTGCGACCCTGCCGAACCTCTTCGGCGTGCGCGCGTTCAGCCCCGACGGCCGCTACTTCGCCGGGACCTACCTCGCCGATCGGCTGACCACGACGCTCGCGCTGTTCAGCTGCGGCAGCGCGACGCCGGACGTCCTGCGCGCGGAGACCGCGGCGCGTGCGCACGTCTCGTCGGTGGAGGGCGGATTCATCCGACCGGCCTCCGGCGCGATCAGCCAGTTCATGCAGGGCAGCCACACCGGCCTTGACATCTCGGCGCCCTACGGCACGCTCCTGGTCGCCGCCGACGACGGCGTCGTCGATGAGGTCGGCTGGGTCGCTGTCGGCGGCCGGCGCGTCTGCGTGATGCACGCGGGCGCGCTCGAGAGCTGCTACTACCACACCTCCGTGCCGCTGGTGAACATCGGCGAGCGCGTGGTGCGTGGACAGCCGGTCGCGCTCGTCGGCATGACCGGCTTCACCGCGGGGCCGCACACGCACTTCGAAGTGAAGCTCGACGGCCGCATCGTCGACCCGCTGAGTTACTAGCCTAGGAGCCCTGCATCGCGAGCTTGCTCGCGGATGGAGGGCGACGACGGCTAGACGAGCGAAGCGACTATTAAGCCTCGCGCGCCGACGCCTCGTCGGCCCAGAGGTGCCGCATCTCCTCGGACACGCGCAGCAGCTCGTCGAGCGTCCCCCGGGAGTCGATGCGACCGTCCTTCAGCACGATGACCTGGTCGGCGCGCCGCAGCGCCGGACGGCGGTGCGACACGGCGAGCGTCGTGTGTACCGTCGCCGACGCGAACAGGCGATCCCAGAGCACGCGCTCCGTGTCGACGTCGAGCGCGCTCGAGAGGTCGTCGACGACGAGGAGCTCCGCCTCGCGCACGAATGCGCGCGCGGCCGCGGCGCGCTGGACCTGTCCGCCGGACAGACGCACGCCCTTGGACCCGATGAGCGTGTCGTAGCCCCGGGCGAAGTCCGCGACGTCCTGTTCGAACGCCGCGGCACGCAGCGCTCGCGCGAGCAGTTCGTCACTCGCGTCGAGCCCGAGGAGGATGTTCTCGCGCAGGGTGCCACTGAAGAGGCGCGGCAGCTGTGGGACGTACGCGCACCGTGGCGGTATGAAGAAGCGCTCCGGATCCTCGACCAGCTCGCCGTTCCACCGGATCGCGCCTGCGTCGCGGGGGACGAGCCCTAGCAGGACGCGCAACAGCGTCGTCTTCCCCGCCCCGATCCGCCCCGTGATCACCGTGAACGAGCCGCGCCGGAGCGCGAAGGAGATGTCGGCGATCCCGGGTGAGCGCGCGTCGTCGCGGCGGTGGCGATAGGCCAGGCCGGACACCTCGAGCACGCGGAGCGGCACCACGGCAGACGGCGCCGTCGAGGCGTGTGGCAGCGGACCGGACATCGAGAGCGGCGTGCGATCGACGAGCCCGGCTGCGGACACCCCGGTCGAGCCGGCGCGCATCAGGCCGAGCATGCGCGCGACCGAGACGCTGAGCAGCTTGTACTGCGTGAGGAACACCCCCGCAAAGCCGCTGAACTCGGTCACGAAGCCCAGGTACGACACGAACAGCGCGAAGTCGCCGACGGTGAACGAGCCGGTGCGCATCGCCTGCGCGCCGAGCAGCAGGATGAGGCCGGTGCCGACGTACACCGTGTTCCAGTAGATCGACTGCGTGACGAGCGTGATGGCGCGCTCGCGAAGCGCGTAGCGCCGCCGCTCCTCGGCGAGCCCGCGGAAGTGCTCCACGACGCCGTCCTCGGCACGCCCGATCTGGATCGCCTGCACGGCCCCGAGGATCTCGCCGAGCGCGCCGGTCACGCGGCTGGTCGCCTGCTGCGTCGCGGATCGCGATCGCCGCAGGCGTGTGGTCGCGGCCTGCGCGACGAGCATGATCGCGACCAGCGGGAGGAAGACGAGGATCGCGATCGTCGCGTTGACGCGGATGAGGATCGCCATCGCGACCGCCGCGAAGACGAGATTGCCGATCATGTCGACGGTCCAGTCCGCGCCGTTCTCGGCGTGCTCGACGTCGTCGCGGAAGATGCTCTGGGCCTCGCCCGGCGTGCGGTCGAGCGCGCGCGCGCCGGGACGCCGCAGGACCTCGGCCAGCATGTTCCGCTGGAGCCAGCCGGATACGCCGAAGCGGAAGCCGACGTCGACGACCATCCCGACGACCTGAAAGAACAGCTCGACCGAGCCGGCGCCGACGAAGAGCGCGGCGAGCCAGAGCACGGTCGGGACGTCGGCGTTGCCGCGCTGCAGCGTGTCGAAGCCGAGCTGCGCCGCGAGGCCGGGCAGCAGCCGCGAGCAGTAGACGCCGATCCAGAGGATGTTGTCGGCGGTGTACCGCCACGGGCGGAACCAGACCGCGTGCCAGAGGAACCGCGTCGTGCCAAGACCGTCGTCGGTCCGGACGGACGCGCTCACGCCAGCACCTCCTCGAGACCGATACGCAGCAGCTCGTGGAAGCGCGAGGACGGATCCACCGCGAGCGCGTGACGCGGGCCGTGCTCGACCACCCGGCCGTTCTCGAGGATGGCGATCTCGTCGCAGCGCTCGACCGTCGCGAGACGATGCGCGATCACGATCGCGGTGCGCCGGTCGAGGAGCTCGTCGATCGCGTTCTCGATGTGGCGTTCGGTCGCGGGATCGAGGCGCGATGAAGCCTCGTCGAGCACGACGAGACCCGGGTCGCGCAGGAACACCCGGGCGAAGGCGACGAGCTGCGCCTCGCCGGCGGAGAGCGCACCCGAGCGGAGCTCCGCGTCGAGACCGCGATCGTCCGGCAATGAGCGGAGCCACGGGCCAAGGCCGATCCGCTCGAGCACATCACGGATCCGCTCGTCGCTGATGGAATGATCGAACAGGGTCAGGTTGTCGCGCACCGATGCGTGGAAGAGCTGCACGTCCTGCGAGACGAGGGTCGCCCTCGCGCGCACCTCCGCGAGGCGCGCGTCGCGCGCGTCGACGCCTCCGAGGCGGACCGCGCCCGCGGTCGGGTCGTAGAAGCGCAGGAGCAATCGCGCGAGCGTTGTCTTCCCGCTTCCGGTCCGGCCGAGCACGCCGAGGACCCCGCCGGGCGCGATCCGCAGCGATACGTCGCGCAGCACGAGGTCGCTCTCGTACGCGAACGACACGCGATCGAAGTCGACGGCGATGGCACCCCGCGGGATCGCCGCGCCGCGCCCCTCGGTCAGACGCGACTCGGTGTTGAGGAGCTGCTCGACGCGACCGAGGCTCGCCACCGCGCGCTGGATCTGCTCGAGCTCGCGGCGCAGCTGATCGATCGGGCGACGCAGGAGCTCGACGTAGTGGAAGAGCAGATAGACGGTGCCGATCGTCACCGTGCCCGTGGCCCAGAGGTATCCGCCGACCGCGAACGCGATGCCGTGGCCGACGGCGAACGTCGCGATCGTGCCCGTCCACAGGAACGTGCCTTTGACGATCGACGCCTTCCGCGTCGCGTACCAATCGCGGTGATGCTGGACCAGCCCGTTCATCACGTGCCATTCGGCACCGCTCGAGCGGATGTCCTCGGTGCCCGCGAGGCGCTCGCCGATGAAGCCATACATCTGCGCGGAGACCTCGCGCACGCGTTCCCATTCGCGGACGGCGACTGTGCGTATCCGCGTGAGCACGCCGAGCGCCGCGAGCGCGAACACGAGGAAGGCGACGCCGGCAAGGAGGCTCTCGCGCGCCACGACCACGACGATGCCAACGAGCAGGAGCAGGTTGCCGAAGACGTTCACGACGAAAGAGGAGAAGAACGTGGCGAGCGCGACCACGTCGCCGTCGATGCGCTCGATGAGCTCGCCCGAGGTGCGCGCCTTGTGGAACGTCTGGTCCAGGTGGAGCACGTGGCGAAGGAGGTCGATGCGAGCCTTGTTCGTCGCCGCCCAGCCGAGATCCTCGCCGACGTAGCGGGCGAACGCATCGAGGATCTGCGTGAGGAAGGCGACGCCCATGAAGACGAGCGCGATCGTCACGAGGCTGCTCACCTCGGCGCCCGCGAGCGCGCTGTCGATGAACCGGCGCAGCAGCTGCGGGTTCGCGATCTCCAGCCCGATGGTCAGCAGGAGCAGGAGTGACAGGAGCGTCGCGCGACGCCACTCGCCACCGAGGTAGCGGGCGAAGAGCTGGAGGTAACGCCGGCGGTCGACGTTCACGTCGCGAGTGTCGCATCAGCCACACTCACGAAAACAGACTCGTTGCGCACACTTCGCGCCGCTACAATTTGACGTGCCAGGGGCGGTGATCGTTGCCAGTACTCAGTGCGAGCGCCCGCTCGCGACTTCCCGACAGCGCCTTCGCCTACATCGACTCGCAGGGCGTCCGGCGCCTGCCGATCAACGACGCGGTGCACGTCCGAAACGCGCTCGCGCGGTTCGAGCAGGTGACGTTCGAAAGTGACGTGGCCCGCGAGCGCGCGCGGGAGCGCCTGCTACGAGCGGCAAAGAAGCACGGCATCGTCCCGCTGGGGTTCTTCGACGGTCAGCTGCGGAAGGAGCGCGAGCGCAGGTCGTCCGCGAGTCGGAAAGGCTGGCCGCGCGGCACGGTGACGTTCCTGCTCACCGACATCGAGGGTTCGACGCGCCTCCTCGAGCGGCTCGGCGACGGATACGCAAGGGTGCTGCGTGATGTGCGCGGTCTCATCCGCGCGAGCGTGCGCGACGCCGGCGGCCACGAGGTCGACGCGCGCGCCGACGAGTTCTTCGCGGCGTTTGCCGACGCGTCGAGATCTGCTCGGCCGGTCACGGTGGACAGGTCCTCGCCTCGTCCCTTGCGATCGCGGAGTTGAAGGCCAGATCGGACGGCATGACCTTCCGCAGCCTCGGCGAGTACGCGCTGCCGAGCCTCAAGGATCCGCTCGCGCTCTTCCAGATCGAGGCGCGCGGCTTACGCCGGAAGTTCCCCGCCCTGCGCAGCAGCGATCGGGGGTAGGTCGTCCGGCGTACGGATCGCGCGCAGCGGTGAGCTCGCGACGTAGATGAGTCCGAGGACCTGGCCCGCGGTCGAGATCGCGATCGTGTTCCAGAGCCCGATGTGCTCTCCGAGCCATCCGCCCGCGATCGCCGCGACGGGGATGAGCCCGAGACCGAGCACCTGACCCGCGCCGCCCACTCGTCCCTGGAGCTGGATCGGCACCGCCGCCTGATAGAGCGACGCGGACGACACGTTGAACACCGCGGCGCCGAAGGCGACGAGCACTCCGCGGCCCGCGAGGTAAACGGTCGCGATGAGCGGCGGCCCGGACGCCACGAGGATGAGCGTCTGCCCGACGACGAAGAGGAAGATCGCGCCTGCCATCGACGGACCGATTCCGAATCGGCCGGTGACGCGCCGCACGAGCGTCGCGCCGGCGACCGATGCGAGCCCGCCGATCGTGTAGAGCGCGCCGACCATCGCACCGTCCAACCCGAGCTCGCGCGTGAAGTAGAGGATCAGCACGGCGTCGCCGATCGTGATCGCGAGGTTGAAGATCGACCCGATGATCGTGACGCTGCGAATGAACGCGTTTCCGATGACGACTCGCATGCCTTCGCCCATTTCGGCCCAGATGGCGCGGCGGGCAGCGCGCGGCGGCGGCGATTCCGTCGCGCGCACCAGCACGAGCGCGACGGCGGAGATCACAAAGGAGACGGCGTCGATGAGGATCGTGATCGGCGCGGTAACGAGCTGCACGAGCACGCCGCCCAGGCTCGGGCCTGCTACACGCGCCACCGACTCGGAGAGCGCGAGCTTCGCGTTCGCGTCGACGAGCGCGTCGCGTGGGACGAGGACCGGGATGAACGGGGAATAGGCCGCCCGGAAGAGCACGGTGAGTGACGTGGCGGCGAACGCCGCGACGAGGACGTGCCCGATGGTGAGCGCGCCGGCGAGTGCGGCGATCGGGATGGTGGCGAGCACGAGCGCGCGCCCGATGTCCGTCGCGATGAGGATCGGCTTACGGCGGAGGCGATCGGCCCACGCCCCGGCGAAGAGGCCGAACACCGGATACGGCAGCCACTGCGCCGCGACGAGGAAGCCCATCTCCTGTGGGGTCGAGCCGAGCGAGAACGCTGCCGTGAGCGGGAGAGCGATGAGCGTGACCTGCGAGCCCACCGCGGAGATGCTCTGACCGATCCAGAGCTTGCGGAACTCGCCCGTCACTACTCCAGTGTCTTCTTCGGGGCCGCGCGTTCACCACGACGTACATGCCTGGGAGCACATCGCAATTGCATCGTCGTCGATCCGCTGAAGCAATAGCTCGCGCTGTCGGGCACGGCGCAGCGCCAAGCGCTTCTCGGCGGCAGCCGGCGCCTGAGCGCGACAACGCAGACCGCGGCGCGCGAGACGGCTGCCCGCGACGAGCGTCTGCGCCCAGCCGGCCCGTGCGCTAAGGGTGTGGTTCGCCGCCCCGGCCGGCGTAGCCAGCAGCGAGGAGCGGGCAGCCGTTGAGAAGCGCCGATGTCTGCGCACAGGGGGCTGGCGCGGGCTAGAAGGGCGTCGTCCTCACGAGGGTGCTTCTCAGTCCGAGCGTGGTGCGCAGGAAGCGATCGCCTTTGAGGTCCACGGTCGCGAGGGTCCCATCGATCTGCACCGAGATCGGGCGGCCGCCCGGACTTTCGTTGAAGCGCATCGCGACGAAGCCGCCGATGTCATAGCCGTAATCGACCCAGATCTCGTGACGGATCTGCTCGGGCGTGAACGAGGTGGCCCACAGATCGAATGGCATGCCGCCAAAGCGATCGTATGCGAGCGCCTCCGCCGGATCGTCGATGACCGCCAGGTACGGCCAGCCATCAGCGCACTTCCATGTGTCGCCAACGCGCTCGGCCTCGAGCACACAGCCGACGTTCTCGGTGATGCCGCCGTCCGCGGACGAGTACAGCGCGCGGATCGGCTTGCCGTCGTACGTGAGGATCATCGCCTTGGTCGACGCCACGGCCGCGGTCGCGCGTGGCGTCTCGAGTGTGTGCCCGACGTAGCACTGGTCGGCAGTGTCGTCGCGCACATCCCACGTGCGATCGCCCGCGGTCGATTGGCGCCACGCGACGTACGTCCGTGCGGTGATGGCCTGCGCGCGCAGTGCCTCCATCTGCCAGTCGCTCGGCATCTCGCCGGGAAGCGCACCCTTCATGTAATCGTCCGAGCCGACGTAATTCACGACGCGCAGCATCCCCTCGTCGCGCACCTGGACGAGCATGTTGCCGCGGTAGTCGAGACCCTTCTCGCGCACGAAGATCGGATCCCACCACTGCTTCGGGATCAGCGTCAGCGAGTCATCGTCGCCCGCGAACACCGTGCGGCCCGACCAGGCGTCGACGGCGACGAGCGTCGTCCCGCCGTACACGCCGAAGCGCACTGGCTGATTCGGGGCGGTCTCGAGGTAGACGACGCTGGGGTCTGCATCGTTCACGAGCAGCATTCCGCCGGCCGAGCTCATCTGCGCCGTGCTGAAGATCGTGCGACCGACGCAACCGGTGGACGGGTACGAGAGCAGAACGCGGAACGGCTTCGTCGCCGGCTGCGTGCCGAGCGTCGCGAGCGGGAAGTAGTGCGCGACGATCTGCTCGCCGGTCAGTGGCCGACCCACCGCACCCTGGGCCCATCCCTGCGCGCCCCACTGCGAGAAGCCGATCCCGTGACCCCAGCCCTTGCCGTACAGCGTGATGTCCGACGACACCGTGACGACGTCCGTCGCGCGCATGGGCACGGCGTGGTCGCTGAACCAGCCCACGCCTTCCTCGACCATGTCCCACGCGAGCGTGTACGTGCCCGGCGTCGACGGCGCGCGCACCGCGACCGCGATCTCCATCTTCTCGCCCGGCCAGAGGTCGTGCGGCAGTGCGTTGCGCGCTCCATCCCAAATGACCGGCGTGCTGCCATCGAACCAGTGATAGGAGACGTGGATCGGATGCGGCCCGCTCGCGTGCCACGTGGCGAGGCCGGTGTTCGCGATGACGAGCTCGACCGGCACCTCGCCGCCCGGGATGATCGTCGCGGGGGCCGTCGAATCTCCATAGCCCGCGTCGAGATCGGTCGTCACGCGCAGCGGGAACGAGCCCGCAGGCGCTTCCTCGTGCGAGAACCACGCCACGCCGTCGCGGATGAGATCGGGTCGTACGACGAAGTTGCCCGTGTATCGGGGCGCGATGAGCGACATGAGCACGGTCGTCTCGCCGCCCGGAGCGACGTCCTCGCTGAGCGGGCTGCGCGGGCCGTCCCAGCTCAAGAGATCGCCCGCGGCGTCATAGAGGTGATAGGAGAGACCCACGGGGTGCGCGCCGTTCGTCTCCCACGTCGCCTCGCTGAGGTTGCGGATGGTGACCGGGATCGATGCGGTCTCACTCGGCCGCACCGGGTCGGCGGTCGCGACATATGTGGCCGCGCGATGGACCGGATGCAGCGTGTCGAGCGGAGCGGGACCGATGAATGTCCCTCCGCGCGCGACGGGCGCGGCGCGCTCGACCTGCGCCGAAACCGCCGCTTCCGCCGCGCGGAGGCCCCGCGCGTCGGTCTCGGTCACGGCGACGCCGAGGAGCATCGCGATCAGGGCGAACAGGACCGCGTACATCCGGCGCAGGCGCATTCGTGGGTGGAACGTCCCCGAGTGGCCGGTATCACGCCAAGCGGGAGGTCGCTTTAGCGGCTGGTATACGAGCGAGCGGTACTGCCCACCGATGACTTTCGTCCGACTTGACCGTCTAAGCAGAGAAGAACGGCAAAGGAGGGCGCCCGGTGCGGATCTTGACGGTCGCTGCGCGCCCACGCGGGCGATAGACACCCAGCTCGTGTTTGGCCACGGCGCGAGTTCGTACGATGGACTCGTGCAGGGGACGACGGTCGTCGCGCCGGACGGCGACCTCGGGCGGCAGCTCGATCAGCATCGCGCCGATCTCGTCGCGTACTGCTATCGGATGCTCGCGTCGCCGTTCGAGGCTGAGGACGCGGTCCAGGAAACGTTCCTCCGGGCGTTCCGTTCGTACGGCAGCTTCGAGGGCCGCGCCGCGATGAAGACGTGGCTGCACCGAATCGCCACGAACGTCTGCCTCGACATGCTCCGCAGCAAGAAGCACCGGGTGCGTCCGATGGACCTCGGGCCGGCCCGCGAGCCGATCGAGCAGAACCTCAACGTGCCGGCGGAGATCACCTGGCTCGAGCCGATCCCCGACACGCTCGTCGCACCCGACCCTGACCCATCGGACGTCGCGACGTCCAAGGAGAGCGTGCGGCTCGCGTTCATCGCCGCGCTGCAGCGCCTCCCGGCGAAACAGCGCGCGACGCTCATCCTCTGCGAGGTCATGCAGTGGAAGGCCGCCGAGGTCGCTGAGCTGCTCGAGATGAGCACGGCGAGCGTGAACAGCGCCCTGCAGCGCGCGCGTGCGACGCTGAGATCGAGCGAAGCGAACGAAGTCGCGCCGGCGCCGAAGCTCGACGACGCGCAGCGGGCGCTGCTCGCGCGCTACGTCGAGGCGTTCGAGAAGTACGACATCTCGCTGCTCACGAGGGTCATTCGCGAGGACGCGCGTCAGTCGATGCCGCCGTTCGATCTGTGGCTCCAGGGCCGCGACGACATGTTCGCCTGGTGGTTCGGCGTGGGCATCGGCTGCAAGGGCTCGCGCCTGCTGCCGGCCGGCACGGCGAACGGCTCGCCTGCGTATGGCCAGTACAAGCCCGCCGCGAATGGCAAGGGCTACGAGCCGTGGTCGCTGCAGGTCATCGAGCTCACGCCGACCGGCGTTGGCGAGATCACCTTCTTCCTCGACACGCAGAAGCTCTTCCCGCTCTTCGGGCTACCGCTCCACCTCGACGCCTAGGACGCGGGCTCTAAGACCTCTGGCCTGATCACGTCGTCCAGCCCGCACAGCCTGACGAGATCCGCCAGGTCAGGCGACGCGTTGCGTAGCCGCACCGAGCAGCCCCAGTGCCTGGCACCGAGCTGGAGCCGGCAGAGGGCGTCGACGACCACTGCGTCGGCTGTCATGCCGGTGACGTCGCAGACGACGGGAGCGCCCGCGTTCTCGCCGAGCGCTTTGCACACCCGCGCGTAAAGGCCCGGTAGGTCGGCGCGCTGCAGCGGACTGTAAATCGTGATCACGCGGGCAGGGTGAGACGCCATCAACTGTTAGACGAGGAAATGGCCGGAAATCATCGCCGGCCGACCGATGAGTTCGGGCGCCGGGCGGCGTCTAAGCCACAGAAACCCGCTGGAGGGACACCGATGACGACCGATAGGCGCTGGCTCGCGTTCATGGTCCTGACGCTAGGCAGCTTCATGATCGTGCTGGACACGACGATCACGAACGTCGCGCTCCCGTCGATCCGCGCCGACCTCGGCTTCACCGCGACGTCGCTCGCGTGGGTCGTGAACGCGTACATGCTCTTCTTCGGCGGCTTCCTCCTCCTCGGCGGCCGCCTCGGCGACCTCTACGGCCACCGTCGCCTCTTCCTCATCGGCATCGGTCTCTTCACCGTCGCGTCCCTTTTGGCCGGCCTCGCCTCATCGCAGGCGGTGCTCATCGCCGCGCGCGCGGCGCAAGGCCTCGGCGGCGCGATCGCCTCCGCGACCGGCTTGTCGCTGATGATGACGATCTTCACCGCGCAGGCCGACCGCGCGAAGGCCATGGGCGTCGTCGGCTTCGTCTCCGCCGGTGGCGGAAGCGTGGGCGTCCTCCTCGGCGGAATCCTGGTGAGCACGTTCGGCTGGCACTCGGTGTTCCTCGTCAACATCCCGGTCGGCATCGCTGTCTGCGTGCTCTCGCTCCGACTCATCGACGCGGCGCGCGGCGTGGCGTCGGGAACGAGTTTGGATTACGGCGGCGCGATCACCGTCACCGCGTCGGTGATGATCGCCGTCTACGCGATCGTGAACGGCAACGAGGCCGGCTGGACGTCGCCGCAGACGCTCGGCCTGCTCGGTCTGGCGGCGACGATCTTCGCGAGCTTCATCGCGATCGAATCGCGCACGAGGGCACCGCTCATGCCGCTCGGGCTCTTCCGGCAGCGGAACCTCTCGATCGCGAACGTCATGGGCGTCCTCTGGGCGGCCGCGATGTTCGCGTGGTTCTTCCTCTCCGCCCTCTACCTGCAGCTGGTCCTCGGATACTCGCCTCTGCAGGTCGGGCTCGCGTTCCTACCAGGCAACCTCGTCATGGCCGTCTTCTCGGTGAGCATCTCGGCGAAGCTCGTGATGCGCTTCGGCATCAAGCCGCCGCTGGGCACGGGCCTCGCGCTCGCCGGTCTCGGTCTCGCGCTCCTCGTCCGCGCGCCGATCGACGGCAATTACCTCGTCGACGTCTTCCCGAGCATGGTCCTCCTGGGCCTCGGCGCGGGCATCGCGTTCAACCCGATGCTGCTGGTCGCGATGACCGACGTGCGACCCGAGCAGTCCGGCCTCGCGTCGGGCCTCGTGAACACGTCCTTCATGCTCGGCGGCGCGCTCGGCCTCGCGATCCTCGCGAGCGTCGCGGCCGCGACCACGAACGCGTCACTCGGCTCCGGCGTCACGACCGTCGTAGCGCTCACGGACGGCTACCACGCGGCGTTCGCCTTCGGGGCGATCTTCGCGCTCGGTGCCGCGCTTCTCGGAGTGCGCGCCCTTCGCATCGCGCCGCAACCCGCGATCGCGCCGCAGGAGTTCGAGACCACGGAGTACGCGGCCGCCGCCGATTAGCTCGGACACGGTCGCGCGGGGCGAATCCAGTGTCGCGGATGACGTGGCGCTGGATCTCGTCGTCCGTCTAGATTCGGGCTGATGCCCGCACGCACCACAGCACCGCTCCCCATGACCGCGCGCGATGCGCGGCGCCTCGCGATCACGTCCCAGCGTCTCGTCTCTGGCCCTCCGGCGACTCGACGCGGCGTGATGGAGCTGATGCGCGATATCGGCTACCTGCAGCTCGATCCGACGAACGTCGTCGCGCGCAATCCGCTCCTCGTGCTGTGGAGCCGGCTTGGCACGTACGACGCGGCGATCCTCGAGTCACTGCTCGCCAAGCGCGAGCTTTTCGAGACGCCGTCGCTCATCCTTCCGACCACGGACCTGCCCATCCACGCGGCGACGATGCGCGCCTATCGCCGCGCGACGGATCCGCGACCGGCGAGAGACCTGCGCGGCCGGGGCGACAACGCCGGCGGCGGCACGCGCGCGGAACGCGTGCAGCGCTGGCTCACGCAAAACCGTCACGTGCGCAGCGAGGTCTTGGCAAGGCTGCGCCGTGAGGGGCCGCTCCCGCTCACCGCGTTCGAGGACCGCGCCATCGTGAGCTGGACGTCCGGCGGCTGGAACGACGAGCGCAACGTGACGATGCTCATGGCGATCCTGCAACGGCGCGGCGAGATCATCGTCGCGGGCCGCCGCCGCGGCCAGAAGCAGTGGGGCATTCCCGAGGACTGGCTCAAGGCCGCGCGGCCGTTGTCGGGTCTTGCGCTCGAACGCGAGGCGACGCTGCGCGCGATCCGCTCTATCGGTATCGCGACCCTCAAGCAGCTGAAGTGGCACTACGCGTTCTCTCGCCACGTCAGCCAGCGTGCACTGGATTCGCTCGAGCGCGACGGCGCGATCGCGCGCGCCGAAATCACGGACGCGAAGTGGAAGGGCACGCACTACGCGCTGACTGACCGACGAAAGCATGAGTGGGAAGAACGCACAACGCTGCTCTCGCCGTTCGACAACCTCATCATCGATCGCGAGCGCACCCTCGAGCAGTTCGGCTACTTCTACCGCATGGAGATCTACGTCCCGCCGCACCTGCGGAAGCTCGGCTACTGGGCGATGCCGGTGCTCCACGGCGATCGCATCGTCGGGAGCGCCGACCCGCGCTTCGAACGCGCGGAAGGCGTGCTCGTCGTCAACCGTCTCGTCCTTCAGCCCGACGCGCCGCGGAGCGTCATGCGCGCCATCGAGCGCGCCGTGGACGAGCTCGCCGAGTTCGTCGGCGCGAAGTCCGTCCGCTGGGCGCGGCGCGTGCCCGTCCGCACGGCGCCTCGCCGCTTCGCCGCGGGGCTTCGCGCCACGCCGCCAACGACCCGGCGCTCCGCGGCGCGGAACCGGCGCGAGGGCACGAGCGTCTCATGACCATGAGGCGCGTCGCGCTGGCGGTCGTCGTTGCCGTCGGCATCATCGGGCTCGCGGCGATCGTGGCACGGCCGCCGGCGCTGTCACCGAGCCCCGACCGCCAGACCGTCCAAGCGCCGATCGATCGGCTCGAGGTGGTCACCATCGCGTCGCAGGCGACGCTGAAGGTCACCGCGGGACTCCCGAGCGGCTGCGCGAAACAGGACTCTCACACCATCGCGCGCGCGGGCGACACGATCACGGTGACCGTCCTGAACACGATGCCCAAGGGGAATCCGATCTGCACGATGATCTACGGCCAGTACGACCTATCGATCGACCTTGGCAGCGGGTTCGTACCCGGCAGGACGTACACCGTCCAGGTCAACGACAAGACCACCAACTTCAAGGTCTGACGCCGCTTCCCTGCCTCGCCCGTCCGAGACCCTCTTGGGTGACTGTTGATAGGCCTGATACGCCGAGTTTGATGACGGCGGCCTAGCCGCGAGGCGACGATCGACGCATGGCGCGCGCTGCCCAGCGCCGCAACGCCTCGATCGCCGGGCGGAGCTCGCGGCCGCGATCGGTCAGTGCGTACTCGACCCTCGGCGGGACCTCCGCATACGTCGTACGCGAGATCAGCCCAGCGGACTCCAGCTCGCGCAGACGCGCCGTCACCATCTTTGGGTTCGCGTCCACGAGCGAACGCTGTATCTCCGTGAACCGTCGTGGACCGGTGAGCAGGTCTTCGATGATCAGCAACGCCCACTTGTGACCGACCAGCCCGAGTGCTCGAGAGAGCTCATTCACGATGCCTTTGCTTACAATATTGGATATTACTTGCTATTTGCAAGTAAGCGGTTATGGTTCGTCCAAGATGAAAGAAGGTCACGAATGACGCTCGTACAAGACAAGCCGACCACGATCCAGGACAACAAGGCGACAACAGCCGCGAACATCGCAACGTTCAAGCAGTGGGTCAACGAGATGGTCAAGGGCGAATATGCGCACGCTCCGTACGCCGAAGACGCCGAGACATCGGACCCCTCAGGCAAGTACAAGGGCAAAGCGCAGGTCATCCAGAGCTTCAACGTTTGGAAGACCGCGTTCCCGAAGGCCACCGGCGAAGTGAAGAACCAGATCGCCATGGGTGACCACCTCACCTCGGAGGTCCTCTTCAAGTCGTCTCACACTGGACCGCTCGTCTCACCGACGGGCACGATCCCGCCGACGAACAAGAACGTCGAGTTCAAGGCAGTGATCCTGAGCACGTTCCGCAACGGCCTCATCCAGCGCGAGCGCACCTACTACGACCAGGCTGACCTCATGCGTCAGCTCGGCGTCGCGCTTCCGCCCAAGCCGTAGCCGCACGACGGTCACTGAGAAGGAGCGCCCGAAGGGGCGCTCCTTTTCGTTACCGCTTTCTCGTCGGACGGGGCGTCGGTGTCGGCCTCGGCGTCGGCGCGGGCGCGGTCGTCGGTGACGGCGACGCGCCCGCGAAGCCGCAGATCTTCCAGGTGTAGCGGCCGTAGTTGTGAGCGCCAGCGGCTGCGGCGGACGCCCAGCGGTCGTAGTCCTTCTGCCAGTCGGCGAACGGCGCGACGAGCTTGATGCCGCAGCTCTGGTAGAAGGCGCGGTCATCGCTCGTCGGCTGCGTGCCGTCGAGGTAGTGCTCGACCATCCGGAAATTGCTCGGGCAGTACGGACCGGGGAGCTCGCCCGAGCCGTTGCCGCCATACAGGGACGGGTTCACGCAGACGACGCGGTCGACGATGCCGGCGGGTCGCGGATACCAGTCGGGCGGCAGCGCGCCGACGACCGTCGTCATGTAGTCGCGCCAGAGCACGCCGGGGCCGAGCGCGGACGAGATACCGCGCATCTCCGAGTTGTCGGAGTTGCCCATCCAGATCGCGGTGAGGCGCGTCGGCGTGAAGCCGATGGCAAGAACGTCCTGGAGGTCGTCGGTCGTGCCGGTCTTCAGCGCCGCGGGCCGGCCGATGCTCGTCCACGGCCCGAACACGAACGAGCCGTTCGGGTCGGTGTTGTCCTTGAGGATGTCGGCCATCATCCAGGCGAGCCGCTGATCGATGACGCGCCGGCCCTCGACCTTTGAAAAGTCGCGCACGACCTTTCCGTCGCGGTCGGTGATGCGCAGGATCAACGTCGGCTCGATGCGCACGCCCATGTTCGCGATCACCTGATAGGCGCTCGCCATGTCGCTGAGCCGCATCTCGCCTGAACCGATGCCGAACGCGAGGCCGAGCTGGGACGGCTGCCACTCACGTTCGATGCCAAGCTGGCGGACCATGTCCGCGATCGCTTCGGGTCCGACGGCGCGCGTCACCTGCAGCGCCGGCAGGTTGAGCGACTCGCGCAGGGACTGGCGGACCGTCACCGGGCCGTGCTGCTGCAGCGTCGCGTCGCGCGGGTGGTAGCCGTCCGGCGCCTGCCACTCGATGTCATAGAGGCGCGACGACGCTGTGAGCCCGAGCTTCTGCATGCCCGTGAGGTACGTGAAGAGCTTGAACGTCGAGCCGGGCTGCCGATAGGCGATGCCCGCGTGGTCGTAGTCGCCCTGCATCGTCGGCGTGTTCCCGTAGTAGTCGTACGAGCCGACGTACGCGAGCACTTCACCCGTGCTCGGATCCATCGTGATGAGCGCCGCGTTGTTGACGTTGTTGGCCTTCAGCGCGTCGACGTGCTCGCGGACCTGCTTCTCGGCGAGCTGCTGCATGTTCCAGTCGAGTGTCGTGAGCACCGTGAGCCCACCCTGGTACGCCGCCTTCGCGCCGAGCTCGTTGATGAGCTGCTCGCGCACGCGGAAGACGAAGTGCGGCGCGTAGAGCGCCGTCGACGCAGGCTTCACGACGATCGGCTCGGCGTCCGCGGCGTCGGCCGCCTCCGGCGTGACGAAGTCCTCCTCGACCAGCGCGTCGAGCACCTGCGTGCGCCGAGCGCGCGCGCCGTCGGGGTTCTGCGTCGGGTCGTACGCCGACGGCGCCTGCGGCAGGCCCGCGAGCAGGGCGATCTGCGCGAGCGTGAGCTTTGTGAGATCAGGCTGGCCGAAGTACGTCGTCGCGGCGGCGCGAATGCCGTACGCCTGATTTCCGTAGTAGATCTGGTTGAAGTACATCTCGAGGATCTGCTTCTTGCTGAACGTGCGGGTCGCCTCGATCGCGAGCAGCGCTTCTTTCAACTTGCGCGTGATCGTCGGCTCGTCGCCGAGCAGCCGGGTCTTGATGAGCTGCTGCGTGATCGTCGAGCCGCCTTGGGTGATCGCACCGCTTCGCGCGTTGGCGCCGAACGCGCGGAGGATGCCGCCGACGTCGATCCCCGGGTTCGTCCAGAAGGAGCGATCTTCGATCGCGATCGTGGCGTCCTGGAGCAGCTCGGGCACGGCCGCGAGCGGGACGAGATCGCGGCGCTCGTCTTCGAGCGAGTAGAGGAGGTGCTCGCCGGAGCGGTCGTAGATCCGTGTCGTCAGCGGGACCGGGAATGTCGCAAGGTCGTGCGCAGCGGGGAGGTCGGCGGCGAGCGCCGCGATCGTCGCGATCGCGCCGAAGGCGACGACCGCACCGACCCCGAGCATGAGCGAGGCAAGCCCGCCCGAGATCGGGCCAAGTCGCAGAACACGCCGCTGCTGGCGTTTCGTGCCGGGGGCGCGACCCGCCGCGACCTGATACCCGCGGCGGTGCAAAGCACCCTTCTTGAAAGGCATCTAGACCACTAACGAACAGGCCCGCCGGATGATCTGCTCCGCCTGCCACCGAGCTGATAGGACCATCGCTTTGGCTATGGTGACGCCCTGAGCTACGAGAGATCGACCGCGCGGCGGCTGCTCCTCTGGCTGTGCGCGTTCAAGGTCGCGGCGATCATCCTCGTGCTCGATCCCGCCGGCCTCGTCGCGTTCCAGCTGCCGAAGGCACTCATCAGCCGCGCATTCGATTGGCCGATCGCCGCGGCGCTGCTCATCGCATTCGTGACGCACGGCAATGCGATCGTCCCGAGACATCGACTGCACGTGCTGATGGCGGCCCTCATCGCGGTGGTGGACCTGTCGGCTCCGTTCGCGGCGGACCGCTACATCGCGATCTTCGGTGACGCCGAGAACTACGCGGGGCTCACGTTCCTCATCGACATGTTGCTCCTCTACGTCGCGACTGCGGTCGCCGTTCGCGCGGAGCGCGACGTGCTCGTTCTCCTCGGTGCTGCCATCGCCGCGGGGGCGGTCAGCATCGTGTACGGGCTCGCGCAATCGTTCGGTCTCGATCCGTTCGGCTGGGAGACGGACCCGCGCGCGCGTCCGTTCGCGACGTTCGGTAATGCCGATCACTTCGGCCACTTCCTCAGCGTGCTCTTCGGCATCACGCTCGGTCTTGCGCTCGCGCTTCCCGAGCGGAGAGGGCGCGTGGTCAGTGCCGTGAGCGTGCTCGGCGCGCTCGCGATGTCAGCGATCGTCGCGACCCGCGCGACGCTACTCGGCATCGTCGCAGCCCTCATCGCCGCCGCGACCATTCGCCGGCCCACGGGACGAGCGCTCATCGTCGGCACCGTCGCGACCGCCGCCGTTGGCGTCGCCCTCGCGATGACGCCGCTCGGCCAACGCGTCATCGGCGGCGCCAGCGTGAATGACCGCTTCGCGCTGTGGGACGTCGCGCTCCGCGCCACCCTGGCGCGGCCGCTCCTCGGATACGGCCCGGACAACTTCCGCGCGGCGTTCGCCGCCCACCGCACGATCGACAGCATTCCGCTGCTCGGCGTCGGACCGCAAGCGACCGCGCACAACTGGATCCTCGACGCGTCCGCGACCACCGGCATGATCGGTCTCGCCGCGCTCATCGCACTCATCGCCGCAGGGACGATCGAACTGTGGCGGCTCGCCACGAGCCGTCCATCCGTCGGCGTGCCGCTGCTGCTCGGCTGGGCGGCGTACTGGGCCGATGGGCTCGTCGCGGCGGTGTCGATGGCCGCGGCGTGGTATCCGTGGATCGCGCTCGGCTCGGCCGTCGCACTGCGCGGCGCGCGCCCGGCCGAGTCCGCCGAGCGTCGCATCCCGCGCTGGGCGATCGCCGTCCTCGCGGTCATCGCACTCGTCGCTGCCGCGACCGGAGCGCGCGCGTTCCAGGCGAATCGCGATGCGTGGAGCTCGGAGGAATCGACGCACTTCGGAGATCAAGGTGAAGCGCTCACCTTCGCGGACCGCGCCGCGGCGCGCGACGGCGGCCGCGCCGATCACTGGAACCGCCTCGGGCTCGCGCTCGAAGCGCTGCAGCGCAGGAGTGATGCGGTCGACGCGTACCGCGAGGCGACGCGGCACGGACCGTACGAGGCCGTGTACTGGGCCAACCTCGCGCGCGCGCTCACGCGCGTCGCGGGATCCGATCCGGATCGGCGCGACGACGCGATCGCCGCCGCGCGCCAGGCGACCATCGTGGATCCGAACGCGCCGGTCGGTCACGTCGTGCTCGCGGAGATCGCGATCGCGTTCGGACGCTGCGAGCTCGCGCTGTCGGAAGCGACACGAGCCGCGTCGCTCGAGCCGGGCCACGATGCGCTCGTCGGGCGCGCGCAAAGCTGCCGCTAGACAAACACGGCTGCCGCTGGACAAAGAAGAACGGAGCGGGTCTCCCCGCTCCGTTCAACAAGTCCAGGCGTGATGCGCTTAGTGCTTCGTGCACCCCGGCGGCAGCGATGCGTTCGGCCGGCCGGGCGGTCCCTCGGAGTGGTCGTGGTTCTTATCGCCGCAACCGAAGCCGGGTCGCGACCCCGCGGTGCCGGTCAGTACGACCTGCTGGCCAGTCGAGACCTGGTTCGTTTCGACCTCGGTCTCCGTGGCCTCGTCGTTGTCGGTGTCCTCGTCGGCGTCCTTGGCCTCTTCGTTGGCCTTGTCCGCCTTGTCACCGCCGTGCGGCTTCGCGTTGACCTGGGTGGTGACGGACTCGCGCGCGGCGAGCGTCGACGGGTTCTCACCGCCGACGAGCGCCGACACGACGCTCGCGGCGACCGCCGGCAGATCGACGTTCAGGGTCGCGTGCTGAGCGGCTGATGCGCCGCTGTCCTGCGCCGCGTTCGCGCCCGCGACAGTCACGCGGATGTCGGAACCAAGCGCGGTGCCGGCCAGCGCAATGGCCAACGTCCCGACGGTGATTGTGCGAAGAATCGCGATTCGTCTCTTCATTGGCGCCCTCCAAACGGGTATGTGCTGAGACGCGGATGCCGCGTCCGACATGCCTGAACGAAGGCGATTCGCCCTCTGTTAGCCATTGGAACGAAAGTCCTAGGTAGGTCTGCGCGCCTGCGCGACAGGCGCTCGCACTAGCCCGCGCGCTTCGAGCGGGGCTTACGTGCGGTCGCGGTGCGCTGTTTCGCGGCCTCGACGCTCGCTTTGAGCTTTGCCATGAGATCGGCGATCGGCATGGGCGCTTCGGCCTCAGGCGCGCGCTCGGTCGCGGGCTTCGCGCGTAGGAGCTCGAGCAGACCTTCACGGTATTCGTCCGCGTGCTTCTCGGGCACCCATTCGGTCGCGAGCGTTCCGATCAGCTGTTGCGCCATCTTCAGCTCGCGGTCGGAGACGCTGATCTGCGGTACGCGCGCTATCTCTTCAGGGTTTCGCACCTCATCGCCGAAGTAGAGCGTCTCGAGGCCAAGCACCTTCTCGAGCGGACGGATCGCGACGAGGTGAGGCTTCGTGCGAAGCACGAAGCGACCGATGCCGACCATCCCGGCCGCTTGCATGGCGCGCAGCAACAGCGCGTACGGTTTCTCCGCGCCCGAACTCCACTGCGGCGCGACGTAGTAGCTCTTTTCGAAGAAGACAGGATCGATCTCCGCGAGATCGACGAACTCCTCGATGTCGATCGTGCGGCTGCGCTCCGGCAGGAGCGACGCGAGCTCTTCCTCTTCGACGGTCACCAGCTCGCCGCTCGGGAGCTCAACGCCGCGCACGACGTCGCCTGCCTCGATCGTGCGCGCGGCCGCGATGGTCTCGTCACGCGAATCCTCGTGAGGAACCGGCTCCGGCGCTCGCAGGTCCTCACGCGCTTCGCGCTCCTCGCGCGGCGCTGGCGCGTACGTCGGCGGTGCGACGATCGGGACCTCGGAAGCGAACGACGGAGGCTCGTATTCGCGCGTCACTCGCTCGTACCGGACGCGCTTGCCGGTGCGCCGGTCATAGAGATGGAAGCGCACGTCCTTCGGGTCCGTCGCCGGATAGAGCTTCACCGGAATGCTCACCAGACCGAAGTTGATGCTTCCGCTCCAGACTGCCTGCCGCATACGTCCTCCCGGCATGAAACTCTAAGCCGACTGCTCTCAGGGCTCCGTCTCGAAGTCCCACTCCGCGGTCATGTCCGTGCCCGAGAGCCGGAGCTCGAATCGGACGTGATAGCGAGACCCGCGCACAAGTGGCTGCGCTGGGACGATCGCGGCGTAGTCGCCCTCGTAGAGCTGGGGAACGACGTGATACGTGATCTCGCGCCCGGCCCCGTCCGTGAGTCGCGCGGATCGCAGCTCCAACGCGTTCGCGTGCGAGGCAACGAGCATCACTGGATATCCCACCGGACGCACTGCGCCAAAAGGAAGCACGTCGGGGGACTCGTCCCCATCCCATGAGGCCTGAACGCGCTGACCGCCCGCGGGTGAGCGCACCAGATCGGGCGCTGACGAGCTGAAGTCGTAGACGATCACGCCCACCGTCGCGGATCTGGCGCCGGATTCGGCGTGGCCCCACCCCGCAACGATCGCGTGCGGATGCATGAGGCCAAGACGGTGATACGGCAAGATCCACAGCGACCGCACGCCGTCGGTGCCACTCCCGAAAGATGTCGCGACCTCGCTCGCCGTCGCGTCGGTGTACCCCTGCGCAGCCAACCGATCTCTGACAGTTGCGCCGGTGAAGCCGTCAGCGCCCGGGGTCTCGTCATGGCCTATCGCGCCGTTGCGTGCGAGGTACTCGGCATGCCGCTTCGCGGCGGTCGTCACGCGATCGTCGCCGCGGACCGCGGGGACCGAGATCGCGACACGAAGCTCGTTGTGGACGCGGAGCATCTCATCGGCTGAGTTGGATCCTGACGCGGGAGGCGCGGTCGATGGCTGCGCGGTCGATGGCAGCGCTGCTGCCGACCGCGGCATGCAGTCTTTGTGTCACGTGCCGTGCCGCGTCTCCGCGGATCCGCGTCGTGCAGCTGTTCTCAGGTTCGGGGCAGGGAACGTTCTGGATCCCAGACAAGGACGACGAGGTGCTCGTCGCGTTCGAGCACGGCGATCCGGATCGGCCGTACATCGTGGGCAGCCTGTTCAACCCGCGGCGCCCACCGCCCCGGACCGCGAACTGAGCCGACGGGCAGACTCGAACTGCCGACCGGCGGTTTACGAAACCGCTGCTCTACCGGCTGAGCTACGTCGGCTAGGAGGGACATCCGGCGAGCTTGCCCGCCGAGGGTCCCGACGACGCCGACAAGGCGCGAAGCGCCTACGTCGGCCCGCACTGGAGATTTTCGCATGTTCTGAACGTCCGCGCTGCGGCCCGGGACAAGGGCGGGGACGTCAGCAGTGATCGCCATGCGCGCGTACTCTCTCGGCTCGTGCTGCGGATCGACGCGTTCCCGCACATCCTCCCGCCGAAGTTCTTCCAAGTCATGTTCGAGAAGGCCGGCCCGCTCGCGGCGAACCTGGGGAAGCGGGTCCGCGGCATACCCGTCCTGTACGACCTCGAGGCACGCTGGCGCGCGCTGGAAGAGTTCGGCGACGACTACCGGCAGATCCTCACGCTCGCTCATCCGCCGATCGAGGCGTTGGGCCCGCCCACGCATTGTGTCGAGCTCGCGCGCCGCGCGAACGACGAGGTCGCAGACTTGGTCGCGAAGCACGGGCGCTTCCTCGGCTTCGCGGCGTCGCTCCCGATGAACGATCCGGACGGCGCGGTCCGCGAGGCGCAGCGCGCGGTGCGGGAACTCGGCGCGCTTGGCATCCAGATCCATACGAATGTCAACGGTATGCCGCTCGACGATCCGCGCTTCGCGCCGCTCTTCGCTGCGATGGCGGAGCTCGACAAGCCGATCTGGGTGCATCCGGCGCGTATCGCGACGCATCCGGACTACGTGACCGAGCAGCGCTCGAAGTTCGAGATGTGGTGGGTGTTCGGCTGGCCCTACGAGACTGCGCTCTTCATGTCACGGGTCATCTTCTCCGGCGTGCTCGATCGGCATCCGAATCTGCGAATCCTCACGCACCACGGTGGCGGGATGGTGCCTCACTTCGCCGGCCGCATCGGCCCCGGCCTGGATCAGCTCGGCGCGCGCACGCCGGACGAGGACCTCACGCAGGTCGCGCGCTCGCTGAAGAAACGCCCCTTCGATTACTACAAGATGTTCTACGGCGACACCGCGCTCTTCGGCGCCCAGCACGCGGTGCGGTGTGCGCTCGAGTTCTTCGGCGTCGAGCACATGCTCTTCGGCACGGACATGCCGTTCGATCCCGAGAAGGGCCCGATGTTCATCCGCGAGACGATGAAGAACATCGACGCGCTCGGACTGTCGCCGGCCGATCGCCAGTCACTGTACGAAGGCAATGCCCGAAAGGTCCTGGGGGTGCACTGAGAGGGAACACGACTCGCTCACACGGCGCGCGCGCCGCGCCACGGGATGAGCCAGCGCTGGAGCTCGTCAAGGAGGAGGAACGAGAGGTAACCGATGGCCGACAGCACGATGAGCCCGGCGTACATCTTCTCCACCTGGAACGTCTGGTACGAGTTATTGATCAGGTAGCCGAGGCCCGAGCGCGACACGAAGATCTCACCGACCACGATGAGGATGAGAGCAGTCCCCCACGCGAGCCGGATGCCGGTGAACACAAGCGGGAGTGCGCCGGGGAGCGCGACGGTGAGGAACGTCTGCAGGCGGCCCGCGCCGAAGTTCCGTCCGACATCGAGGTACACCGGCTCGATCGAGAGCACACCCGCGACCGTGTTGAGTAGCACGAGGAAGAACACGCCGCTCGCGACGATCGCGTACTTCGACGCCTCGCCGGTGCCGAAGACGAGGATGAGGAGCGGGAGGATCGCGCTCTTCGGGATCGGGTAGAGCGCGCCGACCATGGGATTGAGCGCGGCGCGAAGGTAGCGCGAGAGTCCCATGGCGAGGCCGAGGACGAGCCCGGGCACGGCGCCGATGAGGAAGCCGATGGCGATGCGACCGAGGCTGACGAGCGTGTCGTCCCATAGCTCGCCTGAGGCGAGAAGCGTCGGGAAGGCCTGCGCGATCGCGGTCGGCGGGGGGAAGAAGCGGACATCGAGCAGGCCGAACCGACCGGCACCCTCCCAGAGGACGAGGAGCAGGATCGGCGAGAGGATCGAGACGAGGCGCTCGCCGGCCACCTCTCCCAGCGCGCCGACCCGCTCGCGCACCGCGCGCCCCGTGCGCACCTTCACGGTCACGATGCGAGCACCGCGTAGCTGGTGAGCACCTCGCGGCGGAGTGGCTCCCACACCTTCGCGACGAGCTCAGAGAACTCGGCCGTCGACTTCAACTCGTACACCGACCGAGGGCGCGGCAGCGTGACCGGGATCTCCGCCTTCACGTGGCCGGGCCGTGCGGACATGACCACGACGCGGTCGCCGAGCACGAGTGCCTCGTCGATGCTGTGGGTGATGTAGACGACGGTCTTCCGGTCGCCCTCCCACACCCGGAGGAGCTCCTCCTGCAAGAGCGCGCGCGTCTGCTCGTCGACGCTCGCGAACGGCTCATCCATGAGGAGGATCTCGGGATCCGTTGCGAATGCGCGCGCGACAGAGGCGCGCTGCTTCATCCCACCGGAGAGCTGATGCGGGTACGCCCGCGCGAACGGCGCGAGCCCGACCTTCGCGAGGTAGTGGTCGACGACGCGCCTCCTGACGGTCGGATGGACACCGCGCATGCGCAGCCCGTAGCCGACGTTGTCCTCGACCGTCATCCACGGGAAGATGCTCTGCTCCTGGAACACCATCGCCGTGAGCGGCTTCGTCGGGTCGCGCACCTCGATGTGCAATTCGCCGGCGGTCTGCCGCTCGAGGCCGGCGAGGATGCGAAGGAGCGTGGTCTTCCCACAGCCGCTCGGGCCGACGATGCAGCAGAACTCGCGGTCGCGGACTTGGAGGTTCACGTCCTCGAGGGCGACGAGCGCGCGGCCGCGCAGGCTGAAGCGCATCCCAAGGTGACGGGCGGCGACGCGGACGTCAGCCACTTACCGGTAGCTGCCGAGCTCCTTCACCGCGGCCTCGGCGAAGGACGTGTCCACGACCTTGGACATGTCGATCGCCTTCGTCTGCGAGCCCTTCTGTACGAAATACTGCTGTGCCGCGTCGAGGCTCTTGGTATTCACGGCGCCGTTCGGGTCGATGCCCGGAAGGACGACGCGTTCGATGAGCGCAGCGTCGAGCTTCGTCCCCTTCGCGAGGATGTCGATCGCCTCCTTGCGCTTCGCCGGATCCTTCTTGTCGAACGCATCGTTGTAGAAGCGCGCGCCCTGCAGGTACGCCTTCATGAAGCGCACCGCGGCATCCTTGTTCTGCGCCGCGAACTTCTCCGAGTAGAGGATGACCGCGGTCTGCTCGCCGGGGACGACGACGTCGGTGCGCGTGATGAGCACACCCGTGCCGGCGTCGAGGATGCGCGTCGCGGTCGGCTCGGTCGGCACGGCGACGTCGATCGCCTTGTTCGCAAGCGCCGCGATCATGTCTGGGAAGGCGAGCGGCACCACGGTGATGTCCTTGATCGTGAGCCCGCCGGTCCGCAGGAACGCGTCGAGCGAGTACTCCGGGACGATGTCCTGCGCCGCGATCGAGACCTTCAGGCCCTTCATGTCCTTCGCCGACTTCACGCGCTCGGCGAGATCCTTGCGGACGATCACCGCCTCGTACCCGTGCCCTGGGGTGAGGCTGCCCTTATCCGCGACGATGCGGATGTTGACGCCGCGCCCGATCGCGTTGAAGAGGCCCGCGCTCGGTGCCCCACCACCGGCGTCGAGCTCGCCGGTGCCGAGCGGCGTCGTCATGTTCGCCGCGGACTGGAACGTCTGGAGGTCGAGGGTGATGCCCTGCTCCTTGAAGTAGCCCTTCGCGTCGGCGATGAAGATCGCCGCATCCGAGATCGACCCGACCTGCCCGAACTTGATCGTCACCGGAGCCGGCGTTGGCGTCGCACTGTTGGCCGCGCTCGCGGTCTGCGAGGTCGGGCTCACTGTCGGTGCCGCCGCACCGCACGCCGCGGCTGCGAGGATGAGGACGGGACCGACGACGAGCTTCTTCATTCCAGCCTCTCCACCCCGGGATGCGCGCGCATCATACGTCCGCCTCCTTCATGATTTGCCACGTGCGGCGGAGCAGCGAACGGATCCTCACGACGCACGTCGGCAGCCTCATCCGACCGCCGGAGCTCCTCGACGCGATGCGCGCGCGGGACCGCGATCCGGCCCGGTGGAACGCCGCGGTGTCGACCGCGGTCCGCGACGTCGTTCAGCGCCAGCGGGACGCGGGCATCGACATCGTCGACGACGGCGAGTACTCGAAGACCGGCTTTACCGCGTACGTCACGGACCGCCTGGAGGGCTTCGAGTTCCGCCCGCCACCACCCGGGCAGAGCGCGATGCTGAACCGGGGGCGCGACCGCCGCGCGTTCGCCGATTTCTATCGCGAGTACGACGCGACCGAGGGTCAGACTGAGGGCGGGATGACGGCCGTCTGCGTCGGCCCGATCGCGTACCGCGGACGCGAGGTCCTCGAGCGCGACTTTGCGAACCTACGCGCCGCGATGCGCGAGGCCGGCGCGGATGAGGCGTTCATTCCCGCGGCTGCGCCGGGCACGATCGAGCTCCAGCGCACCAACGCGTACTACCCCTCCGAAGAGACATACCTCTTCGCGATCGCCGACGCGATGCGCACCGAATACCAGGCGATCGTCGAGGCCGGCTTCATCCTCCAGCTCGACGACCCCCGCGTTGTCGTGCAGTGGGATCTGCAGGATCCCGCGCCGACCGTCGCCGAGTACCGCGCCTTCGCCGAGCTGCGCATCGCGGCGCTCAATCGCGCGATCGCGGGCCTGCCCGAGGACCGCATGCGCTACCACCTCTGCTGGGGCAGCTGGCACGGCCCGCATACAACAGACATCCCGCTGGCGGACATCGTCGACCTCGTGCTCCGCGTCGGCGTGGGCGGGTACTCGATCGAATCGGCGAACGCGCGCCACGCCCACGAGTGGACGGTGTGGGAGCGGGCAAGGTTGCCGGCCGGCAAGGTCCTCATCCCGGGTGTCATCTCGCACAACACCAACGCCGTGGAGCACCCGGACCTCATCGCCCAGCGCATCGTGACCTTCGCGCGCCTCGTGGGCCGCGAGAACGTCATCGCCGGGGCAGACTGCGGCTTCGCGCAGGGCGCGGCGTACCGTCGCGTCCACCCATCGATCATGTGGGCAAAGCTGCGCGCGCTGGCCGACGGCGCGCGCCTCGCGTCCGCGCGGCTATGGCGGTAGCGAACCGTGACAACGTCGTTGACTCGCGACACATCGCAGGGTTCTTCGCCGTCGACGCAGCGGCGGGCCGACCTGGGGGCTCCTCGCGATGTACTCCGATGCGCGGAGGACCGTTCAAAACGACGCGGTCGTACTCACACGGCGGACGCGGGAGCTGGCGCCCGCGATCCCGGACGAGCGTTCCACGCGTACAGCGTCATCACGCCGAGCCCGGCGAGCAGGACCACAAGCTTTGCGATCCCTCCGACGAACGGCAGCGACTCCAGCGCGACGACGATGACCGCGCCGAGAGCGAGCTCGAGCGCCGCCTGCCATTGACCGAGCTGGGTCGTCCGTAGGATCGCCCGGCCCACGACGTAGCTGACGACCGCGTCGACGACGATCGCGCACACGACGACGAACGCGAGCGTCCCCAGGGCGATGACCAACAACCCGCCGATGACGTCGATCGCCGCGAGCGCGCCGAGCGTGAGCACGCCGAGGATGATCGCCAGCACGATCACCGCGAGGAACGCAATGATGAGCGCCGCGACGAATCCGACGAGCGCGAGGATGCCGTAGCCGGCGGCCGCCGCAGGACGCGCCCGCAGGAGCGCGTCCCACGCGGGCAGAAGCCGCGGGCGCAGCCAGAGGAAGAGAAGGCCCACGACGAGCACGGCGGCGAGCTGTCGCACCGCATCTACGACGGGATCGCGCGCGACCGGGGTGCGCTGTGCGCCACCGCCGCTCCCCGAGATCGTGACCTCTTCGGTGCCGCCGAGCGATCCGCTGCGCGTGTACGCGCCCGACGATCCGAGCACGCTCCCGGCGACCGACCCGCCGAGCGTGGTCGCGCCGGTCGCGAAGAGCACATCCTGGCCGACCTTTCCATTCGCGTTCGTCGAGAACTGGCCCGCTGCGACGACGGCATCTCTGCCGATCGGCCCGTTGATCGTGACCTGTCCCGCCGCCGCACGGACGGCGCCCTTCGTCTGACCGTTGAGCGTGATGGTGCTGCCCGCGGCGATGATCGACCCGTTCACCGTCCCGTTCACCGTGATCTGGCTACCCGTGGTCACCAGATCGCCGTCGATAGTTCCGTCGATGGTGACCATGCTCGCGAAGACGTAGAGGTCGGTGCGCACGGTCTCGTTGACTGGGACAGTGACGACATCGCCCGTGCGTACCTTGCCGTTCAGATAGCTGACCTGATCCGCGAACGCGGTCCCGGCGAACACCACGGCGGTGAGCCCCAGCGTCGCGAGCGCGATGAGAAGACGCCGCGTGCGTGTCATGACCGACCTCCCCTCCCGCCGAGTCGATCCACGCTTGGATCGCCGGCCGCCGCGTGAGCGGACGCCGCGAGCATGCCACGTTCGGAAGGCGGCGATAAGTCTGTTTCCGGCAAATGCTTAACGAGCCAAGACGCGCCTATGCTCCGCGCGGGAGCAACGTTGAGGAAGCGACAGGGCAGGCTGCTCCGGAAGTACGCGCTCGTCTTCGGCGCGCTCGTTGGCGGCACGCTCATCGCGGGAAGCCTCGTCCAGCTCTACTTCTCGTACCAGCAGAGTCAGGCTGCCGTCCTGCAGATCGAGCGCGTCGAGGCGTCGCGCGCCGCGCTGGCCATATCGCAGTTCGTGGACAGCATGAAGGCCCAGATCGTCGGCATCCTTCCC
>VBJD01000094.1 GCA_005887995.1 Chloroflexota bacterium
CCACCGATCTGTGGGCACCGGAGAGGTCGGTCCGATCGCACGTCGGGTCTCGCGGATCTACTTCGAGTCCGTGCGCGGCAAGAACGCGAAGTACCGCGACTGGCTCACGCCGATATATCCCGAGAAGTCGCACTAGCGGATACGACGCGCTCGGCGCGAGATCTCGGGTGTGTCGCGTGATCGCGGCGCGTAGACGGGCGCTTCGTCTCGCGCCTAGCGCGTCGTGACCTGGGGCGGCTTCTCCGGCTATCGAGCGGCGACGTCGGTCGCGAAGCCGCGGAAGTCCGCGCCGATGCGAATGACGATGTCGGGACCGGCGCCGTCGGTCGTTTCGATGGGTAGTCCGAGGGCGGCCCTGAGCTGCTCGGCGGTGTAGCGCTTCGATCCGTTGCGCAGCACGACGGCGCTCTTCGCGTTCGAGCCGTTGGTCACATCAGTGACGCCGTACGCGCGCGCCGACAGCCGGTCCGCGACGTCACGCGCAAGCCCTGTACGCGCGCCGGTGTTCTGGATCTCGACGCGGGCGCCCTCCTGCCGCACCTTCGGGTCGTAAAAGAGTGACGCGGCGAGATCGCGCACGCGCGGCCTGTCGGGGAGGAGATAGAAGCCGCCCTCACCGTCATACCTGAGCTCACAGTGCGGGTAGTCGCCGCCGCACGGATAGAGCACGTCGCTCTTGATGTCCGACGAGTCAATGCCCGTTCCCGTGCGCGCGAGCGGCAGCACGCTGGCGGGATCGAAATCCGTCTCGATGGTCGAACCGATCGTATCGATGAGCGAGGGAAGCGTGCGCAGCACTTGGGCTTGACCGATCCGAGTGCGCAGCGCGCCGACCACCTCCTGCTGACGGCGCGCGCGACTGTAATCGTTCGTGTCGTGGCGCGAGCGCGCGTACTCGAGCGCGAGATCGCCGCGCATGAGCTGCGGTCCGGTGAGGATGTCGATGCGCTCGACGCCATAGTCGGGCGTGGGATAGGACTCGTCGCGGATGGGCCGCTTTGCGTCGACCACGACGCCGCCGACGCCGTCGACGACACGAAGGAAGCCCTCGAAGTTCACGAGCGCGTAGCTATGGATCCGGATCCCGAGCAGATCATCGACGAGCTTGCGGACGAGATCCGGCCCGCCGAAGCTGAACGCCCCGTTGATCTTCCCCTGGTACGTCCCCGGTCTATCGATGTAGACGTCGCGCGGGATCGAGAGCATCGCCGCGGTCTTGTTCACCGGATCGAGCGAGACGACGAGGATCGTGTCGGTGTTGCGCGTCGTCGTGTCGTTCTCGCGCGTATCGATGCCGAGGAGCAGGACATTGAGGCGGTCGTTGCCGGACCACGACGGGACCGGCGCCTCACCGCTCACCACCGGCGTCGTCGCCTTCGATGCGAACGGGGCGAACATGCGCGCCGCGAGCCCGGCCCACGGGGCGGACTGGCGGTAGATCGTCGCGTATCCGCCGACGAGTGCGAGCGTGACGAGCGCGAGGATCGCGTAGTCGAGGAGATGGCGACCGCGCAGGCTCCGCAGGCGACCGGCGAACGCATCCGCGACGACGTAGATGTGGTACGCGAAGGTGACGCCGATGACGAGGAACGTGATCGCAGGTGCGTTCTGCAGCACGAAGGCGGTCAGCGGATCGGCCCACGCGACGAACGCGCCTGCGAGCGTGAAGGCGAGGATCGGGAGCAGCAGCATGAGGATCCCTTTGATCCAACGCTCGCCATACACCTGACCGAGTCCGGGCAAGAGCCCGGAGAGGAGCGCCGCGAAACCAGGCGAGCCGACGTCGCGGGGAATCGCTCGCCGTGCGATGGGCGCGCGCGTCATGGGCATGGGCATGCGTCGCGAATTCGACATGAGCGACTAAGGGTACGAGACTCGGCCGGAGTGGATCGCAATCCCCACGTGAGCACCGCGACGCTCCGCGGCGCCCGCGCGGTCGGCATCGTGTGCGCCGTCCTGTTCTTCGTGCCTACGGTCCTCTCCTTCGTGTACCCGAACGCCTTCCTCTATGCGCCGTATCACCGCGTCTACGAACGTCTAATCGGCGCAGTGCTCGCCGGACTTGCGGTATCGCTCCTTCTCTCCCTGCGAGACCCCGGACGGAACGCGGCGGTCTTCGCCGTCGTCGGCCTGGTCATCGGCACTTTGGATGCCGCGATCCTGTACACGCTCGTCTTCGACAGCGCGGACATCGCCCATTGGTTCATTCAGGTCCCGCTCCTGACGGCCGTCGCCGCGGTCCTCGTCCTCACGTACACGCGGCTGCGGCGACCACACCCAGTCGTCGTGCGCGTCGTCATCGCCTCCGTCGCCGTGGTGCCGGTGCTCCTCTTCGCGCACGACCTCGCGACGCGCGTCTTCCTGCGCCCGTGAACCGTCGCTCGTGACACAGCGGCCGACTCGGTCAGCGCCTATCTTCTCCTCATAGATGCTTCGCATGTACAGGCGTCGCTCGTTCGCACGGCGTCAGCAAGCTGCCGCCGTTCTCCCTCGCTAGCCTGTGACCGCCATCGTCTCCGTCGGAGGGCTGCGGAAGCGTTACGGCGACATTGAGGCGGTCGCGGGAGTGACGTTCGATGTGAAGCAGGGCGAGATCTTCGCCCTGCTCGGGCCGAACGGGGCGGGGAAGACGACGACGGTGGAGATCCTCGAAGGTCTGCGCCAGGCCGATGAGGGCACGGCGACGGTCGCGGGCGTCGACGTGAGGAAGGATCCGTCCGGCGTGAAGGAGCGCATTGGCGTGCAGCTCCAGTCCAGCACCTTCCCGGAGAACTTCCTCGCGAAGGAGATCGTCGAGCTGTTCGCGCTCTTCTACAAGCGCAAGGTCGACGCGATGGCACTCCTGCGCGCGGTCGGCCTCGAGGACCGAGCGAAGCAGAAGTCGGAGAAGCTCTCGGGCGGTCAGCGACAGCGACTCTCGATCGCGGTCGCGATGGTGAACGAGCCGCAGGTGCTTTTTCTCGACGAGCCGACGACCGGACTCGACCCGCAGGCGCGGCGGAACCTGTGGGACCTCATCCGCGCTATCCGCCGGCGAGGCACGACGGTGTTCCTCACGACGCATTACCTCGACGAGGCCGAGGTGCTCTGCGACCGCGTGGCGATCATGGACGCCGGCAAGATCATCGCCCTCGACTCGCCGCGCAGCCTCATCGCTTCACTCCTCGCCCGCGGGTTCAGCAAGCCGGTAGCGCAGCAGCAGGCCAACCTCGAAGATGTCTTCCTCGACCTCACCGGCCACGAGCTGAGGGAGGACTAGGGTGGGCCAGGTCCTCGGCTACACCAGGATGTTGATACGCGCGTACATGCGCGACTGGGTCGCGCTCTTCTTCGGCTTCTTCTTCCCCCTCATCTTCATGAGCCTCTTCGGCGTTCTGAACTTCGGTTCGTTCGGCCACGTTTCGCTGGGCGTCGCGGATGAGGCCGGCAACGCGGACAGCGCGCAACTCGTCGCCGCGTTCTCGAAGATCGAGACACTCCAGGTGCACAAGGGGTCGCGTGGCGACGAGCTCGCGGCGATGGATAAGGGCGACCGCGACATCGTCCTCGTGATCCCATCGGACTTCCGTATCGCGCCGGTGCAGCCGGGGCAGACGGCACCGACGATGACGATGTACCAGAGCAGCGCGCGTGCGGAGCAATCAGCAGTCGGAGCGTCGATCGTCCAGCAGTTCATCGATCAGCTGTCGTTCGCGGTGACGCGGACCGCGCCGGTGGTCACGGTCAAGCGTGAGGAGGTCGCCGGCCGAAACCTGAAGTACGTCGACTTCCTTACGCCCGGCATCGTGGGGATGACGATCATGCAGCTGGGGATCGCGAGCGTCATGTTCACGTTCGTCGTCGACCGCCAGCGCGGCGTGATCCGGCGCATCATGGCGACGCCGATCTCGCGACGCGCCTACATGGCCGCGCATGTGCTCGAGCGGCTCATCCTCGCGGTCCTGCAGGTCGGCGTGCTCATCGCCGTCGCGGTGCTCCTCTTCAAGGTCCAGATCGTTGGGAGCATGGCCGTCCTGTTACTGCTCACGGTGCTCGGAAGCGCGCTGTTCCTCTGCCTCGGCTTCGCGACGAGCGCCTTCGTCACGACGGAGCAGCAGGCACCCGCGGTCATGCAGCTCGTCACGCTGCCGCAGATGTTCCTGTCCGGCGTGTTCTTCTCGCGCGACGTCGTGCCGAGCTTCCTGAAGCCGATCTCGGACTACCTGCCGCTCACGTTCCTCAACGACGCGCTGCGTCAAGTCGCGACCGCGGGAGCCTCGCTGGTCGACATCCGCGGGGATCTCGCCGGCCTCGTGCTGTGGGCGGCCGTGACCTTCGTGCTCGCGTTCCGCTTCTTCCGGCTCGAGACCTAGGTATCGAAGAGCGCTTCGTGCACGACGCGGTGCACGACGGCGCGAAACTTCCCCCACGCGCGCCAGGAGCCCCCCACGCCACGCGTCCCATCCGAGCGCAGGTCGTCGAGGAAGTCCGCGACGCGTCCGAGGTCGCCGGGTGTGATCTCGCGCCACGCTTCGATCTGTTCGGAGTCGTCAAGCGCTCCGAGCGTGCCGCCGCGCTCGTCAAGCGAGAACGCGAATGTATGGAAGAGGGGGGCACGTTCGTCGCGACCGACATATGCGATGTGGGCGAGGAATCGCCGCACCTCGAGATCGAGCCCGGTC
>VBJD01000046.1 GCA_005887995.1 Chloroflexota bacterium
ACCGCGTCGGGAACCGCGTCCGCCGTAGGGAAGCCGTAGTCGTTGCGCCGCCACACGGCGCGCATGCCGACCGCCTTCGCGCCGGAGACGTCGTCGATCTGCCGGTCGCCGATCATCACGCACTCCTCCACGCCCACGTCGAGGCGCGACGCGACCTCGCGGAACACCGACTCGTGCGGCTTCGAATGCGGGAGATCCGACGTGTAGACGAGCTCGTCGAGGAGATCGCCGAGCCCGTGCGCCGCGATGTCGGCGTTGTGCCACGCGGCAGCCCACCACGTGTTCGACAGAAGCCCCAAAAGGTAGCCGCGGTCGCGCAGCAGCACGAGCGTCTCACGCGAATCGGGGAACACCGTCGACCAGCCGGCGACAGCCTTGGCGTAGCCGTCCATCGTCGCGACGAGCAGCTCCGGCGCGACCTCGAGGTCCAGGCGGCGGAAGCCGTCGGATACGAGGCCCGTAGGCGGGCCGCTCCAGTGCTCGCGGTCGACGCGCTCCCAGTGCGCTTTCTCGGCCGCGCGCATCGCGGTCACGAACGCGTCGCGCTCAGGCAGCACGCCGCCATTCGCCGAGACGCGGAGCGCGTCGTACGCCGACGCCCACTTCGTCGGCGCGGCGCCTTCCCAGTCGGGCCATTCGACGAGCGTCCCACCCAGATCGAAGACGACGGCGCGCGGCTTCACGAGAGGTCGGGCAGCCTGGCGCGCACACCTGCCAGAAGCCGCTCGCGCGCGATCACCTCGGCGATGGCCACGACGTCAGGCGCGAGCACGCGGTCGCGCGCGAGAGCAGGCACGCGCTCGCGGATGACGTGTCGCGCCTCCTCGACGCCGGACGCGGTCGTCGCGCCCAGGAGATCGAGACCCTGGGCCGCGCAGAGTGCCTCGATCGCGAGCACGTCGCGCGTGTTTCGGACGACGGCGGTGAGCTTGTGCGCGGCATGTACGCCCATGCTCACGTGATCCTCCATCCCCGCGGACGTTGGGAGCGATTCGACCGACGCCGGGAAGGAGCGCAGACGATTCTCGGTGACGAGCGCCGCCGCGGTGTACTGCGCGACCATGAAGCCCGAGTTCGTTCCAGCCTCCGAGGTGAGGAACGGCGGCAGCCCGCTGGTGTGGCCGTTCGTCATACGGTCGATGCGCGCCTCGCTGATGTCGGCGAGCTCCGCCACGGCGATCGTCGCGAGATCGAGCGCGATCGCCACCGGCTGCCCATGGAAGTTCCCACCGCTCGTGACACGCGCGGTCTCAGCGAACACGAGCGGGTTGTCGGTGACCGCGTTGATCTCGATCTCGAGCACGCGCCGCGTGTACGCGAGCGCATCGCGCGAGGCGCCGTGCACCTGTGGCATGCAGCGGACCGAATACGGATCCTGAACGCGCGGATCGTTCGTACGATGTGACGCGACGTTCGGGCTGCCGTTCATGAGCGCGCGCAGGTTCGCCGCGACGAGCAGCTGACCGGGGTGCGGTCGCGCCTCGTTGAGCGCCGCATCCCACGCCACGTCCGTCGCGCGCAGCGCCTCCGCGGACATGGCGCCGACGATGTCCGCCGTCGTCGCGAGGACCTCCGCGTCGTGCAGCGCGAGGCAGCCGATCGCGCTCATCACCTGCGTGCCATTGATGAGCGCGACACCCTCCTTCGGGCCGAGCTCGATCGGCGAGAGACCCTTGCGCCGCAGCGCTTCGGAGCCGGAGATGCGCTGGTCACCCACCATCGCCTCGCCCTCGCCGATGAGCACCAGCGCGGCGTGCGCGAGCGGCGCGAGATCGCCCGATGCGCCCACGCTGCCGTGCGCGGGGATCACCGGCAACACACCGTTGTTCAGCATGTCGAGGACGAGCTGGATGGTCGCGACGCGCACGCCCGATCGTCCCGCCGCGAGCGTGTTCGCGCGCAGCAGCAGGACCGCGCGCACGACGTCGGCTGGCAGCGGATCGCCCAGGCCGACCGAGTGGCTGCGGACGAGGTTGCGCTGCAGCTCGCGCAGCCGCTCGTGCGGCACGCGCACCGTCGCGAGGTCACCGAAGCCCGTGTTCACGCCGTACACCGGCGCGTCGCCTTTCGCGAGCTCGGCCACCACCTTCGCGGCTTGCGAGGCGCGATGCTCGGCCGCGCGATCGAGCGCCACCGCGACGTTGCCGCGCGCCACCGAGATCACGTCGGCGATAGATAGGTCATGGCCGGTCAGCCGTAAGGTCGTCATTCGACTTCGCGAAGGTTCTCTCTGTACCAGGCGGACAGGTCTGCGTAATGCGCCGCGGCGCCGACCGTCCAGCGTGCGTCGTCGTCGCGCACTTCGCGGATCACCCGCGCCGGCACGCCGAGCACAAGCGACCGCGCCGGTGCATCGAAGCCCTCGGGGAGGACCGCGCCGGCGCCGACGATCGTGCCGGTCCCCACGTGGTTGCGGCCGACGAGCACGGCGGCCTGCCCGATGAGCACGTTCGCGTCGACGATCGCGGAGTGCACCAGCGCCATGTGGCCAACGGTGACGTCGGCGCCGATGATCGTGGGCTCATTCTCATCGGTGTGCACCATCGAGTTGTCCTGCACGTTCGATCGCTCGCCGATCTCGATGCGGTCCATGTCGCCGCGGAGCACCGTCCCGAACCACACCGACGCACCGCTGCGCACGGTGACATCTCCGATGAGGACGGCGGTGGGGGCGATGAACGCGTCGCGGGCGATCTGCGGACGCTTTCCGCGATACGCGTACAAGGGCATCGCCCGTAGAGTATTTCGCGGTGACCAGGACGCGCGACCTACGCGTCGAGGGCTATCGACCGCTCCAGCCGCCGGCGGTGCTCATCGATGAGCTCCCGCTGCCGGAGGACGGCTCGCGTGCGATCTCCACGTGGCGCGAGGAGATCGCGGGAGTGCTCGACGGCTCGGACGACCGCCTCATCGTGGTCGCGGGCCCGTGCTCGGTCCACGACGTTCGCGCCGGACTCGAGTACGCGACTCGCCTGAAGGCGCTTGCCGATGAGCTCGCAGCCGATCTGCGCGTCGTCATGCGCGTGTACTTCGAGAAGCCGCGCACGACGGTCGGATGGAAAGGCCTCATCAACGATCCGCGCCTGGACGGGTCGTTCCGCATCAACGAAGGTCTCCGGCTCGCGCGCCGGCTGCTGCTCGACATTGCCGGACTCGGCCTCCCCGCGGGCTGCGAGTTCCTTGATCCCATCTCGCCGCAGTACACCTCGGACCTGGTGTCGTGGGGCGCGATCGGCGCGCGCACGACCGAGAGCCAGGTGCATCGCGAGCTCGCGTCGGGTCTGTCGATGCCGATCGGCTTCAAGAACGGCACCGGCGGCACCGTGCAGATCGCGATCGATGCCGTGCGCGCTGCCGCGTACCCGCACCGCTTCCTCGGTGTGACCGAGCAGGGGCTCGCGTCGATCGTCATCACGCGAGGTAATCCCGAATGCCACGTCATCCTTCGTGGCGGCGCCCGCGGGCCGAACTATGACCGGAAGAGCGTCGCGCAGGTCCTCGAGCAGCTGGTGTCGTCAGGCGTGCCGCAACGCGTCATGGTCGACGCCAGTCATGGCAACAGTGAACGGGATCACGGCCGGCAAGGTGCCGTGGTGCGCGACCTGGCGTCGCAGATCGCCGATGGCCAGCGGGGGATCATCGGCGTGATGATCGAGAGCTTCCTCGTCGAGGGACGTCAGGAGCTGCGCGAGCCGAGGGACCTCGTGTACGGCCAGAGCATCACCGATGCATGCATCGGCTGGGACGAGACGGCAACGCTCCTTCGCGAGCTCGCATCGGCGGTGCGAACGAGGCGCGTGGCTCAGACGCGCGCGACGCGTGTCGTGTCGACGAGCCGGTAGCCGAAGCCGCGCGCAGTCTCGATCTGGACTTCGCTCACTTTCGCGTCCTCGAGCTTCTTGCGCAGACGTCCGACATGAACGTCGACAAGTCGCGTGTCGGAGCCTGGCTCGTATCCCCAGACACCGGTGAGCAGGTCGTCGCGCGTGAACACGCGAGCGGGCTCGCTCGCAAGGGTGCGGAGCAGCTTGAATTCAGTCGGTGTGAGCTGCACCTGCTCGTCGCCGGCGACAGCTTGGACACTGCCGAGGTCGATGACGAAACGACCGAAGCGCAACTGGCGGGCGTTCGCCGCGTCCTTCGCCATTCCCGAGCGGCGGAGCAGCGCGTCGACGCGCGCAACGAGCTCCTCGGTGTCGAAGGGCTTCGACATGTAGTCGTCCGCGCCGATGCGCAGGCCGACGACGCGGTCCGGGGGATCCTTGCGCGCCGAGATGAAGAGGATCGGCACGTCGCTGTTGCGACGGAGCTCGAGGCAGAGGCTGATCCCGTCCAGGCTCGGCATCATGACGTCGAGGGTCACGATGTCCGGCCGCGTGCGCTCGAACATCTCGAGCGCTTGACGTGAGTCCGTGATGACGTCCGTCGCGTAGCCCTCCTCGGCGAGCACGTTCGCGACGAGCATCGCGATGTCCGCGTCGTCCTCGACGATCATCACGCGCGCGCCGTGACGATCGGTCATCGTCTGCGTGGCGCGCTGCGATTCGATCATGTGTCCGAACACGGCATGCGCCGTGCCATATGTAACGGCCACATTTCGAGCGCTTCGCTGCCGTACGGTCGAGCGAGTTAGGTGGGTGCGAGCGCGGCGTTCACCGCCGCCAGCTGCGCGCGGATCCACGCACCTTCGCGGCCCACGGAATCCGGCCACGGCGCGAAGAACCTGCGATCGGTCTCGTCTTCGATCTCTTGGCGCACGCGCGACCCGCCGTCCGTTGTTTCGAGCGCGGCGCCCTCGCGGACGAGATGTCCGTGACGGAGCACCGCGAGGGCGGAGCTGATGTCGGACGGATGCTGCATCGGGAGCTTTCCCGCAAGCTCCGCCTCGGTAGCAGCCTCCCTGCGCCACACGCGCGTGAGCACATCGAACACGGGCCCGCCGAACCCCGCGGCACGCCATGACGCCATGTGGCAGTCGTCGCGTGCCTGCCAGAGGCCGAACACGGCGTCGTCGAGCGCGGCCATCGGACTCTTCCCGTCACCGCGATACCGCGCGGCCCGACGGAGGTGATCCTTCGGCACATCTGATCGCTCGATCGCGGCGAGCGCTTCACCGAGCAACGACGCGAGACGCGCGAGGTCGTTGCGCGGCAGCGGCTCGAGCGTCGCGAAGTACGCAGCGAGCTCCTTGCGGAACCTTGCATCGAGCTCTCGTCCCTTTGTCGTCAGACGCCATCTGCCGCCGGTCTCGTCGACCAGACCCGCGCCGCGCGCCGCGGATGCGGCGGCGAGATTCGTGTCGAAGACGGTCGTGTAGGGATTGCCGAGATCCTCGAGGCGAGCGCCTTCGTCCGGCTGGTACGAGAGAGTGATCGGAAAGAAGAAGGCGGGCCGATCCAAGCCCAGCTCCTCCATCGCACGCAGGGGATAGGTCCAGCGCGCGCGGCGACGCCCCAGGAACTCCGGGAGGAGCGGGACGATCTCGACAGGGTACGGCGACTTGATGCGCGGATTATTGCGCTCGCGCCTGCTCCCGTTGTGCGTCCTTCACGCAGTACGGCGTGTCAGGCACGAGACGCAGACGGTCATCTCGGATCGGCTGGCCGCAATCGACGCAGATGCCGTACGAGCCCTGCCTCAGACGATCGAAGGCGTCGTCGATCTGACGCAGGCGCGCTTCGAACATCGCGACGCGCGAGAGGTCGAGCTCGCGGTCCGCGGTCTCGGTCGCGACGTCCGCCGGATGCTGGTCGACCATGTTGATCTCCCCGCCGCCCTGGCCCTGCGGGTCCGCGAGCCGTTCCTTGATCGTGTTCACCGTCGAGGTGAACTCGTCGCGCAGCTTCGCCAGACGCTCGCGCGCTTCGTTCTTTTCCACAGCGGCCCTCCTAGAGCGGCAGAATGGAGCCGTGACGCCCGAGGACTTTAGCAAGCGACGCGCCGAATTCCACCTGCTCGACGTGCGCGAAGACGATGAGTGGCAGGCAGGGCACATCGATGGCGCGCAGCACGTCCCGCTCGGACAGCTCGGTGAGCGGCTGGGTGAGCTTCCGACCGGGCAGCGCATCGTCGCGGTGTGCCGCAGCGGCGGACGGAGCGGCTCGGCGGTCCGCGGACTGCGGCAGCTCGGGTACGACGCGGAGAATCTCGACGGCGGCGTGACCGCGTGGACGAAGGCGGGCCTGCCGCTCATCGACGCGAGCGGTCGCGCGGGACGGGTGATCTGATGGCACGCATGGTGCGCGCGGCCGATCGGACCGACCCGGATCGCCACCTCGATCGCGCGTGGCTGAAAGACCATCTCGAGGAGGAGCGTCGCGAAGCGGATCTGCTCGGCGAGATACGCGAGGCGCTCTTCGGGATGCAGGACGGCATCGTCAGCACGCTCGCGGTCGCGAGCACCGTCGGCGGCGCGACCGGCGAGCGCTACCCGATCCTCGTCGCGGGCATCGCGTCCGCGCTCGCAGGTGTGTTCTCGATGGCCGCGGGCGAGTACCTGTCGTCGAAGAGCCAGCGCGAGATCTATGTCGCGCAGATCGACAACGAGCGCGAGGAGGTGCGCGACCGTCCGAAGGAGGCCGAGGCCGAGGTCGCGTTCATGCTCGAGCGCGAAGGCCTTCCCGCGCCGGCCGCGACCCACGTGGCCGAGGAGCTCGCGCGCGAGCCGAGCGTTCTTCTCAAGACGATGGTCGAGAAGGAGCTCGGCCTCGTCATCGAGGAGGGGCACGGCGCACTACAGGGCGCGGTCATCATGGGCGCGTCGTTCGGCTTTGCGTCGCTCGTTCCACTGTTTCCTTACGTCGTGCTGCCGGTGAGCAGCGCGATCTACACATCGATCATCTTCTCGGGCGTCGTCATCTTCGCGATCGGCGTCTTGAAGGCGCGCTGGACGAAGCGCAACCCGATCGCCTCAGGCGCGGAGATCGTGGCGCTCGCTGCCGTGGCCGGGATCGCTGGCTATCTCTTCGGGACGGTCCTGCCTGGACTGCTCGGGGTCGCCGGAGTGTCGGGTTAGCGCGGACTAGGATTCCCGCGCATGTTGCTGCAGCAGTTCTTCGACCAGGGACTGGGCCACGCGTCGTATCTCGTCGCCGACCCCGATGAGGGCGTCGCGTTCCTCGTCGACCCCGACCGTCACCTGCAGCCGTACCTCGACGCGGCGGCGAAGCTCGGCGTGCTCATCACGCACTCGTTCGAGACCCACGTGCACAACGACTACGTCTCCGGCTCGCCGGCGCTCGCCGCGCTGCGGCCGATCAGTGTCGTCACCGGCGATGGCGCGGAAGTTCGCTACCCGCACGTGTCGCTCGCCGACCGGGAGACGATCGACGTCGGCGCGCTCCGCGTTCATTGCGTGGCGACGCCGGGCCACACGCCCGAGCACGTCTCGTATCTCGTGGCCGACCTACGGCGCGCCGACGACCCGCAGTTCCTCTTCAGCGGCGGCGCGCTCCTCGTCGGACATATCGCGCGCGTCGACCTCTTGGGTCCCGAGCTGGAGGAGCGGCTCGCGCGCGCCGCGTACGAGACGCTGCGCGAGCGCGTGCTGTCGCTCGCGGATTACGTCGCGGTGTTCCCGACGCACGGCGGTGGCAGCGCATGTACGTCGTCGGACGCAGCGACCTCGCGGTGGACGACGCTCGGCTTCGAGCGCCGGCACAACGACGTCGCGCGCGCCGCGATGCAGGACTTCGCGCGCTTTCGCGAGACGATCGCGCGGGGGCTGCCGGTCGCGCCGGCCTACTACCCCGGCGTGCGCGCGCTCAATCACCAAGGCGCGGCCGCGTACGCCGCGGCACCGCTGCGCGTCCTGCGCGATCCGCTGCCCGCCGATGCGACGCTCATCGATCCGCGCGCGCCGCACGTCTTCGGGTCAGGCCATCGTCGCGGCGCGCTCAACATCGTCGGCAACGACTCGTTCGCTGTTCGCCTCGGCGCGGTCGTGCCGTTCGGTTCTCCGCTGATCCTGCTCACCGTGGATCGCGAGCAGGCGGAAGCGCTGCGGCGCCAGCTCGCGACCGTGGGCTACGACGATGTGCGCGGCGTCGCCGATCCCGTCCCGGATACCGGCGAGGACCTCGGCCGCGTGCGCGTCGTTGACGCACGCACGGCCAAGCGGCTGTCCGATGAGGGCGCCACGATGCTCGACGTACGCGAGCGTTCGGAGTACGAGCGAGCGCACGCACCTGGCGCGCTGCACATTCCCTATGAGCAATTGCAAGATCGCATCGCGGAAGTGCCGCGTGGACGCGACGTGGTCGTGTACTGCGCGGCCGGCGTACGGTCGAGCCTCGCGGCGAGCATCCTCGAACGCTCCGGACTCGCTCCGATCAACATGCGCGGTGGCTTTTCTTCGTGGGAGATCGCCGGCCTGCCGACAGAGGGCTGACCGACAAAGCGGCACGTCTCTTGCGGCTTTACTTTGAGTGAGCTTTCTCCCCGTTGACCAGCGGGATATGCGCCTGTCTATCAAGCGAGCGATGGTCGAGGAAGATGGTCATATGAGGATCGTTTTCGTCGCGTCCGCGATGCCCCGGCGCTGTGGGATCGCGACCTTCACCGGGGATCTCGTCCAGGCCGTGAAGTCGGCAGATCCGACCGTCCGGATCCGGCAGGTCGCCATCGACGAGCCGAACGCGGCGCGCGCCTACGGCCCCGAGGTGCGGTGGCGCGTGCGCCAGGAGGACTGGCGCACGTATCGCGATGCCGCCCTCGCGATCAACGAGACGAGCGCGGACATCGTGAATATCCAGCACGAGTTCGGGCTCTACGGGCTGTGGCACGACGGCACCTACGACGACCACCTGGCGGTCTTCCTCGAGCACCTCGAGAAGCCGTCGGTCGTGACGTTGCACACCGTGCCGCCGCAGCCGGAGCCGTGGACGCGCGAGACGATGCGGGTCGCGTCCGAGCGCAGTGATCTCATCGTCGTCATGGCGCACACCGCCGCGCGCCTCTTGCGCGACGTCTACGGCATCACGAAAGAACCGGTCGTCATCGAGCACGGCATGCCCGCGATCGAGCCGCACGGCCGCCGGCGCTTCAAGAGGCAATTCGGCGTCGAGGGACGCCAGATCGTGTCGACCTTCGGGCTCGTGGACCCCCGCAAGGGTCTCGAGTACGTCATCGAGGCGATGCCCGAGGTCATCGCGGCGCATCCCAGCACGCTCTATCTCATCGTCGGTCAGACGCACCCCGAGCTCCTGAAGAAGGCCGGCGAGTCGTACCGCAACTCGCTCGTCGAGGTCGCGAAGCGCCTCGGTGTCTCGGACCACGTGAAGTTCGTGAACGAGTACCTCACGCAGCGGCAGATCGTCGACTACCTGCTGGCGACGGACGTCTACGTCACGCCCTACCTCGATCCGAACCAGATCACCAGCGGCACGCTGGCGTATGCGCTCGGGGCAGGGAAGGCGATCGTCTCGACGCCGTACCTGCACGCGCGCGAGGTCCTCGCCGATGGCCGCGGCATCATCGTTCCGTTCCGTGACGCGTCCGCGGTCGCGGCGGCGGTGAGGCGCATCCTGTCCGATCCCGAAGAGAAGCGGCGCCTCGAGCAGCGCGCCTACGAGTACGGCAAGCAGATGGCCTGGCCGGCCATCGGACGGCGCGTCCTCGCCCTCATGCGCGATGTCCTCGACGCGCGCGCTTCAGGGATCATCCCGTCCGCGGAACATCCGTCCGCGAAACCAACGGACGGGATCGAGATCGAGCAACTCGCGCGCACATGAACATCGGCCGCAGGATCGCGGAGAACCCTCTCATCACCGCGCGCGACGTGAAGCCGTCAATGCCCGAGCTCGAGGTCGTGTCGGTGTTCAACGCCGCGACCGCGGTGGTCAACGGCGAGATCGTCCTCCTCATGCGCGTCGCCGAGCGGCCGCGCACGGACGTCGTGCCGGGACCCGACGCGCTCACGCTCGACCTCGACCAACCGCATCCGATCCTCCACCCGCTGCCGCAGCGCTACCGCCAGCGCGAGCTCATCGGCATGGCCTTCCTCGACACGCGGCCGCAGCCGCCGCGCGTCGTCGTGGCGTACATCCCCGCGGACCTGCCCGGTCTCGACCTGCGCGACCCGCGCTCGATCCGGTATCGCAACAACACCGGATATCTGCGCATGGCGAACGAGGGCTACATCGACTTCCTCGCGCAGATCAGCCACCTGCGCGTCGCGCGCAGCCACGACGGCATCCGTTTCGAGGTCGACGACATGCCGGCGATCGCACCGCACACCGATATGGAGGAGTACGGCGTCGAGGATCCACGCGCGACGCTCATCGACGGCGTCTGGTACATCACCTACGTCTCGGTGTCGCGCTGGGGCATCACGACGAGCCTCGCGACGACCACCGACTTCCGTTCGTTCGAGCGCGAGGGCGTCATCTTCCTTCCCGACCACAAGGACGTCACGATCTTCCCGCGGCGCATCGGAGGCCAGTACGCGGCGCTGACCCGTCCGATGCCGCAGTCGTTCAGCCGCATCTTCGGCGTCTGGATCGCCTACAGCGAGGATCTGCGCCATTGGGGCGGCCACGAGACCCTTGCCCTGCCGCGCTGGGGCTACTGGGACGAGCTGCGCACCGGGGCATCGACGGTGCCGTTCGTCACCGATCACGGATGGATCGAGCTGTATCACGGCGTCGATCGCAACACGACGTACGCGATGGGCGCACTGCTCCTCGATCCAGGCGACCCGAGCCGGGTCATCGCGCGATCGCCGACGCCGATCCTCGAGCCGACCGAGCACTACGAGCGCATGGGCCTCTTCAACGACACGATCTTTTCCTGCGGAAGCGTCGACTTGGGCGACGGGCAGATCCGCATGTACTACGGCGCCGCCGACTCGTGCATCTGTGCGGCAGACTTCTCGGTCGACGACATCGTGCGCAGCCTCGAGCCGTGGCACGGTGCCGCGGAGCGTCTCGTCACCGTTTGATGCTTCGCCAGATCGCGCGCCTTACGCGTCCCGTCGAGGACGCGGGCCCGCGCGCGACAGCCATCGCCGTCTACGCCGACGCGGCGGATCGCGTTGTCCCGGCGACGGACTTCGGCTTCGAAGGCGTGGCGTGCGTCGACGACGCGGCGCGCGGTGCCGTGCTCCTCTGCGACCTGTGGGCGGTGACGCGCGTGCCGATCGTCCGCGCTTGGGCTCTGGGTATCGCCGACTTCCTCCATTACATGCAGCGCCAGGACGGCAGTTTCGTGAACTTCGTCGTCGACTGGCGCGGTCACCACAACGAGAACGGCCCGACCTCGTACCCCGGCGGGAGCTTCTGGCAGGCGCGTGGGACGCGCGCGCTCGCGAAGCTATGGATGGTGCTCGGTGACGAGCGCGCGCACGATGCGCTGCTGCGCGCGGTGCCCCTCATTCGTGAGGCGACCGACGTCCCGCCCGACGTCCGCGCGATCCACGTCCATATGGCGAACGAGCTCCTGCGCGTCGGCGCGATGTCACAGCTCCGGGCCGACCTCGAGCGATGGTGCGAGGAGATCGTCCGCCTCCGCCGCGGCCGCGTGCTCTACGACAACCCCGACCAGGACGCGCCGCACCTCTGGGGACACGTGCAGGAGGGCGCGATCGCCGAGGCCGGCGGGCTCCTCGACCGGCCGGACTTCGTCTCGGCGGCACGCGAGAGCGCGATGGCGTACCTCGCGCCGCTCGTCGAGCGCGGCTTCGACGAGCCGACGGTCCAGCCATACGGGGTCGCGTCAGCGATCTATTCGCTCACGAAGCTGCTCGAGGTCACGGGCGACGAGGTCTTCGCGGATCTCGTCGCGAAAGCGCGCGATTGGTTCTACGGCCGTAACCCCGCGCGACGTCAGGTCTACGACCGCGAGAGCGGCCGCGTGAATGACGGGATCGACGACGGCCTGCTGAACGAGCACTCCGGGGCCGAGTCGAACATCGTCGCGGCACAGGCGCTCATCGACGACGTCGTTGCGACGCTGCCGGACATGCTGCCGCTCATCGAAGGCTGCTTCGTACCGCGTGTGCGCGAGCGCCTCCTGGCCGCGCCGGCCGCCGGCTCGGCGTAGCGCTGCCTTACGCTTTTCGCGTGCGTCGCCCGGTGGCGCTCCTCATCACCGTCGTCTCGGTCGTCGCTGCCGTCGCGTTCGTCTACCAGTCGTTAACGCCGGACCCGCGCAGCCTCGGCGTCATTGTGCCCGCCGGCGGCCCGCTGCCGATCACCGCCGATCCCGACCCTGACGACCCGACGGACATGGACCTCACCGCGCCGCCCGTCGCCCTCGCACCGCCGACCGGCGCCGTCGTCCAGCAAGGCGTCGTACGACTCCCGAAGCCGACGATCGATCTGAAGGCGCAGCGCCGCGTCGGCATCCAGGTCGGCCACTGGCAGACGACCGACGTGCCGAAGGAGTACGGCACGCGCATCACGGCGCAGACCGGCGCGGCCTTCGCCGGCTACACAGAGGTCGATCTCAATATGGAGATCGCGAATCGCATGAAGACCCTGCTCACCGCGCAGGGCATCGCGGTCGACATCATCCCGACGACCGTGCCGATCGGCTATCTCGCGGATGCGTTCATCGCGCTCCACTGCGACAGCGATGGAGTGGGTGAGCTGTCGGGGTTCAAGATGGCACGCTCGAATCGACGTGGTCCATTCGAGGACGCGCTGCTTTCGACGATCAAGGATGTGTACGCAAAGGCGACGGGACTCGACTACGACTTCGCCCATGTGAGTCGCCAAATGCTTGGCTACTTTTCTTTCAACTGGTCGCGTTATCAGCACGCGACGTCGCCGTTCACACCGTCGGTGATCATGGAGATGGGCTTCATCTCCAACGACGACGACCGCGACCTCCTCGTCGAACACCCTGATGTCGTCGCGAGGGCTCTCACCGACGGGGTGCTCACCTTCCTCGACGAACATCCGCGCAGCAAGCTCTTCAGCGGAGACCTCCTCGTGCCGCAGGCGCCGCTTCGTCCTGGGCCGCAAGCGACACCGTCAGCCACGCCTTAGCCGTCTGCTACGATCGCGCGGCACCGCGAGGTGACTACACCCAAGGAGGCCGGAAGATGAGCGTTCGTAGCGCACGCGACGCCGGCCTCCGCTAGCGCCGGCAAAAGACACCCCACCGCAGGCCTCGCCGCGTGCGCGCGTCCGCCTTCGTCCGCTCTCCGCGGAGGACGCATGCCTTCGGATCTCTTCCCCGCGGACTGGCTCGTGCCGTTCGAATACACGGAGACCGTGCTCGGCGCCCTGAAGTCGGGGAAAGAGAGCGAGGTCTATCTTGTCGCGCGCACCGCGCATGGCAGGACGTCGCTCATGGCGGAGAAGCGCTTCCTCGCGCGGGAACGTCGCCTGTTCGCGAACACCTACACGTACGCGGGCATCTGGGGCGAGGGCCGTTATCGCGAGAACCGCGCGATGAAGAAGAACACACGTTTCGGGCAGGAGGCGCGGCACGCCCGCTGGATCTCCAACGAGTGGACGAACCTCGTGCACCTCTATGACGCCGGCGTGACCGTCCCGCCGCCGGTCGAGCTGCGCGAGGACGGCTACCGCATGGCGTTCATCGGGGACGGCCTCGTCGCAGCGCCACGGCTCGAGACCGTCCACCTGGACGGCGCGACCGCGGAGCGCGTCTGGCACGAGCTCGTCGCGGAGATCGCGCGCATGCTCGCGGCCGAACGCGTGCACGGCGACCTCTCCGCATACAACGTCCTGTGGTGGCGTGAGCGCGCGGTGCTCATCGATTTTTCCCAGACTGTCGACGTGATCACGCATCCGGCCGCGCGGGAGCTGCTCGTCCGCGACGTCACGTCGCTCGCGCGCTATTTCGCGCGACGGGGCGTTGCTGTCGACGTATCGAACACGCTCGCCCGGCTCGGCGCGGACGACCGCCGCTTCGCGCATCAGGCGCGTTCACGCTGAGGTGAGCGGCGCGACTGCCGCTTGGCTAGAGTGACCGACATGCCCGCGAAGAAGACCGCGATCAAGAAAGCAGGCGCGAAGGCAAAGACCACTCGCAAGCGCCGTGGTCCTGCCGAGCCGCGCGGCCCTGAGGCGAAGGAAAGCGCGCTCGCGCTCGATGATCCGGCGATCGACGAGCTCATCCAGCGGATCGAAGGCGCGAAGGGGTCGGTGCTCGCGGCCTACCGCGATCCGTACGCATCCACGCCGCTCGTGCTCGCCTCGCTGCCGGTCGGTGCGGTCGAGGCCACGCCGTTCCAGCGCGATCTCTCGCGCACGCACGCCGATCGGCTCGCCGGCGCGATCCGTGACTCGGGCGCGTTCCTCGATCCGATCATCGCGTACGCCGCGAAGGATTCGTTCCTCTCGCCGAACGGCCGTCACCGCATCGCGGCGGCGCGCGCGCTGGGTCAGCGCAGCATCACCGTCCTCGCGACGTGTGATCCGGCGCTTGCCTATCGGATCCTCGCGCTGAACACGGAGAAGGCGCACAACCTGCGCGACCGCAGCCTCGAGGTCATCCGCATGGCGCGCTCGCTCGCGAAAGACCAGCCGCGGTCGAAAGAGTCAGATCACGCGACCGCGTTCGAGTCGCCCGCGTTCCTCACGCTCGGCTGCGCGTACGAGAAGCGCGATCGCTTCTCGGGCAGCTCGTACAACTCGATGCTGCGTCGCGTCGATCTCTTCCAAGACAAGGCGCTGCCCGCGGCGCTACGTCAGCGCGAGCAATGGGCGGTGCGGCTCCTCGATATCGACGAACGCGTGACCGCGCACGTGAAAGCTCTACAGGAGATGGGCATGAAGAGCCCCTACCTCAAGGCCGTCGTCGTCGCGCGCTGCAACCCGGTGCGCTGGATACCGCAGAAGCGCGGCGCGCCGCCGCCGATGAGCGTCGCCGAGGCGCTGACGCGCATGACCGCCGCCGTCCGCAAGTTCGATCCGAAGAAGATCCGGCCTCAGGACCTCGCGCTCGCTGCCGCGATGAGCGGCGGCTCCGATGAGGCAGCCTAACTAGCTTTCCGCGACTCCACCGGCTCGCGCTTCGCGGCATTCGTCTCTCGCTCGCCGGCTGGCTACGCCGGCCGAGCCCGCGCGCCTCGCACGATCAGCACGGGCCGGCTGGGCCAGAGGCTCGCTCGAGACGAACGCCTTGCGCGCGGCCGGCGGAGCCGCGGACGCGACGCGCCGGCTAGTTTTGGCGCGGCCCCGCGTGGCGCTCGACGATGGCGATCAGCTCGTCGAGTCCGAACGGCTTGTCTAAGTGGCCGGCGGCGCCGATCTCGTCAGCCCACCGGCGCGCGTTCTCGGCGGCGGTCATCACGACGATGGGCACGCGCGAGCCGCTCTCGCGCAGCGACTTCGCGACCGCCCAGCCATCCATGATCGGCATGCGCATGTCGAGTAACACGAGCGTCGGGTGCCACGCGCGCACCATCGAGAGTGCCTCCTCGCCTCCGCTCGCGGCCATCACCTGATGGCCCTCGCTCTCCAGGATCGAGGTCACCGTGTCCAGGATGGAGTTGTCGTCGTCCACGACGAGCACGCGCGCACGGGCGCGCTCGCCTCCCTTCCCCGCGCCTCGCTCATGCGCCAGTCCAGCACGCTCGTTCCCATCGCGCGATCCCGACCACACCTCGATCATGGCTAGTTGAGTCTCCTTCCTTCGCCCTCGCTGAGCGGTAGTGCAACGTGGAATGTTGATCCCTTGCCAAGCTCGCTCTCGGCCCAGATGCGGCCGCCGTGTTCCTCGACGATGCCGCGGCAAATGTAGAGACCGAGGCCCATGCCGTGGAACTTGCGATCGTCGACGTTCGAGGCGCGCGAGAAGCGCTCGAAGATGCGCGGCAGATCACCCGGCGGGATGCCGATGCCGTGATCGCGCACGGCGATGTGCGCCTCACCGTTCGTCTGCCACACCGTGACGTCCACCGGTGTCGCCTCGGGGCTGTACTTCTTCGCGTTCTCGATGAGGTTCTCGACGAGCTGCTCGATACGGCGGCGGTCGACGGTGCCGACGACGACGCCGCGGACATCTAGCTCGGTCGAGTGACGTCCCGCGTGCTGGCGCTTGACCACCTCGGAGACCAGCGCGCCGAGGTCGACGGGCTCGCGCTCCACCACGAGCCGGCCCTGCTCGAGACGTGCGGCGTCGAGCAGGTCGGTGACGAGGGCGGCAAGACGCTGCGCTTCGCGCACGATGCGCTGCAATCCCTGCACGTCCGACGGTGCGCTCGGGTCGCGCTGCGCCTTCCGCTCGAGGAATTGCGCCTGGGCGACGACGGTCGTGAGCGGGGTCTTCAGATCGTGTGCCGCGGCAGAGAGGAAGTCCTCCTTCATGCGGGTCGCCTC
>VBJD01000047.1 GCA_005887995.1 Chloroflexota bacterium
ATTGAGGTTCTCGATGATCTCGTGCGTGAGCTCGTCGCCATCGTGTTCCAAGGCGCGAATATCGCGCACCTGACGTTCCACGTCGGTGAAGTCCCGCAACAGGCCATCCAAGGCTCGGGCGGCTTTGAGGCTGTTGCTGGCGTGCTCGCTGAACTTGGCGAAGAAGATGGACTTTCTGGGCATCAGCGATAGGCGCATCGGTCCTCCGTCGGTTGCGCAGCGCATGACCGGTGGGGGCTTTTCAGCGCGGAGCCCCACCATCTCGCTCGAAGACCGTATACACATGGTCGGCTGTCGATTTCTGACCCAGGTACCACCCAGCGGGTGGCTGGGGATCGTCGAGGACGGGCTCGAGGCGCGCGAAGTCACGGACGCGCCAGCGTTTGCTGATCTTCCAGACGCTGTCGCGGCGGGTGAACAGGTCGAGGAATCGTCCGTACTGCGTGAGCTCGACCTCGCGGCCGTCCTTGGAGTAGCGGTGGATCGCCGTGAAGTACGTCTCAGCGCGGGCGACGTCACCTTGGACGTCGATGAGGATGTTCGAGAGCTGGTGCCGCGTGAGCCGGTACTTCCCGTTCATCTCAGGGCCGAGCACGAACTTCGTGTACTCCGCGCCCGTCTTGGGAACGTCGCCGCGATGGTCGACGCCGTCCCGGTGGTAGCAGGACTCAAGCAGCGCCGCGTCGAAGCGATCGACCGCTCGGGCATAGCGCATGATCACATCGTGGATCTCCTGCTTGTCGCACATGACCTGGAGCTGCGCATCTGTGGGCACGTTCCTCATCTGGTCCCTTTCGTTCGACTCACTCATCCGAGATCGGCTCCGAGAGCGGCGCGAACGCGAACCCTGGCGGGAGGTCGTCCAGCACCTCACCCCTGACGCGCTCCCAGCTCGCCAGGCGACGCTCCAGTACCGGCAAAAGGAGCGCGAGCTCTTCCTCCGTGCACCTCGCGCCGGCCGCTTCGAGGCGTCGCCGTATCTCATCGGCCTGCGGCGTCTCGCCCATTGGTCTCGCCGTCAGCCACCCCCATCATAAGAAGAGGAAGCGCTTTGGTATGGTAACAGCCGTTAGTCGATATACCAATCGTCGCAGATTGGAGTTATCTCATGACGGACAAGGCGCTCACGATCTACTCGGGGCGGCTGCGACCAGACCTCACACCGATCTACAAGCTGTTCGAAGGATTGACCGGGATCAAAGCGTCAGTCGAGATGATCTACCACCTCGACGTCGAGCAGCGGATCAAGGCCGAGCGCGCCGATCCCCAGGGCGACCTGCTGCTGACGAACAGCCAGGTCGCGGTCGAAGCGGTTCGCGAGAGCGGCGTCTTCGAGCCCTATCAGGCCGAGGTCGCCCGCGGATACGACTCGTGGCTGCGAGCGCCCGACTACGCCTGGCTGTCGTTCACGGCGTGGCCGAGGTCGGCCATGGTCAACCGGCAAATACTGCCCGACCCAAAGACGTGGCCGACGCGATTCGAGGACTTCGCATCGCCGGAGCTTCGGGGAAAGGCATCCACCTCGACGGTGAACGAGGAGACCATGGTCTCGCAGGTCAGCGCGCTCCGTGCCGTGAAGGGTGATGAGTGGACCTGGAGGCTCATCGACCGGCTCCTCGCGAATGGTCTCCGCATCTACCCATCGAACAAGCACACGCGTGACGCGCTCATACCAGAAGGGAACGCGGTCGCGATGGTCAACAGTTCCAACTTCCACGTCTTCCTCATGGAGGGCAATCCCGTCGGCGAGGCGTGGCTCGATCAGGAACGGGGTGGCATCGGTACGAACATCGAGGCGCACGTCGTCGCCGTGATCAAGGGCGCGAAGCATCCGCAGGCCGCACGCGACTTCATCGATTGGTTGCTCTCCCCCGACATCCAGACCTTGCTCGCACGGATGTTCGGCGAGACTCCCGTCAACGCCAAGGCCGTCCACGGCATGGTCAAGCCGCTCTCTGACATCCGGCGGACCGACGTCTCGCTCGCCAAGATCACCGCGCTGCGGGACAGCACGCGGGCCTACCTATCGACGAAGGGATTCGCCGCGCCCGAACGCGACTAGCGGTGGATCACCCGCCCGCCGAGGATCGTCATGTCGACCTGCGTCGCGCGGATCGATTCGGGCGGCACTGACAGGATGTCCTGCGAGAGAACGACGAGATCGGCGAGCTTGCCCTCTGTGATCGTCCCCTTGCGGTCCTCCTCATAGGATGCGAACGCTGGATTCACGGTGTACGCGATGAGTGCTTCCTCGACGGTGAGCCGTTGCTCGGGATGCCACCCCCGCATCACCGCGAGGGCGATGTTCTCGAGGGGCGCGAGCGGCGTGGGTCGCCGCTCGTTGAAGCTGCCCGGCCAGTCCGACACGATGTCGAGCCGCGCGCCGGCGTCGAGCAGCGAGCGCCAGGCAAACGCAGTCTTCGCACGGGCTGGGCCGAGGTGTCGATCGATGGTGGCGAGGTTCCGCATGAGCTGCTGAGGAGTGACGTCGACAATGAGGCCAAGCCTCCCGATCCGCTCGATCTCGCGCGCGCTGGGGTACCAGGCGTGGATCACGCGGAAGCGCCGATCCCGAGGTGCGTTCGCGCGTATCGCGGCTTCGTACCAGTCGAGCAGCAGCCGGTGCGCCTTGTCCCCGATCGTGTGGATCACCGGATCGAAGCCCCCGGCATCCGCGCCGGCGATGTCCGCCGCCATCGTTCGCTCGTCGACGAAGCGGAACGTGAAGCTCCCCGAGTAGTCCGGATCGTCGGCATACGGCTCGTCCATCAGGAAACCATCGATGAAGGCCTTGAGCGCGCCGAAGCGGATCAGACCTTCGTCGGACCGCGGCCGAATGCCGGCGGCCAAGACCTCGCGCCAGAGCGGCAGCGTGAGGAAGGCGTAGACGCGCACCGTCAGCTCACCGCGCCGCTGCAACTCCCTGAACAGCTCGAGGTCAGTCGCGCTGCGCTCGACATGGGTGTGGAAGAGTCGCCGGCTCGACGCCTCCTCGAGGCGCGCGACGTCATGGATGGTGGTGATGCCCGCGCGCCGCAGGTCTGCGAGTGCGACCCGCGCGCCCGCGATCTGGAGCTCCAGGTTCGACGGCGGCATCAGGTCGACGAGCTGTTCCGCCGCTCTGCCGTGGACGACGCCGGTCGGCTCGCCCGTCGCGGGATCGCGTTCGATGCGACCGCCCCGCGGATCCGGCTCTCCAGGCGTGGTGCGTGCGCGGGCCAGCGCCAGCGAGTTCGCGATGTACGCGCCATCGACGCGGCGAAGCAGGACCGGATGCGCGGGCGTGGCGGCGTCGAGCGCACGGATGTCGAGCCGCATCGGATCCGGTCGCGGCCTGCCTTCCGCATCGGCAGCCCACGCAGATGCGGCCCCGAGATCGCCGCCCGAGATCCACAGACCTTCGGGGATGCGTCTCGCGGCGGACGCAACGGCCTCTAGCGCCTCGCGTTCGCCGTGCACCTCGTACAGGCTGATGCGGAAGAGCCACGCCGCGGCGTTGCCGAAATGGGTGTGCGCGTCGATGAAGCCCGGAATGAGCAGGCGACCGCGCAGGTCGATCACCTCGGTCATCGGACCGCGTGACGCGAGGACGTCCGACTCGCTGCCGACCTTGACGATACGGTCGCCCTGTACGGCGACCGCCCGCGCCTCGGGCCGACCGGCATCGCCGGTCCAGACACGGCCGCCATGCAGGATGAGGTCTGCCGCTATTGCTCCACCCAGAGATCGTTCAGCGGCAGGCCGGTGAGGCCATCCGGTCCCGGCTTGAAGTCATGGAGCTTCGTCGACATCGCCTCAACGCGCACCTGACTCATGACCCCGACGAACGGCAGGATCTCCATGACCTTCTTCTGCGCGTCGAGGTAGGTCTGACGGCGCTCCGCCGTGTTCAACTCCTGCGCTTGACCCTTCACCAGGAGCGCATCGAGCGCGGGATCCGCGACATTCGAGAAGTTGCTGCCGCCACCACGGTTGGCCGAGTGGTAGCACACGCGGAGGATGCCATCGGGATCGATCGCGGTCGACGAGGTCGCCGCCATGTTGTGCTTGTACGCGCGAACATAGTCGAGGTAGGGGCCACGCTCCATCACTTGGACTTTGAGGTCGATGCCGACGTCGCGAAGCTGCGCCTGCATCGCCTGGGCGATATCGGTCCAAGGACTGCGGAACGTCGCGAGAAGGATCTCGAGGTTCTGGCCGCCCTTCTGCCGGATCGGTCCGGTGCCCAGCTTCCAACCCGCGTCGTCGAGGAGCTTTTTCGCACGCGCGGGATCGAAGGCGAACATCTTCTCGATGGTGTCGTCACGCGCCCAGACCCCCTCGGACAGCGGGCCGACCGAGACGTGGTGAACGCCGAAGAACACCTTGTCGACGATCGTCTTGCGGTCGATCGCCCAGTTCACGGCCTCACGCACGGCGCGATCGTCGGTCGGCGCCTTCGTGACGTTCATGCTGAAGCCCAGCGTGTGGCTGGCGCGCGGCGACAGCACGAAGGTGAATCGCTTGTCGTCCTTGAGGCGCGCGTAGTCGGTCTCGGGGATCTCGTCGATGAGCAGGTTCTCGCCGGATTCGAGCGTCGCGATCCGGGTTGACGGCTCAGTGATCGCGCGGAACTTCACCGTATCGAGCCACGGCGCCGCGCGGTTCTTGAACGTCTCGGGGCCCCACTTGTAGTCGGGGAACGCCTTCAGGGTCACGACGCCGTCGGACGACCGGCTCACGAACTTGAACGGTCCGGAGCCGACCGGCTCGGTGGCTTGATCGCCGGGCTTCAGCGTCGCGAGGTACTTCGGTGACAGGATCCCGAAGAAGTAGCGCCAGATCTGCAGCATGAACGCGGGATAGCCCTGCTTGAACGTGAAGATCACCGTGCTGTCGTTCGGCGCGGTGATCGTGTCGATCGGTCCCGCCAGCGACACGACCGCACCGGCCTTGAGCTTCGGGTCGAGGATCCGCTCGAACGACCCCTTCACCGCTGCCGCGGTGAGCGTGCTCCCGTCGTGGAACGTCACGCCGTCGCGAAGGGCGAACGTGAACTTCTTCGACGAGTCCTCGATCGTCCACTTCGTGGCCAGCGCAGGATGTGGCTTCTGGTCGCCATCCAGCACGATGAGTGTGTCCAGGATGTTCTGGGCGATCTCGCCCGCGGCCGCGCCGGTCGTGAGCGCGGGATCGATGAGGTCGATCTTGTCCCACTGGCCCCACGTGAGCGTGCCCCCACGGACCGGTCCCGCCGATGGACGCGCCGCCGTCGCTCCGGGTGCGCCGCCCGGCGTGCACGCGAGTACCGCGGCGCTCGCCGCGGCCAGCGCCGATCGCCGCAGGAATTCGCGGCGGTAGAGCGTCATCGGGTCACCCATCGATCGATCCCTCCAAGATGTCCAGCCCTTCCTCGAGCTGAGCGTCGGTGATGGTCAGTGGGACGAGCGTGCGGATGACGTTGCTGTACAGGCCGGCGCGGAGGACGAGCAGGCCTCGCTCGCAAGCGCGCTTGATGATCGCGTCGACGGGGGCCGGCTTTTTCGTCGTGCGGTCCTGGACCAGCTCGATGGCCTGCATCGCCCCGACGCCGCGGACCTCGCCAATGCCCGCCTGGCTCTTGGCCATCGCTTCGAAACGGCGGCGCAGTGTCGCCCCGATGGCGGTCGCGCGCGCGGCGAGCCCGTCGCGTTCGATGACCTCGATCGTTTTGATCGCGGCGGCGCAGGCGATGGGGTGCCCGCCGAAAGTGCTGCCCAGCGTCCCCGGGCCGAGCGCGTCGAACAGGTCCGCGCGGCCGGTGACCGCGCCGATCGGAAAGCCCGCGCCGAGCGACTTGCTCGTCACGAGTAGATCGGGCGTCACGCCACTGTGCTCGATCGCGAACATCCGGCCGGTGCGCGCCATGCCCGTCTGGATCTCGTCGGCGATGAACAGGATGTCGTGACGGCGGCAGATCGCTGCGATGCGCTTCAGGAAGCGCGCCGGCGGCACGATGAAGCCGCCCTCGCCCTGGATCGGCTCGATGATCACGGCGGCCACGTGCTCAGGCGCGAGGTTCGTATCGAGCGCCTGCTCGAAGAGGCGGACGTACAGCTCCGCGAGATCGTCCCCCTCGAGTGGTGCGAGCGGCCGGTAAGGGTATGGATAGGGAAGGTGCGCGATGTTCGGCGTCGTCGTCCGCATAAAGGCCATGCGCGAGTTCTTCGTCTTGCCCGTGGCGGTCATCGCGGCGTAGGTCCGGCCGTGGAAGGAGTTCTGGAATGCGATGATCCACTCCCGGCCGGTCGCGACGCGCGCGATCTTCATCGAGTTCTCGACCGCCTCCGCGCCGCTGTTCGCGAACACGCTCTTCGTGGCAAGTGCCGCATCGCCGCGTGGGTAAATGCGATCGAGCTCCTGCGCCAGGCGCACATACGGCTCATACGTGACGACCTGCGCCGACACGTGCGTGTAGCGCTCGAGCTGCTCGCGCACCGCGGCGGTCACGTCGGGATGCTGGTGACCGAGGTTGAGCGCGCCGATCCCGGCGACGAAATCGAGGTAACGCTTGCCCTCCGGATCCCAGACCTCCGACCCCACCGCACGCGCGACGACCACCGGCGTGCCGACGCTCAGCCCGCGAGGCACGAATCGCTCGCGTAACTCGCGAACCGCGTCGCTCGCGAGCCCGGTGCGCTCCCGCGTCACTGTTGCCATCTCCGCCCTCCTTTAATGTCCGGCGACGCGCGCCCGCAGCCGCTGCAGGTCCTCGTAGGCGTCGAGTGCGCGCACCCGATCCCGGCCGGCGAGCGCCATGAGCAATGCGTCGATGACGACCATCGTGATCGACGACAGGTGGAACATACCGCTTCCGGCACGGCGCGCCGACAGCGCGACGGTGGACCGTCCCGCGAGCGCGAAACCGAGCGTGTCGGTGATGATGATCGACGGCAGTCGCAGTTCTTTCGCCCGGTCGAGCACGTGCTCGAATTCGGGCGTGCCGCGCTCGTACACGATGGCGACGGCGAGATCGCCGCGCCGCATGTCGAGCAGGGCGTCGGCGAGTCCAACGCCGCGAGCGGTGACCGCGAGCGCGGATTTGCGCAGCCGGCCCAAACGCAGCGCGAAATACTCGGCCAGCGACGCGTTGGGGCCGACCCCTTGGACGACGACCCGATCCGCGCTCGCGAGCAGCTCCACGGCGCGTGCGAAATCGGATGGCCGCAGCGTCTCGCGCGCGTCCTTGATGAGCGCGAGCTCCGTCGCGAGCACATGCTCGAGGATGGCGTCCGGGTCGTCGCCCAGGTCCTCCAAGCTCCGACCGAGGCGAAGCGTGGGCGTGGCACGCGAGCGAAGCGCGTCCTGGAGCTCGCCCTTGAGGGCGGACAGCCCCCCGTAGCCGAGGGTCTGCACGGCGCGGATCACCGTGGCGTCGCTCGTATCAAGCCGCCGCGCGATGTCCGCGGCCGATAGGAAGACTGCCTCCTCGCGATGCTCGACGAGGAAGCTCACGACGCGCTCCTCAGCGGGGCTCAGCGCATCGCGGGCGGCCGCGACGCGCTCGTCCAGGCTCGGGAGCTTCGTTGTAGCGCTCACTTCAGGATACCGGCGCGCAATGTAGTGTATGCTTCGGCACGAAGCAACCTTGGAGGCGCGTGCGATGAGCAAGCTCGTGATCCCGACGATCGAGGTAAGTGGCGACCGGCGCGAGCTGGGACGCCAGCACGGTGAGGCCGCCCGCGAGCAGATCCGCGAATCGATCGCCTACTACCAGCAGTCCGTAAAACGGATCACCGGGCTCGACTGGACGGAGATCCGCCGCAATGCGCCGCGCTGGGTCGCGCCGGTCGAGGATTACCTCCCCGGCATCAGTGACGAGGTCCGCGGCATCGCCGAGGGCGCGAGCGTTGAGTTCGAGGATGTGCTCGCGCTCAATGCGCGCGGCGAGCTCTCGACGCATAACCCGTTCGCGGATGACGCGAACGAGGGCTGTTCGTCGTTCGCGATCCTGCCGCAGGCGACCGGTGACGGCCACGTCTACTGCGGTCAGAACTGGGACTGGCGCTGCGAGACGTTCGGGACGGTGGTCCTCCTGCGGATCACGCAGCCCGGGAAGCCGACGATCGTCATGCAGACCGAGGCGGGCCAGGTCGGGCGCCATGGTGCGAACTCGGCCGGCATCGCGCTGAACGCGAACGGGCTAGGGACGCGCTGGGGCAAGGGCATCGGCGTCCCGCAGCCGATGATCCGCCGCAAGATCCTCGAGTCGGCGGACATGCAGTCCGCGCTCTCGGCGATCTTCGACGCGCGCCCGTCACTGTGCACGAACCTCCTTGTCACTCACCGCGACGGCTTCGCGATCGACATCGAGTCGACGCCGGACCGTCACGGCTGGATGTACCCGACGGATGGGCTCCTCGTGCACACGAACCACTTCATCGCATTCGTGCCCGAGCAGGTCGCGGCAACATACCGGCCGTTCTCGGTGAACTCGCTGTGGCGCCTACCCCGCCTGACTGACGGCCTGCGCAAGGTGAAGGCCACGAGCGGGTCGTCCGCGACACGTGACGCGATCGGCGCGGCCCTGCGGGATCACTTCGGCTATCCGGATTCCGTGTGCAAGCACGGGAACGAGCGCAGCATCGGGACGGACCGCAATCAGACGATCACGTCGAGCATTGTCGACCTCACGACAGGCGAGTATCGGATCACCGCGGGAAGCCCGTGCGAATCCGAATACCGGTTGCTCCCGTGGAACCTGTACGACGAGGTCGCGCCGCAGTCGCGCGCCGCGGTCGCGGAAGCGGTAAGCGTCGGGAGCGACTAGACCAGCGCGATCGCTGTTCCGCGACTGCGGCAGAGGACTACGACGTCGCGGACTTCGGGAAGGTCAGAGCGCACGCGGCGTTCGACCTGGGAGCAGATGGCGCTCGCGTCGCTGAGCGCAAGGTGCGGTGCGAGCGTGATCGCCAGACGGACCTCGACCTCGCGGCCGAGCCATCTCGCGCGCACATCGCCGACCGCTTCAACACCCGGCACTGCGATGGCGAGGCGCTCGGCGGCCTTTGTCACATCGATGTCGTTGGCGTCCATGAGCCGGTCGGCCACGTCCCTGGTCGCGTCGATGCCGATGTGGACGATCAGCAGGCCGATGGCGAAGCCGGCGATCGGGTCGGCCTGTGGAAAGCCAAGCGCGACGCCGACGAGACCGACCAGCGCTCCGGCGGATGCCGCCGAGTCGAGCAGCGAATGCTTCGCGTCGACGATGAGCGGCGCGCTGTTGATCTCGCGACCGACGCGCGACTTGTATCGCGCGACGATCTGATTGCCCACGATCCCGATGACCGCGGCGGCCATGCCGAGGGTGAGGTCCGTCGTCGGCGTTCCCGACACGAGCTTCTCGTACGACTGGTAGAAGGCGACACCCGCGCTGATCCAGATAGCGGCGACGACCACGACGCCGGCGAGATCCTCGGACCGGCCGTAACCGTAGGGAAAACGGGTCGTGGCCACGCGGCGGGACATGCGGAAGCCGAAGTAGATGCCGACGGTCGTGAAAACGTCGCCGAGGTTGTGCAGCGCGTCCGCCAGCAACGCGACGCTGCCGGACAGCAGCGCGACGGCGAGCTCGAGAAGGCTGGTGACCGTCAGACCCGCGGACGAGGTCACGATCGCACGCATCGCCCGCGCGCGATGACGCCGATCCCGATCGTGCGCGGACTCGCGCCCGTATGGCGCTACGACGCCGGAGTCGCTCACGGCAACGCCACGTCGCGGACCACGGCGCCCGGTTCGGACGAGACGACGGTGCACATCAGCGGTGCCCCTTGCCCGTTACGACGTGGTCCGCGTGATAGAGCGCTTCGCGGCAGAAGCTACCGACATGGTCATCGGTGAGCTCGTAGAGGAGAGTGTTGCCTTTGCGGGTGAAGGAGACGAGCCGCAGGTCCCGAAGGCGTTGGAGCTGATGCGAGACCGCGGACGCAGAGACGTCGCACGCGATCGCGAGCGCACCGACGGACTTCGGGCCGGAGAGGAGTTCGTGGATGATGCGCAGCCTCGTCGGGTCGGACAGGACCTGGAACGTCCCCGAGGCGACGAGCACCTGGGCGTCAGTCAGAACGTTGGCGTTACGTCGGCGGTGCAGTCTCTGCATATCTGAGCGTATGCGCAGATAGTATCACGACGGCGCCCGAAAACGCTCGAGTCGCATCGCGGTGGTGTCGACCGACGTGGCCGCAGTGAGGATCAGCTCCGCGATCGCCTCGCCTGATGCGGGCCCGGTGCCAAAGCCGTTGCCGCCGAAACCAGTGGCCAGTGCGAGACCACTGGGCTCTTCGATCACGTCGATGATCGGCTGACCGTCGGCGCTCGGCCCGATGATCCCCGACCAAGCGCGCTTCGCACGGAGCCCGCGAAGGCCGGGCGTCAGCTCGACCATACGGCGCGCGATGCGCCGCAGCGTCGGCTCCGTCGTGCGCCGCTCGAACGTCTCGACCGACGGATCCCAAGGCGGCCCTTCGGCGCCGAAGTGCAGCTCTCCCGCGCTGTTCTGGCGCGAGTACAGGCCGTTCCCGCCCCACAGCGTGTCCGTCATTCGCTCGGTGGGCTCGCTCGCGATGATCTGGATGCGGCGCGGCGACACGGGCAGATCCACGCCCGCCTGACGCGCGAGAGCGCCAGACCACGCACCCGCCGCGATGAGCACGACGTCCGCGGCCACATGGCGTCGCGGCGTGCGCACGCCGCGGAATGCGCCGGCGGAGACGTCGATCACCGTCACCTCCTCGTTCGACCAGAGGTCGACACCACACGCCCGGGCGGAGCGAGCCAGCGCGCGCATCGTCTTGACTGGATCCACCTGACCGTGGCGCGGCGAGAACACGCCGCCCTTGATGCGGTCGGTGAGCGAGGGCAGCAGCCGCCGGCAAGCAGAGGCATCGAGCGCCTCTGCCACGAACCCGCGCTCGCGCCGGTACTCGAGGACGTCGACGGGGTCGATGGGATCGCTCTCCATCACCACGTAGAGACCGCCTGCGCACTGGTAGTCGATGTCGCCGAGCTCTCGTGCAAAGTCGGGCCAAAGGTCGAGCGCTCGCTTCGCGAGCGGCGCCCACGTCGCATCGATGCCCGGTGAGATCTGACCGCCGTTGCGGCCCGATGCCTCGCCGCCGATCTCGCCCCGCTCGATGACAACGACCCTCACGCCAGCACGCGCCAGCTGCCGCGCCGCGGCGAGCCCGACGATGCCGCCACCGACGATCACAACGTCCTTGGTTGCCGTTCTTGCGCCGGCGCTGGCCGGTCGCGCGCGTGGTCGCGCGGCCGCCAGCGCTGTTGTCGCCCCCGCCCGCAGCTCGCGCTCGAGATCGGTTGCGGCGCGTGCGACCTCGTCCTCGCGAGCGTCCGCGGCTGCGAGCCGGTACTGGAGCGACGCGGCACGCGTGCGGAATCGCGTGCGAACGAATGGGCTGAGGCGACCGGCACGGACGTCGGCGGCGAGACGCGCTTCGACGGCATCGAACGCGGCGAGCCGCGGTGATGGTCGGTCGTCCTCACGCGCGAGCTCGCCTAGGGTCGTCCCCAGGTCGACCGCGTCATTCACGCGAGCTTTTTCGCGACGTTCGCCGCGTCAGCCGAGAACGCGCGCACGTGATGCACGATCAGCCGCTCGAGCGTCGAACGATCCTGTCTTCTGATCGCGGTGATCATGCGCTCGTGCTCCTCGCCGCTCTCGCGCAGTCCCTGAACGCGGCGCCACCGCCCGGCGCTCGCGTAGTAACGGCTGCGCAGCGCTCGTATCTCCTCGGTGAGTACGGGATTACCCGTCATCGCGAACAGACGGTCGTGAAAGGCCTGATTGGCCGACGCCTGCCGGTGCCGGCCCGGCATTCGTATCGACTTCATGAACGCGCGACTCAGGGCCGCGAGGTCGGCGACGTCGCGCGCCACGGCGCGTTCGATGATGAGTTGCGCCGCGCTCCGCTCGAGCGCTACGCGGACGTACGTGATCCGCGCGCTCTCGAGCGGATCTGGTCGGGCGACGCGGAAACCGTAGTTCGGACGATGCTCCACCAGCCCGCGGCCCTTGAGCTCCCGCAGCACCTGGCGCACTTCGAACTGCGTCGCGCGATGCCGCCGCTGCAGGTCGATCAGCTTCAGCCACTGACCCGGGTCGTAGGCCCCGAACTCAAGGTCGGCGCCGATACCGCGCAGCAGCGACGTGTGGCGTTCCGTCGAACCGGAGAGCTTACTCACTCGGCGATTCTAGGTTTTTGAGCAAAAATGTTAGGCTCGCGCCGATGGGGCGATGGGCGTCGCAGTCACTGACGCGCAGAGAGCTCATACGCCGCGGAGCGATCGGCGGTGCGGCCGTGGCGATCGCGGCATGCGCTCCCGCCGCGGTCGCGCCGTCGGCCCGACCATCCGCGACGCCGAAACGTGGCGGCACGCTGACATGGGCCCAGTGGGACAAGAACGACGACCTGGACCCCGCGACACCGACGGGCGGCGCGTCACTCGAGATCCTCGGCAACGTCCTCGACACGCTGATCCTGATGGACGACGATCAGAAGGCGTACCCGCTGCTGGCGACCGAGTGGAAGTCCGACCCCGACGCCAAGCGCTTCACCTTCACCCTCCGCGATGATGTGACGTTCCACGACGGAAGTCGCCTCGATTCGAGCGCCGTGAAGCGCACCTGGGACCGCATCCTCGACCCCAAGACGAAATCCACGAGGTCGTCACGCCTATCGGCTCGGGGCCGTATCGGTTATCCAGCCGCAGCGCGGACGGCGTCGTCACGCTCACCGCCAACGCCGACTACAAATGGGGAGCGGCGCTGCTGCGCAATCAGAGCGCGCCCTACCTCGATTCACTGAAGTTCCGTGCTGTCGCCGAACCGGGCACACGGGTCGCGACGCTCGAGTCCGGCGAGTACCTCCTCATCGATGAGCTGCCCGAGCCCGACTACGCGCGTCTCCGCTCCGACGCTCGGTTCACTTTCGTCGAGACGGTCCGCCGCGGGATCCCGCTCGGCTTCTTCGTCAACGTCCAACGGCCTCCCACGAACGACCTCGCCGTCCGCCAGGCGATGAACTGGGCGGTCGACCGCAAGAACATCGTCGACAAAGTGTTCTTCGGCGTCCACCGCCCGTCGGTCGGGCCACTCACGCAGGGTGTGTGGTCGTATCTCGCCGAGCTCGAAAACCGCTACACGTTCGATCCGAAGAAAGCGCAGCAGGTCCTCGACGACGCAGGCTGGAAGCAAGGTTCGGGACCGATCCGCGAGAAGGGCGGCCAGAAGCTCTCGCTCGTTCTCGCCTCGTTCCGCGAGCCGTGGTCCACCATCGCCGATGCGCTCCAGTCACAGTTCCGCGATGTCGGCATCGATCTCATGGTGCAGAAGATGGAGCGCGGTCCCTACCTCGACTTCATCCGGTCGACCGAGAACAAGCACAACCTCGCGGCCTCCGCCGGTGGCGGCTTCGATCCGGACCAGCTTCGCGAGCGCTACCACTCATCGGCCATCAGAGTCACGAACTTCGCCAACGTCGGCGACCCGCAGCTCGACGCCGCGTTGGAGCAGGGCTCGCGGCTTCCGCTCGGAAGCGCCGAACGACGGAAGGCGTACGAGGACGCGCAGCGCCGTCTCATGGACCTCGTGCCGTTCGTGTCCGTGCTGACGCAGGTCCGGGTCGAGGCGATGGCGCGGCGCCTCCACGATCTGCGGATGGGGCCCGATGGGCTCAACGCGCTTCCGCTGAGCGACGCGTGGCTCGAGGGTTAGCCGAGATCTAGGCCGGTCGATGGAGAAGAGTCGGCCGTCTCGGGGAGGGTGGATGGCGCGCGACCAGATAACGCGACGCGAGCTCATGCGGCGTACGGCGCTCGCCGGGCTCGCGACCGGGCTGGCGGCATGCGTCCCCGGCACCGGTGGCGGACCAACTGCCGCGCCGGCTGCCGCCTCGGCGAGCCCGCGTCACGGGGGCACGCTCACCTGGGGCCAGTGGGACTCGAACGACAGCATCGACCCCGCGAACCCATCGGGTGCCTCGGGCACCGAGGTCATCAACAACATCGTCGACACGCTCGTCGCGCTCGACGACAAGGCGACCATCATTCCCGGCCTCGCCACGACCTGGGTCATGGACGGTGAGGGACGGAAGTTCACGTTCACGCTCCGGGACGGCGTCAAGTTCCACGACGGCACGCCATTCGACGCCGCGTCGATGAAGCGGAGCCTGGAGCGCATCATCAATCCGGCGACGAAGGCCGCAAGCATGGCGGCGCTCCTGGGTCCGGTGGATACGATCACGGCGCCCGACGCGCGCACCCTCGTCGTCGCGTTCAAACAGCCGAATCCTCTGTTCCTTCTCGCGCTCTGGCGGTCATGGTTCGGGCCGCTCTCGCCAAGATATCTGGACACGCTCAAGCCGGGGGATCCCGCGACGGCACCGGTCGGCACGGGACCGTTCAAATTCGTGGGTCGGTCCGCGGACGGCGTCTACACGCTCGCCGCGAACGCCGACTACGCATGGGCTCCGGCGAACTTCCAGAACAAGGGAGCGCCGTACCTCGACGGCCTCAAGTTCCGTTCGATCCCCGAGCCGGGCACGCGCCTGGCGACGCTCGAGTCGGGCGAGAACCTGTTCATCGACGAAGCGAGCGAGGCCGACTACAACCGCCTCAAGGACGACAAGCGCTTCGCGTTCGTCCTGTCGCCGCGGCGCGGGCTCGGCGTCGGCTTCACGATCAACGTGACCAAGCCGCCGACGGATGACCGCGCGGTCCGCGAAGCGATGAGCTGGGCGGTGGACCGCAAGACGATCGTCGACCGGCTCTTCTTCGGCGTCCATAAAGTCTGCGTGGGTCCGCTCGGCGAGGGCGTGTGGGGACGCCTCGACGATCTCGAAAAGACGTTCAGCTTCGACCCAGGGAAAGCGAAGCAGCTCCTTGACGCCGCCGGATGGACCGCGGGCAATGACGGCATCCGCGCGAAGGGCGGCCAGCGGCTCACCCTTTCCCTCGTCACGTTCGGAAGCCCGTGGAGCGAAATGTCGGCCGTCGTCCAATCGCAGCTACGCGATATCGGGATGGAGGTGCAAGTGCAAGCGATGGCACGGGCCGCGTACCTGGACTACGTGCGCGCGTACAAGCACAACCTCTGTCAGAGCGCAGGCACGAATTTCGATCCGGACGAGCTGCGCGTCCGCTATCACTCCGCGGGCGTCAAGCTTGCGAACTTCTCCGGTCTGGCCGACGCGAGCCTTGACGCGCTCCTCACGAAAGGGTCGCAACAGCAGGTCGGCTCCGATGAGCGGCGCAAGACATACGAGGATGTTCAGCGGCGCCTCGTGGAGCTCATCCCGACGATCTCGATCATGACCCAATACCGCGTCGAGGCCAGCGCGGCGAAGGTGCACGGCATCAAGATGAACCCGACCGGTCTCAACGCCTTCCCGATCAGTGACGCCTGGGTCGAGTCGTAGTGCGCTCCCCGAGCTGACGGGCGCGCACGCCGTCGGCGTGTCGCGGCAAGTCTTTCGTAGCGATAGCGGATCGGCGAAGACGAGCATCTACTACCCAGCCGAGCCCGACGCGAACGCATCACCGGTCGCGTACGTGTGGGACGCCGACGTGCTCGCTCCGGCGCTCGAGCGGTTCTTCGCGAAGGTCCCGGCGCGCCTCGATATCTCCGCGCTGCGGCGCATGCGCGCGCATGCTGTGGCGGACGCGCGGCCGCTGCGACGCACGGGCGGCTTCCCGGTCGTGCTCTTCTCGCATGGCCGCGGCGCCGCGCTGGTCCAGAACGTGACGCGCACCGAGGACCTCGCGAGCCACGGTTACGTCGTCGCCGGCATCGAGCATCCGGGCTCGACGTTCGCCACGGTCCTGCCCGAGGGCATCGTCCGGTTCGATGAAGGCCTGAGCGACGAGGAGCGCGTTCGCCGGATGGCCGAAGAGGTCCGCTCTGCGCTCGACGAGCTCCCGCGACTCGCCGGTTCGCTCGGACTCTCGATCGACGTCGGTCGCGTGGGTCACCTCGGTCGCGCCTTCGGTGGCGCCGTGGGTGTCGCGGCTGCGCTTGCGGACGATCGGATCGCCGCGACGGCCAACCTCGGCGGAATTCTGGTCGGTGAGCCCGCCGCGACCGCACGGCCGTACCTCCAGTTGAACCACGACGCGGTCGCCGACCTGAATCGCGATTACTGCGCACGCACCGCCGGGCCGGCCTACCTCGCGCACATCGCGGGCACAGGTTCCACGAGCTTCTCGGACACGCCGTACCTGCCATGGCTCGAGCACCCGCCGGCGCGCTTCTTCGGGCCTATCGACCGCGACCGCGCAGCGCGGATCGTGGGTGAGATCGTCGCTGGATTCTTCGATCAGCACCTGCGAAACGGCGACCCGATCAGTTCCGTCGCCGGGCGCTACTCGGAGGTCACACTCGACGCCTGGCGCGCCTGACGCCTCGACTGTGGCATGTTGCGGTTCAGGTGGGGTTCGTTCGAAGCGCGTCGCGGCGAATGAGCCACCGGGCACCCAGCAGCACGACGAACGTCGTGGCGGCGGCGATCAGCGCGGGCACTGACAGCGCCACGAGCAGAGATACGCATCCTGCGATCCCGAACCAGGAGAAGACCGGCGATGCGATGCGCTTGCTTTTGGGCAATTGGAGCGCGGCGTAGTGCGTCACCAGGTACCACACCAGCATGTAGGCGCTCGCGACCTCGATGAGGGGACGAAGGTCGAAGACCAGCACGAGTGCCGCGCTCGCGACCCCGAGGGCGACGACGGATCGCACCGGCGTGTGGAAGCGCTCGTGCACCCGCGCGAGCCATCCCGGCAGCTCGTGCACCTTCCCCATCGCGAGCACGACCCGCGATCCGGTGAGCAGGACGCCCAGCATATCGACGAGCGTGGCCACGAGCGCGGCGGCGAGCGCGGTCCAGAACGCCCAGTCGGCGGCTTTCTTGCCCGCCGAGAGGAGTGGGCTGTCCTCGCGGCCGAGCTGGTCTGCCCCCAGGACGCCGAGCGTGACCGCTCCGACCGTGAGGAACACGGCCGCCGCGATCGCGACGCCGCCGACGATGCCGATGGGAATGGCGCGCCGCGGATCTTTGACCTCGCTCGTCATGATGGCCGCACGCATGAAGCCATCCCACGACCAGAAGAAGATGGCGGCGCCAGCGAACAGCGCCAGCGGACCTTGCGTACCGAGGATCGGACCGAGGTTCGCAGGATCCACGACTCGGACCGCCGCGGCGCCGTACAGCACGAGCAGCCCGACAAGGACCGCGAGCATCGCGATCAGCATCTTCGAGGTCAGCTCGATGCCGAAGATGTTCAGGCCGGTGATGGCGAGCACAGTGATCGCCGCAACGAGGTGCGTGGGCAGACTCGGGATCGCTTGCCCGAGGTAGGTCCCGAGCGCGAGCGCGATCACGCTCATCGAGACCAGCACCTTGCCGAGATAACCGCAGCCGGCGATGAAGCCGATCGTGTTATGGCCGAATGCCCGCGCCCACGTGAAGGCGCCGCCCTCTTCCGGGAAATTCACACCGAGCTGCGCCGCGCTGATCCCGGTCGCGAGCGCGACGCTGCCGCCGATGACCATCGCGATGAGGATCCCTGTGCCGGCGGCAGCTGTTGCCGCGCCGAAGGCGGCGAAGATCCCGGTGCCGACGATCATCGCCGCGGTGAAGAGCGTCGTGGTGACGGTGCCGAGCTCGCGCCGGAGACCGCTGCCTCCGCGCTCCGAGCTCATCCCGACGTCATTCCTGCCCGACACTGACGGCGGCCAGACTACGCGTCGCGCTTAGAGGATCGGCCCTCGGATGCGCGCGGCGAGGAACGCGCGGACACGCCGCGCGAGGTCGGCGGATCAGCTCCGCCGCTCCACGCGTCAGACCACGCTCCTCATCGAGCGCGAGCGTGGCGAGCGTCTCCCTCAGATCGAGCCCGCCCGTATCCACGCGTCTGACTCTCACGGACGCGGGCTGCATGTGGGTGAACTCTTCGCGAATTCGACGTGAACGGATCGATCGCGAACCGCTCGACCTGGCCAGCTAGGCACGGCTCAGGCGTCTCGGCGGTGCAGCCGAGACATGACCACTGCGAAACGCCGAGCGACCTCGTCCTCTCGCAAGTGCCGGCGGTCCCGCACCACCCAGCGGCCACCCACCATGACCTGGCTCGGCGCCGCCGCGCCGCCGCTGACCAGCCACGCATCCAGGAACGTGTCGATGTCGTGGCCGACGAACGCGGGCGCGTTCGGGTCGAAGACCAGCAGGTCGGCGCGCTTTCCCGGCTCGACTGAGCCCACCGGCTGTCCCAGTGACGCCGCGCCGCCGCGCAGCGCCGACGCGAACAGCAGGCTGCCCGCCGAACGGCCGTCGTCGCTGTGCACGTCGCGCCGCTGTCGCGCGCTTCGCTGTCCGTACTCCAGGACGCCGAGCTCGAGCGCCACGCCGATCGCGGTGTTGCTGTCCGTGCCCACACCCCAGCGCCCGCGCTCCGCTTCGTAGGCGGGCAGTGCGAAGAGGCCGTCGCCGAGATTGGCCTCGGTCACGGGACAGAGCCCGACCGTCGCTTCTCGGCGCGCGATCTCCGCGAGCTCGTTCTGATCGCAGTGGGTCGCGTGCACGAGCGTCCAGCGCGACGAGAACGCGAAGCGATGCGCCAGCCATTCGCCGGGCCGTTCCCCGCGCCGATCGAGCGACTCCTCGACCTCGCCGCGCTGCTCGGCGAGGTGCATATGGATCGGCGCGGCCGGTGCCGCCCGATCGAGGCCGTCGATGAGATCCCGCAGCTCGCGCTCGGTGACCGCGCGAACGCTGTGCGGCGCGGCGCCGACCCGCAGCAGCTCGTGAGGTTCCCGCTTCATGCCAAGCGAACCGAGGAGCGCGAGGTACTCATCGACCGACCCCGATGCGAAGCGACGCTGTCGCTCACCCAGCGGGGCGTCGACCCCGCCGTGCATGTAGAGCGCGGGCAGGAGCGTCAGTCCGATGCCCGCCGCGTCGGCGGCCGCGATCACGCGCCGCGAGACCTCGGCCGGATCGGCGTACGGGCGCCCGTCGGGGGCGCGATGCAAATAGTGGAATTCGCCGACCGACGTGAAGCCGGCTTTCGTCATCTCGACGAAGACCTGCGCGGTGATCGCCTCGATGTCCGGGGGCTCGAGCCCGAGCGCGAGCTCGTACATGCGATCGCGCCACGCCCAGAAGTCACGGTTGCGCGTTCCGATCGGTTCCGCGAAACCGGCGAGCGCGCGGAGATACGCGTGGCTGTGAACGTTCGGCATCCCGGGGACGGCGAACCCGTCGAACCGTTCGGACCTGCGCTCGAGCTCGCTCGTCGGAACGCCGGTGACGCCGACGATCATCCCGTTTGCGTCGACATCGACGTACCCCGGCGAGAGCCAGTCGTCGCCACGGTAGAGGTGGCTGAAGCGATAGGTCTTGTTCGAGGATCGGCTCACATTCCGTTCGCTCGCGGTCTGCCTAGTCGCCCACCTCGATGATCATGTCCATGAGCAGGCTGTAGTTGTGGCCCGCGGAGACCGCCGCGATGGGCAGCCGGGTGCCGGTCCCGCGCTCGCGTCCGAGGACTTCGATGAAGAGATCGGACGCGACGTTCAGGATGGCCGTCTGCATGGTGAACTCGGGCGTCGAGTTGACGACGCCGTAGGTCCGCACGATGCGCTTGACCTTGCCCAGATCGCCGAGACTCTTCTTGATCGTCGCCAGGATCAGCAGCGCGATCTCCGTCGCGGCCTCCTGAGCGGTCGTGAGGTCGACCTCGCGTCCGACCTTGCCGTCGTACTTCTTGTGCGCGTCATCCTGTGGGTACGAGTGCGCGGACACGAAGAGCAGGTTCCCAACGCGCACGGCGCGGATGTTGTTCGACTCGTCGGCGAGCGGCTCGGGCAGCGTCATGCCAAGGGCGCGCAGCTTCTGCTCTTCTCCTGCCACGTCAGGACTCCTGGAAGACGGCGATGCGGCCCGTCTTCTCGAAGAATGAGTAGAGCCGCTGCCGCGTCGGGTCGAACGCGATGCTCTTCGCATCGACCTCGGTCGGCACGGTCTCGACGCTCTTCATGGACTTGCAGTCCACGACCTCGACGACGCCGGTGTCCTCGATCGCGAGGTACAGCCGGTCACGCTTGCCGTTGTACCAAATGACGTTCGGCTTGCCGGCGAGCGTCACCGTCGCGGTCTCCTTCAGCGTCTTCAGATCCACCACGACGAGCGCTCCGCTATCGCACGCGACGAACATCCGTTTGCCCTCGTCATCGACGGCAAGCCCGTGCGCCTTCGGCCTCGAGATCGGGACCGTCGTCGTGATGGCGCCGCTCTCCGCGTTCAGCACCACGATCACCGATGGCTCCTGGATCGCCTGGAGGTAGCGATCGCCGGCCTTGTCGAACACGCACCAGCGCGGGCGGCCGGGCAGCGCCGTCACCGAGTGGGTCGTCCCCTCCTTGGGCGAGACGAGATGTGCGGCGCGATCCTTGATGCAGGAGACGAAGAGCCGCTTGCGCCCTGCGTCCCACGCGAGACCGTTGGGCTCGGCGCCGACTTTGATCTCGCCCAGCCACCAGCTGAACTCGGCGTCGAGCCACATGACCTTATTCGCGGACCGGCAGGCGACGAAGACGATCTTCTCGCCCTGGGGGACGACCACACCGCTCGCCTGCGGAGCGTCGGAGATCGTGCATTGGTGGTAGAAGTCGGACGTCTTCCCGTCGCCCTCCGCGACGATCTCGATGGTGTTCTTGGACGGATGCGCGATGAACAGGTCACCGCTCTTCCACTCGACGTCGCCGTGATCGAACTCGCCACCCTCCTTCTCATAGCGCGGTATCGCGACGTGTGTCTTCAGCTTCAGTCCCATCGCGCCTACTCCTTCACCTCGACGATCGCGCTCATGACCAGACAGTGGTTGTGCCCGAGCGACGGCGAGCCGAACGGCATCCGTGCGCTCACGCCGACCTCGCGACCGAAGACGTCGATGAAGACATCAGCCGCGGTGTTGAGGATCGCGGTGTGCATCGAGAATTCCGGCGTCGCCGCGACGGCACCGGTCGTGCTCACGAACTTCTTCACCTTGCCCAGATCCCCGAGGACCCGCTTGAGCGTCGCGATCAGCGACAGCGCGGCGTAGGTGGCCGCCTCCTGCGCCTGTGCGAGGGTGACATCGCGGCCGACGACGCCCGGGTACACCGACTCGGTGCCCTTGCCTTTCCGTGGGGCGTGGGCCGACAGGTACAGGAGGTTCCCCACCCGCACGCAGCGGGTGTTGTTGGATTCTTCGGGCGCCGGGTCCGGCAGCTCCAAGCCGAGTTTCGTCAAGTTCTCTTCGGGCGTAGCCATGGTCGTCCCCCTTTGCCGATTGTTGATCCGCGTCGGGCCCACCGGCCGACCGTGAGCGATGCTAACGACCGTGCGCGCGGTCTGCAACTTCAGTTAGTGCTGTTTGACCTATCAGACGACGATCCTGAAGTACCGTCACGTGCAGACTCACTCGCTGCCCGACGCCCCTTCGATCGCTGCGATCTCCTCGATGGCGATTCGTTCCTCCGGCGGTCGCTTGTTTCGCAAGGTGGCGTATGAGAGCGCGTCGAAGGAGAGCTTCATCAATCCCGAGATGATGAACGGCAGGCCGAGCAGCCCCAGCGAGAACGCGAGGCCCGCGAGCGCCGGGGTCACCATGCCAGCCACGTTGCGGGCGACCGTCGTATATCCAGCCGCCGCGCTGCGCTCCGCGGGCGGGACGATCCCCATGACATACGAGAGACGTACCGGGAAGTACGCGAATCCGATGGTGTTCCGAACGAGCCAGAACGCCATCGCGAGCCACGCCGTGGGCGCGAACGGCATGAGCACGCCGAACACCCCCTGGGGTATGTGGGTCAGGAGCATCGTGTTGAACAGCCCGATCCGGCGCGCGATCGCGCCGGCCGCGAGCATGCTCAATGCGGAGAGCACGTTCATCCAGAAGAAGAGCAACGCGAGCGTCGACGCGTCGAGGCGCCACACCAGATAGAACCAGTACGCGACGATCGACTGCACCATTAGACCGCCCGCCAGCGAGTCGATGACGTTCAGCGCGACGAGGAGGCCGATCAGGCCGCTCGATCCTCCGAGGCCGAGCCGCGATCCGCTCGGCCGCACGGTGGTGGGCACCAGCTCTACGGCGGGCGACAAGCGGAGGAAGAGCGAGAAGCTCGCCAGGCCGACGATCGCGAAGAGGACGAAGAGCGGCCGGTAGGCGTCGGGGCCCTGAAGACCGATGCGCGCGAGCAGCGGCACGGCGCCGGCGGCCAGCGAGCCGACCGCCACGGCGAGCGTCGCGAACATGTTCTGCAGCGCGAAGGTGGAGGTGCGCCGGTGATCGGCGGATACCTGCGGGAGCATCGACTGATCGACCGTCACGAAGGTCCCGGTGTCGGTCCCCGCCACGCTCAGCGACCCGGCGAACGCGGCGAGTGCGAGCAGCCAGGGGTCCGAGGTGATGACGAACGTCAGCCCGCCCGCGACCATCAGCAGAGAGAGGACGCGGATCGACCGACGGCGCCCGATGCGGTCCGCGAGCAGCGACCATCCGATCGTGAGAGCGGCCGAGCCCGCGGCCGACGCCGTCAGGACCGCGCCGACCTCGATCGGCGTGAGGCCGAGCTGATCCAGGTAGATCCCGACCACCACCACGAGGTAGCCGTACGAGAAGTTGCGCAGCACGCGCGCGACGAGGAGCAGCCCGGCGTCGGGATGCATCCACCTGCTCAGCACCTAGATCGCGACGCTAGTCGGCGCCACTGGAGAGGCGCGGGTCGAGAGCATCGCGGACGGCGTCGCCGAGCAAGTTGACCGCGAGCACGACGATGCTGATCGCGAGGCCGGGGACGACCGCGAGCCACCACGCGATGCGCAGGTATTTCCGCGCGTCGGAGAGCATGAGCCCCCACTCCGCGGCCGGCGGCTGCGCTCCCAAGCCGAGGAACGACAGAGCCGCGATCGCGAGGATCGCCGTGGCCATGCCGAAGGTCGCGATGGTCAGTACGGGGCCGAGCACCTGCGGGAGCACGTGCACGAAGGCGATGCGGATCCCCGGCACACCGACGGCGCGCGCGGCCTCGATATACAGCTCGTGCTTCGTCGCGAGCACCGTGCCGCGCACGATGCGAGCGAAGCGAGGGATGCCGCCGATGCCCACCGCCACCGTCAGCTTCTCCGAACCGGAGCCCAGGATCGTCACGATGACCAGGGCCAGCAGGATGCCGGGGAAGGCGAGCTCGACGTCGATGAGGCGCATGAGCACGCGGTCCGCGGCGCCGCCACGGTAGCCGGCGACCAGGCCGACCAGACCGCCGACCGTCACGGCGATCGTGACCGCGATGAGTCCGAGCGACAGCGACGCGCGGCCGCCGTCGATCATCCGAAGGACGAGGTCGCGTCCGAAGTGATCGGTCCCGAGCAGGTGGCCCTGGCTGCCGGGTGGGAGCAGCGACGCCCGGAGATCCTGCTTGTATGGGTCGATCGTGATGACCGCCGGGACGAGGATGACCACGAGCGCGACGGCGACGACGAACACCAGCATCGCCATGCCGGTGCGATCGTGCTGCAGCCTGCGCCAGGCACGCGCGTATGGCCCGGGGCTCGAGGGGATCCTCGGCATGGGGCGCTTAGCGCCCTGGAGCGACGAGACGATCGGCTCGCGGCTGAGGCTAGGAGGTACGGATCCGGGGGTTGATGAAGCCATACGAAATGTCCACGAGCAGATTTGCCACGACATAACTCGACGCGGTGAGAAGGATGACGCCCTGGACCACTGGATAGTCCTTCGAGAGGATCGCGTCGATGGCCAGCTGTCCGATCCCCTGTCGCGCGAATACGGTCTCGACGATGACGCTGCCGGCGACGAGCTGTCCGAGCTGGAGCCCGACGATGGTGACGATCGGGATGAGCGCGTTGCGCATCGCGTGCCGGCCGATGATCAACCGGAACGGCAGCCCCTTCGCACGGGCGGTAGTGATGTACTCGCGGCCGAGCACCTCCAGCAACGACGCACGTGTCAGGCGCGCGATGAGGCCGGTCGCGTTATAGCCGAGGACGAGCGCCGGCATGATGAGCCGATCCAGCCCGCCCGAGCCCGTCGCTGGGAGCAGGCCGAGGCCGACCGAGAGCAGCAGGATGAGGAGCATCGCGAAGAAGAAGCTGGGCGTCGATACGCCGCCCAGCGAGACGAGCATCACGATGCGGTCGAGGGGCGAGTTGCGCTGGATCGCGGCGAGGATCCCGAGACCGATCCCGAACACGACGGAGAGCACGAGCGCCGTGAAGGCGAGCTCGATCGTGCTTGGCAGTCGTTCGGCGATGAGCGCGGAGACCGGCGCGTGACGGATGTAGGACTGTCCAAGGTCTCCCCGTAGGGCGCGGCCGACCCAGTTCAGGTATTGGATCGGCAGGGGATCGTTGAGCCCGAGCTCCAAGCGGATCGCCTCTTCCTGTTTCTTGAGCAGCTCCGGATCGCCGACGCCGAACGACGCGACGCCGAGCATCGCGTCGACCGGGTCGCCCGGGATCAGATGCAGGACGCTGAAGACGAGCAGCGACGACAGGACGAGCACGGGGATCGATTCGAGCAATCGGGCGCCGACGAACTTCGCCATACCGCTACGTTCGCGCCCCCTTCCGAACGCTCGGGCACGTGCTCACGGACGTGGAACGATAACAGTCGTCATCATTGCTACGTCTCCGTCTGCCAGCCTGTGGCTTCGAGCTCGACAAGTTCACGAAGCGGCAACCCCGCGACGGCCGTGTTCATCACGATCCCGCCGAGTGACCCCGCGAACAGGGCCGCCGGCGACCGCGCGACCGTCGTTCACGACGGGCCCACTATGCTGGCGACCGACCGATGGAACCGCGGACGGCCGTGCCCAATCTGACGGACCGCGCGTACGCGACCATCAAGTCGCAACTCATCTACCTCGACCTTCCGCCGGGAACGATGTTCACCGAGGCGTCGCTCGCGCGCGAGCTGGGCATCAGCAAGACGCCGGTGCGCGAGGCGCTTGCGCGTGTTCGCCGCGAGGGTCTGGTCGAGGCAAGCGCACGTTCCGGCTATCGGGTCACCCCCGTGACCGTCAAGGACGCACGTAACCTCTTCGCGCTCCGGATCCTTCTGGAGGGCGAAGCGGCGGCGCTCGCGGCGCAACACATGGAGGACCCGAAGCACCTCGGCGTCCTCGACCGTCTTCAGAAGGCGAGTTACAACCCCAAGGACGTCGACAGCATCAAGACGTACATGCGCCGGAACACCGAGTTCCACATGACCGTCGCCCGGGCGAGCGGGAACGAGCATCTCGCTGCGGTGCTCGAACAGATCCTCGATCAGATGGAGCGTCTCTTCCACATCGGCCTCGCCCTGACCAACCGGGCGGACGAGATCATCCACGAGCACACCGATCTGGTGAAGGCGATCGTGTCGGGCGACGAGAAGACCGCCCGCGAGGTCGCGGTCACGCAGATCCGCAACTCACAGAGGATGGTGCTCGACGCGCTCCTCGCGAGTCCTCGGCTCCTGTCGACGAACGTCGTCGCAGAAGTGTCACCGCGGGCTGCCGTGAAGCGGACGCGCCCGCGGACAGCGCGCCCGCGGACAGCGCGCCCGCGGACAGCGCGCCCGCGCGCGCGACGGAGGCGGTGAGCACCTAAGCGAGGTCGACAAACGCGCTGACGCGTGCGAGCACGGCGCCCGAGCGCACAAGATCCTCGGCCGCGGCCAGCTCCGGCGAAAGCGCGCGATCCGGGCCCGGCCCCGCGACGTGCTCCCGCAGCAGGTCGCGCGCCGCCCCGGTCGCCGGCGCGGGCGCGAGGGGCGCGCGCAGATCGATCGCGCGCGCGGCGCAGACGAGCTCGATCGCCAGGATCTTGCCGAGGTTGTCGACGACGTGACGCAGCTTTCGCGCCGCGCCCCAGGCCATCGAGACGTGATCCTCCTGCATGGCCGACGTCGGGATCGAGTCGACACTGGCCGGCGCGGCGAGCCGCCGGTTCTCAGCGACCAAGGCGGCCGCGGTGTATTGCGCGAGCATCACGCCGGAGTTCGTCCCAGGATCGAGCGCGAGGAACGCGGGCAGACCCTGTGAGCGCGCGGGGTCGAGAAGGCGGTCCGTCCGCCGCTCCGCGATCGCGCCCACCTCCGCCGCCGCGATCGCGAGAAAGTCGCACGCGAGACCCAGCGGCGCGCCGTGGAAGTTGCCGTTCGACGCGATCGAGCCGTCGTCCAGCACGGAGGGGTTGTCGATCGCCGATCCGAGCTCGCGCTCGGCGACGGCCTTCGCGAAGGTCAGCGTGTCGCGGGCCGCGCCAGCGACCTGAGGGCTGCAACGCATCGAGTAGGCATCCTGGACGGCGTGGGCCGAACCGCGGTGCGACGCGCAGATCTGCGATCCGGCGAGCATGTGGCTGAGGTTCGCCGCGCTTGTCCCCTGACCCGGATGCGGCCGGAGCGCGTGAACACGTGGATCGAACGGCGCGTCGGTGCCGAGGAGGGCTTCGACGCTCATGGCCGCCGTGACATCCGCGAGCTGGAACAATCCGCGCAGGTCGGCGCACGCCAGGATGAGCATGCCGAGGATGCCGTCGGTCCCGTTGACGAGCGCCAGGCCTTCCTTTGCTTCGAGCGCGATCGGCCTGAGGTCGGCGAGCCGCAGCGCCTCATCGCCGTCGACCAGCTGACCCGCACCGGTCGTGGCCGTCCCTTCGCCGATGAGGCACAGGGCGATGTGCGCGAGCGGCGCGAGATCGCCGCTGCATCCGAGCGAGCCGTGCTCGGGCACGATCGGGCTGATGCCCGCGTTGAGCAGTGCGAGCAGCGACTCGACGACGATCGGACGCACGCCCGAGTAGCCCATCGCCAGGGTGCGCGCACGAAGCAGCATCATCGCGCGCACGACCTCGCGTTCGATCGGCGGCCCCATCCCCGCGGCGTGGGAGCGGAGCAGCGCGTGCTGAAGCTCATGCTGCTTGACCGTGGGAATGCGCACATTGGCCAGCGCGCCGAACCCGGTGGAGACACCGTAGATCGCCTCAGTGCCGGCAGCGAGGCGCTCGACGGCCGCGCGGCTCCGGATCATTCCCGCGCGCGCCTCTGCCGACAGGGTCACGTTCACGTCGTGCCGGGCGACGTCGATGAGCTCGACGAAGGTGAGGCCGTCGGGCGGAAGGACCACGGTGGGTCTCACGCCCACGTTGTCCATCGGCCGGACCGCACGCATCGCGAAAGCATATACCAGGAGCCCTCTGTTGGGATATCAGTCCGTCGAGCGGGCCTGCGCGCTATGGGCGAGCGGTCACGACGGTCCGACGATTCGCAACCCGACCTGCTCGAAGCGCACGACGTCATCGCCGGCGCGCCAGATCTCGGCGATGCGCCCGTTCGCGATCCGGAAGATGAACATGAGCGACCACGTAAGCTCGGCGCCCGTGGCGGCGACGCCGCGATACGGACCGGAGTGCGTGTCGTAGGCGGTCATCCGGAAGACGACACGGTCGCCTTCGGCGATCTCGTCCTCGATCACGATCCGGTGTGGCTGCCAGGCCGCGTAGACGCGCCGCATCATCGCGCGGAAGCCGTCCGCACCGTCCTCGACCTTGCCGTTCTGGTGGTAGCGGAAATCCTGCGCGAGCAATTCGCCCATGACCTCGAAATCCTCCTCGTCGAAGGCGCGGATCAAGCGGCGCGCGAGCTCCTTGTTCCCCTCCGTAGTCGTCACGGGGCCGCCGCGGGAGTCGCGCCTCGCGCCAAGCGCATCCGCTCGGCCGGATCGCTCGCGACAAGGCCGATCCCCAAGAGGACAGTCGCCAGGCCACCTGATTCGGGCGGCGCCGAGGGTGCGAGCGCGCTCCGCTCGAGTAAGAGGTTCTTCTTCTCCACCAGCTGGTAATGCTGGACGAGTTCGTCGCGCTGAGCGAGCGGATGCCCATCGATCATGAAAGGCTTCGCATCGATCTTCGAGAGATCAGCCGTGCTCGGCGCATACAACGCATACAAGAAGACCGCATCGGGATCCACGAATCGCTTGACGAGCCACCCCTGCATCAGGCGGCCGGCCTGCGCACTCTCGCCCGTGACCCAGCGCAAAGCGATCCTCCTTCCGGTGAACGCGGGATGGTGCGGCAGTATACTGAGCAGTGCCGCTTGGGATATCAGCGGTCCGCGGCGCAGCCCTCATGGGCCGGAGGACAAAGTCATGCGCTGGGTAACGCTCGAGGACGTCGCGAACACCCGCATGATCTCCGGTTGGCTGATCAAACGGTTCATCGATCCCGAGGCGACGTTCGCGTTCGTTCCCAAAGGCACCGACCCCGCGACGATCGAGGGCAATGCGTTCCACGTCGACGGGGCCGGGCTGAGCCCGAAGGAAGGCCCGCTGAGCCGCACCTACCAGGTCATCCTCGACGAGTACCACCTCCTCGAGAAGAACCCGCCGGCGTTCCGGGAGCTGATCGACATCTACGCCGCGGGGAGCAAGAACTGGCTGAGGTTCCGCAACGAGCCGGCGATCCCCCTGCGCGAGCTCTTGCCGCCGGACGCGCCACCCGAGTCGGGCGGACTCGTTACAGCTCTCCTTGGGATTCGCCTGACCACAACGGACGACCAAGAGCGGCTCCGCCTCGCAGCCACGGTGTTCGATCTCTTCTACAACGCTCTTCGCATACGCGCGGAGAGAGCCGCGAACGAGAGGAGCGTTCCGAGGTAGCGCATCGCGACCCCCGGCGGGTCGCCGATCCTGTGCTAACGTCTGATACAACGCGAAACGCGATCCGAAACGGCTCATGGGGAGGACCACATCGTGGGACATTGGGTGACGGTGAAAGACGCGGCGAACACTCGGATGATCACCGGATGGCTCATCAAGAAGTTCATCGACCCGCAGGCGACCTTCTCGTTCATGCCGAAAGAGACCGACCCCGACACCATCAAGAACGGGACGCCGTTCCACTTCCCTGGCGGAGAGTTCAGCACGCATGACGGCAAGATCACCTACCAGCGCTTCATCGAGAAGTACCAGCTCATCGAGAAGAATCCGCCGGCCCTGGCCGAGGTCGTGAGGATCTACCACGGCTCGAACCAGGCGTGGCGGACAGCGATCGACAAGCCTGAGATCAGCATCAAGGACGCGCTTCCGCCGGACGCGCCGACGGAGT
>VBJD01000048.1 GCA_005887995.1 Chloroflexota bacterium
CGTCGCGCGGAGCGCGAGGTCGACCGCCTCGGACACGCCGACGGTCACGAGGATCTCGCGCTCCGGGTCGTAACGGACGCCCCGTAGCTTCGCGGTGTGGTCGCTGATCGCATCACGGAGCGCCTTGATGCCGTAGTTCGAGGTGTACTTCGTCTTGCCCTCTTTGATCGAGCGGATCGCGGCCTCGCGGAAGCGCTCGGGCGTGATGAAATCCGGCTCGCCCACGCCGAGCGAGATGACGCCCTCGACCCCGGCGATGAGATCGAAGAAGCGGCGGATACCGCTCGCGGGCAGCCGCGCCACACGTGCGTTCGTCAGCGGGCGCATCGTCCTCATGGCGCGACCACCCATGCGTCCGTCATGCCGCTTTCCTTTCCGGCCGCGCTTGGTGCGGCGTGGCCCGTTCGTACGCGGCGGCGACGCGGAACATCGTCGCTTCGGCGAATGAGTTCGCCATGATCTGCAGCCCGACCGGCAGACCCTCCGAGAGACCGCACGGGATGCTGATGCCCGGCAGACCCGCGATGTTGCCCGGCAGCGTGAACACGTCGTTGAGGTACATCGCGAGCGGATCGTTCACTTTCTGTCCGATCTTGAACGCCACCGTCGGCGACGTCGGCGTGACGATCGCGTCGCACTTCGCGAACGCCGCGTCGAACTCCGCCTTGATGAGCGTGCGCACCTTCTGCGCCTTCACGTAGTACGCGTCGTAGTAGCCAGCCGAGAGCGCGTACGTGCCGAGGATCATCCGGCGCTTCACCTCGGCGCCGAAGCCCTGACCGCGCGTGCGCCGGTACGTCTCGAGGAGGTCGGGCCCCTCGGCGCGCAGTCCGTAGCGCACGCCGTCGTAGCGCGCGAGGTTCGAGGAGGCTTCGGCTGGCTGGATGATGTAGTAGACCGCGAGCCCGTGGTCGGTGAGCGAGAGGCTCACCTCGACGATGTTCGCGCCTTGGCGCTCGAGCTCGCGTAGCGCGTCGCGAACCGCCTTCTCGACACCGGGCTCCATCCCCTCGATGAAAAACTCCTTCGGTACGCCGATGCGCAGGCCCTTCACACCTTTGGCGAGATCGCGTCGTAGGTCCTCTCGCGCGAGCGGCATCGTCGTCGCGTCGTGCGGATCCTTGCCGAACAGCGCCTCGCAGACGATCGCCGCGTCCTCGACGGTATGCGTGAACGGGCCGACTTGATCGAGCGACGACGCGAACGCGACGACGCCGTACCGCGACACGCGGCCGTAGGTCGGCTTCATGCCCGCGACGCCGGAGAGCGCCGCAGGTTGGCGGATCGATCCACCCGTGTCAGTGCCGAGCGCGAACAGCACCTCGTCCGCGGCTACAGCGACCGCGCTCCCGCCGGACGAGCCGCCGGGCACGCGCTCGACGCACCACGGGTTCTTCACCGGCCCGAACGCGGAGTTCTCGTTCGACGATCCCATCGCGAACTCGTCGAGGTTCGTCTTCCCGACCATCACCGCGCCCTCGGCATCGAGCCGCTCGACGACCGTCGCCGAGTACGGCGGCACGTAGCCCTTCAGGATGCGCGACGCCGCGGTCGTTTCGATGCCCTTGGTACCGATGATGTCCTTGCACGCCCACGGAATGCCGCAGAGGAGCGGAGCATCGCCGCGATTCAGTCGCTCGTCCGCGACCTTCGCCTGAGCGCGCGCGTGATCGTCGGCGAGGAGGAGCCAGGTGTTGAACCGATCAGCGTGCGCGCGCGAGAGCGCGGCTTCGGTCAGCTCGAGCGAGCTCGTCTTGCGCGCTCGGAGCAGCTTCGCCGCGTCGACGATCGACGGCGGGAGCGCGGTCATCGCTCCTCCAAGACCTCTTGCACACGGAAGAACTCGCCGTCGCGGCCGCCGCGGGGCGCGTTCGCGAGCGCCTGGTCCGTCGTGAGTCCGGGACGCGGCTCGTCCTCGCGCTGCACGTCCTGAAGCGGCAGCACCGACGCGGTCGGCGCGATCGTACTCGTGTCCACCTCACCGAGGCGCGCGACCGCGTCAAGGACGACGGAGAGCTGCCCGGTGAAGCGCTCGACCTCCTCGTCCGTGAGCGCGATACGCGCGAGATCGGCCACGTGAACGACCGTCTGACGATCGATGGGCATGCGTCGAGTCTAGGACGCGCTACCTGCAGCGAATGTCGCCTCGCGTGACGCTGACCGGTGTTCGGCTGCCGCTCGAAAACTGCTTCTCAGTGAACCGCCGGCAGTAGACCAGCGTGTCCCCCGTGTACGCACGCACGATGATGTCCGGCGCTGGGTCCGGCGGTCCACCGATCTTGCCGAGATCCCGCGTAATGCCGGGGCCTATCTCGGCGGTCTGAAACACGAACTCAGGCTTACCAGCGTTCTGCGCAGCGACCTTGAACGTGAGCGTCACTTCCGCGTCGTTGCGCACCGTCACGCCCTCCCATCGATCGCAGCCGACGAGGACCGTCGCGACGAATGCCAGCGCAACCGGTCTCAATGCGCTTGCAGCGTCACGATCCGCCCATCGGGGTCGCGCACCTGCATCACCTTCGTACCCCAGTGCGTCGACGTGAACGGCTCGACGATCTCTACGGGCGACTTCGGCACGAAGCCATCCGAATCCGTCACGTCGAAGTAGATGTCAACCGATGGCTTTCTGCTCGGCGCGACCTCGTTGAGCCAGATGTACGCACCACCGCCGCGTGCGACGAGCTTCCCGGAGTCGCCGTGGTCTTCGACCAGACGCCAGCCGAGCTCTTGCCAGAACTTGGCGCTCTTACCGAAGTTGTGCGTCTCGACGAGCACGTGATGGATGCCAACGACAGCCATTACTGCTTCCCCTTCTTTCGTTTGGCCGCCGCGAGGTACTCGCGCAGCGCCTCGTCGGCGATCGCGGAGAGGCTCATCTCGCGGTCGACGGCGAGGTGCTTCACGTCGCGGATGAGCTCGACCGGCAGGTACACGTTGAACTGCCGCATGTCGTCATCGACCATAGGATGCTAGTAGACTAGCACGGTGGGAAGGCCGCGATTCTGCACGCGTTTACGCTGCTGTGATGAGGTCGGCGGCGTCCTGCGTGGCCGCGTTCGCATTGCTCCTCGGTGCGTGTGGCCAAGCGGCGCCGCCCGTGACTACGTCTGCGCCACAGGCAGCCGCTTCGCTCCCCGCCGACGCGACACCGCCCTCGCTCACGCCGGCAGCGACGCCGAGCGCGGCAGCGGACTTCCCGCACGTCTTCGTCATCGTGATGGAGAACACCGGGCTCCAGCGAGCGCTGCGGGCGGGATCGATCGACGCGCTCGCCGCGAAGTACGCCGTGGCGACGAACTACCACGCGGTCGCGCGCCCGAGCCTTCCGAACTATCTCGCGATGACCTCTGGCAGCACGCACGGCATCACTGACGACGGTTACCACGCCCTCCCCGCGGGCGACATCGGCGCGCAACTCACGCGCGCCGGCATCTCATGGCGCGCCTACATGGAAGGTATGACGGCGGCCGGCGGGTGCATGCGGAGCCCGTACCCCTACGCGCTCAAGCACAACCCGTTCGCCTACTACGGCGGCGCATGCCCGCCGAACGTCGTCCCCCTCGAGTCCCTGGATGCCGATCTCGCGGGTGCGACCGCGCAATTCGTCTGGATCACGCCCGGCCTCTGCCATGACGGCCATGACTGTCCGATCGATCAGGCCGGCGCGTGGCTCGCGAGCGTCGTCGCTCGCATCACCGCGTCGCGAGCCTGGAGCGAACGCGGCATCCTGTTCATCGCCTGGGACGAGGGTGACGGTGGCGATGCGAACCTCGTGCCGCTCATCATCGCGACGAGCCGGGGCCTCTCCGGCGAGCTCACCGGCGCGTACGACCATTACGCACTGCTCGCGACGGTCGAGGATCTGTACCGCCTGCCACGGCTGGGCGCCGCGACCAGCGCGCGTTCGCTCCTCGACGTTCTCGGTAACAACTAGAGCGCGACGACGAGGCGTGAGCCGAAGAGCGCTACGCCGACCGCGACGGAAGCGACCGCCGCGATGAGGACCGCCGCAGCGGACACATCTTTCGCAGCGCGCGCGCGGGGATCGAAGCGCTCGCTCGCGAGCGTGACCGCGTTCTCGATCGCGGTATTGACCGCTTCCAGGATGAGGACGAGCGCGATCGTGAGCGCGAGTACAGCCCACTCCCAGTGCTGGAAATCGGAGGGCACCGCGGCCGCCAGCGCGACCACGCCGATCACGAGCTCGATGCGGAAGTTCCGCTGCGTCGTGAGCAGGTACCTAAAGCCCGCGAGCGCGAAGCGGAACGACCGCACCAACGGCACACTGGGATTGTGACCGACACCGGCGTCCTCGCCAGAGACTCCGTCGCGCGGCGAATGAACCGTGAGACGTTCCTGCTGCTCGGGGGTACAGCGGCGCTCCTGCTCCAGGTCGCGCATCCGCTCGTCGCCGCGGGAGTGGCCGAGCACTCGGACTTCCATCACCAACCGTTCGGCCGATTGTTGCGGACCCTCAACACGACACTCGCCATCGTCTTCGGCACGACGCGGCAAGCTCGCGCGGGCCTCGCGCGCATCGATCGGCGGCACGCACCGGTCCGCGGTCAGACGAGCGAAGGACGTGCCTACGACGCTCGCGATCCGAAGCTCGTCGTGTGGGTGCAGGCGACGCTCGTCCTGACCTCGCTACGGCTGTACGAACTCGTCCTCGGCCGCCTGAGTGACGCGGATCGCGAGTCGTACTGGGCGGAAGCGCGCTTCTTCGCCTCGCAGCTCGGGGCGACGGACGCCGCGCTGCCGCGGACGTACGCGGATCTCGTCCGATATGAGCGCGTGATGCTTGCGCATACGGTCATCCCCGACGACAACGCCGTCGCGGTCGCGCGCGCCGTCCTTCGCCCGATGCGCTGGCTGCCCGCGCCGCTCTACTGGATGAGCGACGCGTTCACGACGGGCTTGCTCCCGCCGTCGGTTCGTCTCTCGTACGGCCTGCCGTGGCGGACGCGAGAGCGGCTCTGGTTCCGGTTCGTGATCTCGGCGTTGCGCCGGTTCGTGCCGGCGACGCCCGGACCGCTCCGCGTGGTCCCGCACGCGCGGCGTTACGAGCGGCGAATCCGCTAAGCGCTATTTCTTCGGCTTCGCCTTGCCCTTCTTGCCGCCGCGGCCCCACCCGCCACCGGGCGGGTTCGTGCCACGGCCGCTGCGCGATGGGCTGGGCTTCTTCATCGGCATGTCGCTACCTCCCTAGCCCGGGAATGCCTTCAAATTGTGCATCGGTCTGCCGCTAGGTGAACGCCACCTTCACGAGTGCGCACGCGTGCGGCGCGAGCGTGCGGTCGTAGTAGCCATCGCGCTCGCCGACATCGGCGCGCTCCCACAGATCGCGCACGTTGCCGCGGCGTGAGCCCTTCGCATCGAGCACCTCATCCCAACGCGCGACGACGTTCGCGCGCGCATCGCCGCGGTTGACGAGCAGCACCGCGTGCGTGCCGTCGGCGAGCGGACGCGCCCAGACCTCGCTCACGTCGTCGCGGCGCACCCGCCGCGCCTGCGATCCGCGCGGATCCTGATCGACGGCGAGGACCTCGGGTGCCGTCAGGATCGCGCGCGCGCCCTCGCTCATCGCGCGCACGTCGTTGCCGGCCACCAGGGGCGCCGCGAGCATCGCCCAGAGCGAGAAGTGCGTCCGGTACTCCTCGTCGCTCATGCCGCCGTTGCCGACCTCGAGCATGTCCGGATCGTTCCAGTGATCCGGCCCCGCGTACTCGTGAAGATCGGCCTGCCGAGCCGCGATGTCCATGACGCTCGCCCACGTGTCGGCGATGTCCGACGTCGTGCGCCACATATGGCCGACGCTGCCGGCCCACTCCCACGGCTTGTCGCGCGACCACTCGCAGATCGAGAGGACCATCGGCCGCCTCGTCGCGCGGATGGCCTCGGTCCACTTCGGATACGTGGTGCGTCCGCGGAGGCCGGCGGTGTGGCACCAGTCGACCTTCATGAAGTCGACGCCCCAGTCCGCGAAACGCTGTGCGTCACGTGTTTCGTTGCCAAGACTGGCCGGATAGCCCTGGCACGTGCGCGTCCCGGCGTCGGTGTAGAGACCGAAGCTCAGCCCGCGGCGATGGATCTCGTCAGCGAGATTGCGCATGCCGCGCGGGAATGCCCAGCGGTTCTCAACGAGGTCACCGTCGTCATTTCGCGCGCTCTCGTGCCATGCGTCGTCGACGACGACGTAGCGGTAACCGGCGTCGCGCATCCCGCTCTCGACGAGCGCGTCTGCGGTCTCGAGGACGAGACGCTCCGAGACGAACGGGCCGAACCGGTTCCACGAGTTCCAGCCCATCGGCGGCGTCGGCGCGAGCCCATCGGAGAGGACACCGAGACCCACGGCCGAAGACTAGCGGCGGTACTCCGGCAGTCTCGCGCGCCTAATCTTTCGGGTTTCCGGAGGGATCGAGCGACACGAAGTACGAGTCGCACGCCATCTCGATCAGCTGCGGCGTGAGCGCCGGCTGCTGGCCGAGGAAGCGCGACGTGTCGATGAGCTGCTCGATGATGTCGCGCGGATGGCATGAGCGCAGGCCGATGTTCTTCTTGCGGTAGATCGAGAGGATTTGGCTTATCGCCTCGGCGCGGTACTCGATGTTCTTGCGCGCGCACATGCGCTTGAAGATCTCCTCGTACTGTGCGACGGTCGGCGCCTCGATGCCGATCTTGTAGCGAATGCGGCGCAGGAACGCCTCGTCGACGAGATCCGCAGGGTCGAGGTTCGTCGAGAAGATGATGAGCATGTCGAACGGGATCTCGATCTTCTTCCCGGTGTGCAGCGTGAGGTAGTCGACCCGCTTCTCGAGCGGGACGATCCAGCGGTTGAGGAGGTCCTTCGGCGAGACGCGCTGGCGGCCGAAGTCGTCCACCATGAAGATGCCGCCGTTCGCTTTCAGCTGGAACGGCGCTTCGTAGAACTTCGACGTCTCGTCGTAAATGAGGTCGAGCGTCTCGAGCGTGAGCTCGCCGCCGGTCATGACGATCGGACGCTTGCTGATGACCCAGCGGTGGTCGTAGCGGATGCGCTCGGCGGCGGCCGGCTCGAGCACGAGCCGGTGGTAGACCTGGTCGAACACCTTGATGACCTGCTGATCGACCTCGACCGCGTACGGCAGCACGACCTCGCCGGTGAGCAGCGACACGAGGACCTCGGCGATCGTCGTCTTCCCGTTGCCGGGTGGGCCGAAGAGGAAGATCGACTTCCCCGAGTTCACCGCGGGCCCGAGCTGCGCGAGCGTCTCGCGCGGGATGACCATGTGCGCGAACGCGCGCGCAAGGTCTTCGGGCGTGACGTGGATGTTCGAGATCGTCTGCCGCTGCACCGCGGAGACGTACGTCGCGAGGGGCACGGGCGCCTTGCCGACGTACTGACTGCGCGCGAGCGCTTCCTGCGCCTTCTCCGAGCCGCGGTCGACGATGACGAACTGGTACGACGCGGACGAGATGCCCGCGCCACCGCGGATCTCGACGAGACGCTCGCTCTTCAGGAACTCCATGACCCGGTCCGTGACGCCGGTGATGGCCAGGCCGAGGGCCGACGCGATCTCGCCCATCGTCATCTGGCCGCGCAGGTAGAGCGTCTTCAGGGCGAGGTCTGCGAGGAACCCGAGCGTGAGCCCGGTCTGCTCGATCGTCTGCGGCTCCGGCGGGAGCGGGATGGCCGGGACGCCGACGCCCTGCGCAGGGGCTGCCGCCGTATGGACAATGGGTCGCGGCGCGGTCTGCGGCTGGTACACGGTCACTACCCTTCCCGAATCAGCGTTCGCAAACGCTAACGGAGCATAGCCTCGAAGGTCGCTTCATCCACCACTTTGACACCGAGCTGCCGAGCCTTTTCGAGCTTGCTGCCCGCGCCGGGGCCCGCGACGACGAGGTCTGTCTTCGCACTGACCGAGCCCGTTACTTTCGCGCCGAGCGACTTCGCGAGCGCTTCCGCATCCTCACGCGACCGGTTCTCGAGGTTGCCGGTGAAGACGACCGTCTTGCCGGCGAGCGGACTGCTCGCCGCGATCGCCCGCACTACGGGAGGCACGACCTCGATATTTGCTTCAGCGAGGCGATCGAGGCCGCGCTGCTCTTCGGGATCGTGCAGGTGGTCGTAGATGCTCTTCGCGACGATCGCGCCCACGCCTTCGATCGCTTGCAGATCCTCCGCGCTCGCCTCGCGCAGTAGGCGCAGCGCGTCCGCGAAGCGGGGCTTGTCCGGCAGCTTCGGCGCGAGCCACTTCGCGAGGTCCTCTGACGTCGTCCAGCCGACGTGCGGCATCCCGAGCGCATTGAGCACGCGCGCGAGGGGTCGCCGGCGCGCCGCCTGGATGCGCTCGTAGATGTTCGTCGCGCTCTTCTCCGCGAAACGGTCGAGGCCGAGGAGCTGTTCTTTGCTGAGGAAGAAGACGTCGGCCGGATCGGCGACGTACCCGCGCTCCTGCAGCTGCGTCACGAGAGCCCAGCCCATACCCTCGATGTCCATACCTCCACGCCCGACGAAGTGACCGATGCGCTGACCGGTCTTTGCGGGGCACGCGGGATTCCCGCACCGGTACGCGACCTCGCCCTCGCTGTGCTCGACGTCGCCACCGCACACCGGGCACGTCTCCGGCATCTCGAAGACCGGGAAGTCCTTTCCCTTCTCGCGTGCGTCGACCTCGGCGCGCACGACCTCGGGGATGACGTCGCCGGCGCGCTGGATCACCACGCGGTCTCCCTTGCGCACGTCGAGGCGATGCACCTCGTCGAGGTTGTGGAGCGTCGCGCGCTTCACCGTCGTGCCGCCCACGAGGACCGGCGCGAGCGCCGCGACCGGCGTGAGCACGCCGGTGCGGCCGACATAGATGAGGATGTCCTCGATCGTCGTCGTCGCCTGTTCGGCGGGGAACTTGAACGCGGTCGCCCAGCGAGGGTTGTTCGCAACAAAGCCGAGCTTCTCTTGATCCTCGATGCGGTCGACCTTCACGACGACGCCGTCGGTGCCGTAATCGAGCTCCTGCCGTTTCTGTCTCCACTCGTTCACGAACGCGAGGACCGCATCGACCTCCTTCGCCGCACGCCAGTGCGTATTGGTGCGGACGCCGAGATCGCGCAGACGCTGGAGCAGCTGCGCCTGCGATGCGACGTCGAGACCGGCGGCCGAATACGCGAAGAACGCGAGGTTCCGTTTCGCCGTGGCTGCGGGGTCCAGCTGGCGCACCGCACCCGCGGCGGCGTTGCGGGGGTTCGCGAACGTGGGCTCGCCGCGTTCGGCGCGCTCCTTGTTCGTCGCCTCAAATGACTTCTTGGGGAGGTACACCTCGCCTCGCACATCGACGCGACCGCTCACTTTCTGGCGGAATGACAGCGGGATCGACTTGATCGTACGCAGGTTCGCGGTGACGTCCTCGCCCGTCGTCCCGTCGCCGCGGGTCGCGCCCTGGACGAACGTGCCGTCCTGATATGTGAGGTTGATCGCGAGACCGTCGATCTTCAGCTCGCACACGTACCCGATGTCGTCCCGACCGAGCGCCTTGCGCACGCGCTGATCGAAGGCGCGGAACTCGGCCTCATCGAAGACGTTCGACAGGCTGAGCATCGGGCGCGCGTGCTCGACCGGGGCGAACCGCGTCGAGGGCGCCGCCCCGACGCGCTGCGTCGGCGACTCCGGCGTGACGAGCTCGGGGTGCTTCTCCTCGAGCTCCCGCAGTTCGCGTATGAGCGCGTCGTAGGCCTCATCGGCGATCGTCGGCTGATCGAGCACGTGGTACTCGTAATTCGCCTTCTCGATGCGCTCCCGTAGGTCGGCGATGCGCTTTTGGGCGGCGGGCGGCATAGAGTCATTTTGCCTGTGAGCCGACTGGTGCCGTGGATCGGACCGCTGATCGTCCTCGCGATCGAGCTGCCGTCCATCTGGACCGTGCCGCACGTCGGCGAATGGTTTTACTTCTGGTACGCCGGGCATCTCGTCGCGACGGGGATGTCGCCGTTCGAACCCGCGAACTGGTTGCCGACGACGCATGGCTACGGCCCCCTCGCCGGTGGACTCGCTGTGAACACGCTCGACGGCCTCGACCTCGCCCAGCTTCGGACCTATTCGCGCTGGCTGTGGCCGCCGATCGCGGCGATCCTCCTCGCTCCGTTCGGCGCACTCCCGTTCGAGATTGGGGTGCCCGCGCTACACGTCGCGACCATCGTCATCGCGATCGGCTCTGCTCTCTGGCTCGTGCGCGTCCTCATGCCGCCGGCGCTGCGGCCGCTCGCATTCGCCGTACTCGTCGCATCGCCTCCGCTCGTTCAGGTGATGCGAGCAGCCACCGTGACGCTCGCGATCCTCCCGAGCACAGCGCTCCTGTTCGCGGGACTGAGGCGGATCGACGGCCCGCGCATCGGGCTCGCGAGTTTTGGGCTCTCGCTCCGGCCGCAGCTCTTCCTCGTCGTGCTCGCGGGCCTATTCGGCGTCATGAGCGCACGACCGATGCGACGCGCGCTCGTCACCTCGGCCGTCGTCTGGATCGTTCTCAACACCGTAGCGTTCGTCGTGTCGCCGATCCCGCTCGACCCATCGCTACTGGATGCCGCGCGCGAGTACGCGTTGCACGACAACTCGTCGACGTGGCGGCTCGCGTGGGAGGTCGCGGGCGACGGCGTCGCGATCCTCGCGCCGCTCATGCTCGCAGGCGCTCTTGTCGCGAGCGCCGTCGCGGTGCGGCGTTCGTCGGCCGCATCGCGCACCGAGATGGTGATCGCGTGCGCCCTCGCGCTGGCGGTGGCCGCGGCGCCCTACGCCCACACCTACGACCACCTCGCGCTCTTTCCGGCTTGGCTCCTCGTGCTTCGCGCGGCGAACACGCGATCGCGCGGCCTGCGCACCGTCGGGTCGCTCGCGGTGATCCTCGCGGCGCTCGGCTACGGCTGGTCCGCGTACCTCGTCGGCGCGGCGGGATTTCGCGCGGCCGTCGCGGTCACCCCATTCCTCGCGATCGCGCTGTGCGCGTCGGTGGCGCAGCGGCCGGAGTTACAACCAGGTACCACCCATCCTCGCTATTGACACGCTCTCACGCGCTGCGCAGGGTTTCAGCGTGAGGACGGGCAGCCATGACGTCGACGTCTGCGTCGTCGGCGGCTGCGGTCGCGCGGGATTGCCTCTGGCCATCGCCTTTGCCAAGGGTGGCCTTCGCACCGCGGCGTACGACGTCGACAAGCAACGCGTCGCCACGGTCTCAGCGGGTCGCATGCCGTTCATGGAGCAGGGCGGCGAAGAGGCACTACGCGACGCCCTCGTCGGTGAGGCGCTGACCGCGACGACAGACCCCGACCTCGTGCGCCGGGCGCGTTCGATCGTCATCGTCATCGGAACGCCTGTCGACGAGTTCTTGAATCCGGATCTCGCGACGTTCCGCCGCGCGATCCGCGATCTGCGCGCCTACATCTCGCAGGGCGCTCTCGTCGTGCTGCGCAGCACGGTGTATCCCGGGACGACGGAATGGCTCGCGCGAGAGCTGCATGAGCAACGTATACAGGCGGACGTCGCCATGTGCCCAGAGCGGATCGTCGAGGGGCACGCGCTCGACGAGCTCGCGAGCCTCCCCCAGATCATCGGCGCCGATACCGAGGTCGCGCGTTCGCGCGCCCGTGCGCTCTTCGCCGCGATCACGTCGAGCTTCGTCGACGCGACCACGCGCGAGGCCGAGGTGGCGAAGCTGCTCACGAACACGTGGCGCTATATGAAGTTCGCCGTCGCGAATAGCTTCTTCATGGTCACGCACAACGCGGGCGTCGACTACACGCGGGTCCTCAAGGCGATCCGCCACGACTACCCGCGCGCCGCAGATCTCCCCAGTCCCGGATTCGCCGCGGGGCCGTGCCTCCTCAAAGACACGATGCAGGTCGCCGCTTTCGCGCGGAACACGTTCTCGCTCGGCCTTGCCGCGATGGCGGTGAACGAAGGCTTGCCGCAGTACGTCGTCGATCAGGTGCAGCGACGCATCCCGCTCGCCGGCAAGACCGTCGGCATCCTCGGCATGGCGTTCAAGCCCGGCAGCGACGATGGCCGCGCCTCACTCAGCTACAAGCTGCGCAAGCTGCTCGACGCAGCGGGCGCGACAGTGCTGTGCACTGACCCGTACGTCGCAGACGACGGGCTGGTGCCGCTCGATCGCGTCCTTCGCGACGCCAAGATCCTGTTCGTCGGCGTGCCGCACCCCGTGTATCGCTCGCTCGACCTCCGTGGTCGTGAGCTCATCGATGTCTGGGGAGCCCTCGCGCCCGAGATCCGCGTCTAGACTTCGCGCGCGTGAAGGTCCTTGTCACCGGCGCGAAAGGCTTCATCGCGGGCTACGTCATCGAAGATCTGCTCGCGCACGGCCACCATGTCGTCGGGATCGATAACCACAGCAAGTACGGCCCGCTCCGAAAGTCGTACGACGAGCATCCGCGCTACCGCTTCGTGGAAGGGGACGCCAAGGACGCGACGCTCCTCACCGAGCTGGCCGCGGACTGCGACCAGGTGCTGGCCGCGGCCGCGATGATCGGTGGGATCGCGTACTTCCACGCGCGGGCGTACGACCTCATCGCCGAGAACGAGCGGATCCTCGCGTCCACGTTCGACGCGGCCATTGCTGCGCGGGCGCGCGGCCGGCTCGAGCGCATCGTCGTGCTATCAAGCTCGATGGTGTACGAGAACGCGACGGTGTTCCCCACCCCAGAGTCAGTCGCGCAGACGAGCCCGCCGCCGTTCTCGACGTATGGGTTCCAGAAGCTCGCGAGCGAGTACTTCGCGCGAGGGGCGTGGGAGCAGTACCAGCTGCCATTCACGATCCTGCGGCCCTTCAACTGCGTGGGCATCGGCGAGCGTCGCGCGGTGCTGCCGAGCGACGCCCAGCCGGGCAACGTCACGCAGGCGACGTCGCACGTCGTGCCCGATCTGATCGCGAAGGTGCTCGCGGGACAGGACCCGCTGCACGTGCTCGGCGATGGCAAGCAGGTTCGTCACTACACCTACGGGGGCGACCTCGCGATCGGGATCCGTCTCGCGATGGGGTCGCCGCGCGCCGTGAACGAGACGTTCAACCTCGCCACCGCGACGCCGACCACGGTCGAAGAGGTCGCCGCGATCATCTGGCGCAAGATCCATCCGGACCGGCCGCTGCGGATCGTCCACGACGCGCCGCTCGTGTACGACGTGCAGGTGCGGCGGCCAGACATCCGCAAGGCGAAGGAGGTCCTGGGCTTCGAGGCGACGACGCCGCTCGCCTCGGCGATCGACGAGCTGGTCGCATGGATGCGCACGGAGTCATCGGAGCTGTCGCGCTGAGCTCAGCGCCGCTCCTGTCGATCGTGCTTCCCGTGTACAACGAGGGACCGAACATCGAGCGCGTGCTGCGCGAGCTCGCGCGTTGCGCGCCGCGGTCCCGCGAGATCTTCATCGTCTATGACGTCCCTGAGGACGACACGCTCCCCGTCGCGAAGCGCCTTCAGGCGGTGATGCCGGACCTCGCGCTCGTGCTCAATACACGAGGGCGTGGCGTTCTCGGCGCGATGCGCACCGGGCTCGAGGCCTCACGGGGTCGGTTCGTGCTCATCACGATGGCCGACGGCTCCGACGACTACACGGACCTGCCGGCGATGCTGCGCGCCGGCGAGAATGGCGCGGCGCTCATCGCCGCGAGTCGCTACGTTGCTGGCGGATCGCAGCAGGGCGGTCCCCTCATGAAGCGCAGCCTCAGCCGGCTCGCGGGTCTGCTGCTGCATGCCGTCGCCGGAATGCCGATCCACGATCCGACGAGCAACTACAAGCTGTACTCGCGGGATCTCCTCGATCGCGTGGACATCGAGAGCGTGGCCGGGTTCGAGCTCGCGCTGGAGCTCGCCGTGAAAGCGCACCGCCTGGGCCTCCCGATGAGTGAGGTGCCGACGAGATGGCGCGATCGCACCGCGGGGCAGAGCCGGTTCCGGCTGCGGAAGTGGCTGCCCCATTACCTGCGGTGGTTCCGGTACGGCATCGCCACGCGATTCCTCCCGCGAGCGCGTCAGGCGACGCATGGATCTTGATTCGCTGTACCGCGAGCGATTCGACGAGCGGGCCGAGCGGCGGAAGGACGCGAACTGGCGCGAGATCTGCGCTTACCTGCAGCGCTACGTCCCGATCAACGGATCGGTGCTCGACGTCGGCTGCGACCGCGGCTACTTCATCCGGCACATCCAGGCTCGCGAGCGGTGGGCGACCGACATGCGGGACATGCGTGCGGCCCTCCCTTCTGAGATCACGTTCGTGCAGGCGCAGGGCGAACGGCTCGAGCTCGGTCGCACGTTCGATCGGATCTTCATGAGCAATCTCCTCGAACACCTGCCCGGCTCGGATGCGGTGATCGCTCTCCTCGCACGCTGCAGCGAGCTCCTCGCGGCGAATGGCCAAGTCATCGTGCTGCAACCGAACATCAGGTTGATCGGCGCCTCGTACTGGGACTTCATCGATCACCGCGTCGCCCTCACTGAACGTTCGCTCGCGGAAGCGGCACAGCAGGCGGGTCTTCGAACGCTGAAGATCATCACTCGCTTCCTTCCGTACACGACGAAGTCACGGATACCCACTCACCCGCTGTTGGTGCGCGCGTACCTCGCGTTCCCGCCGGCGTGGAGACTGCTCGGGAAGCAGACGCTGTACATCGCTGGTCGTGCCTAGGACGCGAGCTCAGCGCGGCGGCGCCGCGTCGAGCGCCGCGACGATGACGATCGCGGCCGCACCACTGCAGCGGACGCGCAGCTGCCCCGAGCCGGGCGCGACGACGATCACGCCGCGCGCGGGCACCGGTGCGAGGTCGCTAGAGACGCGCACGCGCGCGTCCCGGTTCGTCCCGTCAAGCCGCAGCCACGTGCCGGCGCGGCCCGCATCGAGCGTGGTCTCCCGATCGCAGGTGACCTTCGTCGGCTGGCTGAGGATCGGGACGCCGTTGCGCGCCGCACCCATGTACGCGCTCTCGTCATCCGTCGATGCGAGGATGGCACCGCGCAGATCGGCGAACGACCGTCCGAGCGCCCACGTATGCGCACCGATCGCGCCGATCCATGGTGAGCGCGCGGCCGGCCAGAGTGGATCGCGATCCGGATCCCACGCGTGCAGGATCGTGTATCGCGAGAAGTCGATGTCACTCGCGGCGGGAAGATCGACAAGCCAGTCCGCGAGCATGAAGCCGCGACGGTGGGCGTAGTAGAAGAGGTCGGGCGACCAGTCATGGCCCACCGCGATCACCGGGTCATCGGCCGCTGAGAGGGACGCGAGCTCTCGCGCGCGCGCCAAGATCCGACCGATGTCGCCTTCGTCCGCCGACGCGTACGCCCTGCCCCAGTACCACGACGTGGTCGCGAGGTTCAGCGCGATGAGGATCACCGCGACGACGGGCAACGCGCGGCCGGCGGCGTGGTGGTCGCCCTGGACGAGCCGTCTGACAAGGAAAGCGATCGCGACGACGGCGACCGCGAGCGCCAGCGCGACCGGCGTCGCCAGCGTGAGGAATCCGACGACGACCGCGAGCGGGATCACCGGCAGCGATGCGCGCGCGAGGTCCCGGCGCGACCACAGAGCACCCGCGCCCAGCCCGAGCGCGGCCGCAAGTGAGGGCGTGATGGCGGCGGAATAGTAGTCGTGGATCCGGTACACGTTGAAGAACACGACGACTGCGAGCAGTGGCGCCCCGATGAAGGACAGCCAGAAGCGACCCTGCGCTCCGTGGACGAAGCCCGCGTCTTTCGCCGACCAGAGGATCACGAGCAGCGCCGGACCGACGACGAGGCCGAGCGCGACCGCGATCGCGCTCCACGCCGTTGGATCGAGCCGGTCGAGCGGCGCGCCGAACAGGAAGTCGGCCAGCGCGGTGGCGCCGAGCCAGGGCCGAGCGCCGTCCGCGGTACGAACGACGTCCGCGTAGCGCGTCCACCCGAGGCCGACGACGAGCGGGATGGCGATGAGCGCGAGCAGACCCGCATCGCGCCATCGAGACGAGCGCGGACGGTACGCGAGGAGCGGCAGTCCCCAGAAGAACGCGCTCTGGAACTTCACCGTCATGGCGATCGACCCCAGCACGACCGCCACGAGCCACTGCCATGGCGCGCGCTCGTCACGCCAGGCCAGGCCGGCCCACAGGTAACCGAGCGCGGCCGCGATGACGAAGTACTCGATCATCGACGTACGACTCCAGACGATCGCGAACGGCGAGAACAGGAACGCGACGAGCGCGGCAACGGCGGTGACCGCATCAGCCATGCGCCGGACCAGACGCCAGAGACAGAACGCCGCGATGACGAACGAGACGAGTGCAGTGAGACGCATCGCGGGATCGGGGTCGATTCCCACGTCCATCGGGAGCGATGCGAACGCCTGGAACAGGGGGAACTCGTACGGCAACGCGTATGGCTGGCCAAAGACCGGCACCTCCGGCTGAAGGAGATCGATCCCGCTCTCGTGGAAGATCCGCGCCTGGAAAGCTGTCTGCGTCTGGCGGAAGGCGTGGATCTCGAGCAGCGGCTGCGTCAGTGTTGGGACACGAATGGCGACGGCGACCGCGATGCTCGCGACCACCACGAGCAGCTCACGTCGAGCGGTCACCCTCGTCGATGAGTAGGCGCTGGCACGCGCGCACAGTGGCGCCGGCTGTGCCGTCGGTCAATGTCAGCGGGGTGCCGTTGTGGCGAGCGTGATCCTCAGCGCGAGCGTGATAGCGTCGGCGCGATGGCTTCGACGCCAGCAGCCGGGCCACCCCCACCACCTCCCGTCACTGACATCGACCTCATCCAGTTCGCCGCGATCGTGAACACGGCGCGCATTGACAACGAGCAAGGTCTCACGACCGCGCTCGTCGCGACGGCCGGCGACGGCGAGCCGGACCTCTCCCTGCGCGGCAGCCTGATGGTCTGGGACAAGGACCACCTCGCGTGGTGGGAGCGCGCGAAGCGCGAGACGCTCGCGAACCTCGGCAAGAACCGCCGCGTCGCGGCGTTCGTCCGCAATCCAGCGAGGGATCGTCGAACCATCCGCTTCTACGGCGAGGCGCGCGTCGTCGATGACGGCCCCGAGCGGGACGCAGTATGGGAGCGCGTGCTCCCGATCGAGAAGGACATGGACAAGGAGCGCAAGGGCGTCGCGGTCATCGTGCGTATCGACCGCGTGCGCGCCGGCATCTTCGATATCCAGCGCCGCGACCGCTAGCCGCTGCATATCTCCGCCGCGGCGCTAGATTCGCGCGGTGGACGACGGAGAGATCGACCGCATCCTCTCGCGCTGCGAGCACCAGCTCGGGTCGGGACGT
>VBJD01000049.1 GCA_005887995.1 Chloroflexota bacterium
GATCCGATCGACGGCACGCTCAACTTCAGTCGCGGCATCCCGTTCTACTCCGTCGTCATCGCGTACGTCGAGGACGGACGCGTGCGCGCCGCGGCAGTGCACTCGCCGCGCACGCGCGAGACCTTCGTCGCGTCGGAGGGCGCCGGCGCACGGCGCGGTCGCGAGCGGATCCACGTCTCCGCGACGGTGCGCCTATCACAGGCACTTGCGACCGCGAGCCTCGGTTATCGCGCGATGCGGGGACAGCAACCGAAGATGCCACGCCTCGCGGCGGCATGCGCGGGCATGCGCGACGTCGGGTCAGCTGCGCTGGGTATCTGCTACGTCGCCGACGGTCGCTTCGATCTCTTCGCACATCAATTCCTTTGGCCCTGGGACATCGCCGCGCCCAGCCTCATCGCGCGCGAGGCCGGTGCGCGCGTCGTCTCTTTGAAAACCGGCGCGGATGCGCGATGGGATGAGCGTCAGGTGGTCATCGGTAACCCCGCGCTCGCCCGCGCGGCATTCGCACTGCTCGATCGCTGAATCCCGCGCTCCGCCTCTTGACAGTCGCGAACCAGATGATAGAACATATGTTCGCATAGGTAAGAACTGGTCCCACGGACTAACTGCGGCCATCGATGCGCGTATTGCTCGTGCGTCCGCCGCACGCAGTGGACAGCGCCGAGGGTCCTATCGGCCTGCACGGGACGGCGATCGCAGGCGGACTCGCAACGCAAGTCGCTTCACACCACCGCTCGCGGATGGAGACTGGACGCCGCAGCTCGCATATGCGGTCGGCCTCATCACGACCGACGGATGTTTGAGCAGTGACCGCAAGACCGTGGTGCAAACGTCAAAGGATGTCGATCTGCTCGAGACATTTAACGCGTGTCTCGGTAAGAGTGCGCCGATTCGGCCCAACCAACGCGCATTCCGTGTGCAGATCGTCGACGTGGCACTCTACCGCTGGCTGGAATCGCTCGGCCTGACGCAGCGCAAGAGCCTGACGCTCGGCGAGATCGCGGTCCCGAACGATGTGCTCGTTCATTTCGTGCGTGGTCTCCTGGATGGTGACGGCAGCGTGCTGTATACGACCGTCGTACCGAATCCCAGGCAGTATCCCTTGCACACGTACCCCCGTCTGCGCGTCCAATTCCTTTCAGCGAGTGAGCCGCATCTCACTTGGCTGCGATCGCGTCTGCGCGGCGTGTACGACTTACACGGCTGGATGACCGTACGGCCGCCCGCGGGGAACCGTGTGCCTCTCTATACGCTGCGCTATTCGAAGCACGAGTCGATTAGGTTGCTAGGCGAGCTCTACGCAGATCCGTCCGCGCCGAGATTGGAACGCAAGTGGCGAATTTGGAATGACTTCACTTCGAATGGGCGCGAAACTAGAATATGGACATCACGCCGGAGTGATGGAACCGGAAGACATTCGGGTCTCAAACACCCGTGGGCGCAAGCCCGTGAGGGTTCAAATCCCTCCTCCGGCACAGATTTAGGTCGGTAGCCGCACCCTCACGGTCGTTCCCTGATCCTCGCCGGCGCTTTCGAGGCGCAACGATCCGCCGTGCGCCTCGGCCATGAGCTTCGCGACATGCAGACCGATCCCCATACCCGCGAAGCTCTCCGCCTTCCCCGTGCCGCGCACGAACGCGCCGCCGAGCCGCGGCAAGTCCTCCGCGTTGATGCCGATGCCCCGATCGGTGATGACGATCTCGGCGGCGCCGTCATGCGCGAGGGTGACGCGAATCTCGCCGCCGCGAGGGGAGTACTTCACGGCATTGCCGAGGAGGTTCATGAGCATCTGCTCGATCCGCGCCTCGTCCGCGTTGATCCGCAGGGAGTCCGGCACATCGAGGCTGAAGCGGTGGCGGCCCTCTTCGCGCGTGGCCTCCTCGTAGTGCTCGACCGTCTCGCGCACGCAGTCCGCGAGATCGAACGGCGCGGCTTCCATCTCGAGCTTCCCCCGCTCGGCCCGCGACACCGACAACAGGTCGGTCACGAGTCGGTTCATCCGATCGACCTGCCGTTCGATCGACGCGAGGTTCTTTTCGAACGAGTCCATGTCGAGCGGCGTGTCCTGCTCGCGCGATCGGCGGATCCGCGAGATCAGGAGCTGCGCGAGCGCCTTGAGTGGGGTCAGCGGCGTCCGCAACTCGTGCGAGACGATCGACAGGAATTCTTCCTTCTCCTGCTCGACGCGGCGCAGCTCGGTGAGGTCGTGCATCGTGGACACAGCGGCGACGACCGATCCGTCGGCCCCGCGCACCGGCCGAGCGATCCAATGCACGACGTGCTCCTCGCCGGTCTTGAAGTTCTTGAAGGTCGCCTCGCCCTCTGACTCGCGTCCGCCGAGCGCCGCAAGAAGCGCGGACTCGCCGAACGGGCGGCCCTTGCCGTCGGTCGCGGGGAAGATGCGCATGTTCTCGTCGAGCCGGTCGCCGATGTGCGCTTCGAAACCGGTGAGCTCGCGCGCCGCGCGGTTCATAAGGCTGAGCACGCCAGGCGGACGCGCGACGACGACAGGGGTCCCGAGCGACTCGATGACGTCGCTCTCGGGGAGAAGCTCCTGCGGCGCAATGTCGCGCGCCATGTTCGAAGTATGACGAGCACGCGAGAGGCCACCGGACGTGCGACGCGAGCGTGTTTACCGGGCGTTGACGCGGTTATTCGGGGATGACGACCTCGACGACGTCTTTCCCGACCTCGCGCTCGACGGCCTCGGCAACATCCGCACTCACCGTCGTGCGGAACGACGTCGCGACCCTGCGCGGCGCCCCGCTCGCCCGCGGGAGCTCGAGGACGACCGTCGCCTGACCCGCGTAGTCAGCGAGAACGTGCTGTATCCGCTTGAAGATCTCGATCGATCGCTCGTAATCAAGCGCTTCGCGGAAGCGGATCACGAGCTCGGTCGGCTTGCGCGGCGTCGAGGGCGCGACGTCGGCAGACGATGCGCCGGGGCTGGCGGGTGACGCGCCAGGGGGTGACACGGCGGAGGGCTGCTCCTCGGAGGACGGACGCGCTGACGAGACGCCCGCGCCGTTCCCATGTCCGTTGGTCGAGGTCAGCGCGGTAGGACGACGAGGAGCACCCGCAGCCGGGGCAGGACCCCATGGCGCGGCACCCATCGCCCCAGGACGGACGAACCGCGACCGCCGCGCAAGCCGCTCGGCGGTCTCCGACGCGACGCGCTTGATGTCGCGCATCCCCTGATCGTCGAAGCGGACAGCATGTTCGACGAGGATCTTCGGCGCCTCATCCCTCTTCTCGACGCGCCCGAGGACGAGGAGGATCTCGTCGGTGTTCCACACCGGGGCCGTCAACTCGTATGTGCGCGGGAAGATCGTCGCCTCGACGGAGCCGGTGAGGTCCTCGACCTGCGCGAACATCATCAGCTTCTTCTCTTTGGTGATGTGCTTGCGCGCGCTCGTGACGACGCACGCGATCGTGACGAGCGCGCCCTCCTCGGTCTCCTTGAGCTCGCCGAGGTAGGCGTCGACGACGTCGCCCATGCGCGCGGTGAGCTCCTGCAGCGGATGCTCTGACAGGTAGATCCCGAGGAGCTCCTTCTCCCACGACAGGAGCTCCTTGCGCGGGACCTCGCCGGCCGGGACGTTCGCCGCGACGAGCGAGCCGATCGAGCCGAGCGCGGTGCCGCCGAGATCGAAGAGCGCGACCTGCCCTTGCCGTCTTGCCTCCTGCTCGTCCTGCGCGGTCGCCATGACCGCATCCAGACGCGCGAGCTGATGCTGGCGTGTGCCGAACCCGTCGGTCGCGCCGCACTTGATGAGCGACTCGAGGACGCGCTTGTTGCAGCGCTGAAGGTCGATGCGCCCGCAGAAGTCGTCGAGCGAGCGGAAAGCCCCGCCATTCTTGCGCGCCTCGACGATGCCCTCGACCGCACCCTGCCCGACGTTCTTGACCGCGCCGAGACCGAAGCGGATCCCCTTGCTCGTGATCGCGAATCCGAAGTCCGACTCATTCACGTCGGGCGGTAGCACGTTGATGCCCATGCGCCGGCACTCCGCGACGGCGATCGCCACGCGATCGGGCGTACCCATTTCCGCCGAGAGCACCGCGCTCATGTACTCGACCGAGTAGTTCGCCTTTAGGTACGCGGTGTGGTACGCGATGATGCCGTAGATCGCGGCGTGCGCGCGGTTGAATCCGTAACGCGCGAATGGCTCGAAGTCCTTCCACACCTGCTCGACGACGTCGGCGTGGAGGCCGTTGCGCAGGCAGCCCTCGACGAACTTCACCTTCTGCGCGTCGAGCTTCTCTTTGATCTTCTTGCGGATCGTGTAGCAGAGGACGTCGGCCTGGGCCATCGTGAAGCCGGCGAGCGCCTGCGTCACCGCCATCACGTCCTCCTGGTAGACCATCACGCCGTACGTACCCTTGAGCACGGGCTCGAGGCTCGGATGCGCATACGTCACCGGCTCCTCACCGTGCTTGCGGCGGATGAACGTCGGGATGTAGTCCATCGGTCCCGGACGGAAGAGCGCGACCATCGCCATGACATCCTCGACGCGGTCGGGCTTGAGGTCGCGCACGTAGCGGCGCATGCCGGCGGATTCCAGCTGGAACATGCCGGTCGTCTCGCCGGAGCCGAGGAGGTCGAAGGTCTTCTTGTCGTCGAGCGGGATATCCTCGCGCCGGATCGCGATGCCGCGCGTCTCCTTGATCAGGCGCAGTGCCTCGTGAAGGATCGTGAGGTTCCCGAGGCCGAGGAAGTCGAACTTCAGGACGCCGAGCTTGTCGAGCGACTTGTCCTCGAACTGGCTCTGCAGCGCCTCTGACTTCTTCGATCGCTCGAGCGGCACCAGATCGGTGAGCGGCTGCCGCGTGATGACGACGCCCGCGGCGTGCGTGCCCGTCGAGCGAACCAGCCCCTCGACCTTCTCGGCGAGGTCGAGGAGACGCTGCACGTGCGGCTCCTGCTCCATGTCGCGCAGCTCGGGGACCATCCGACGCGCCTCGACGAGGTCGACGCCGAACGGGATGACCTTCGCGACGCGGTCGGCCTCGCCATAGGGCATGCCGAGGACACGCGCGACGTCGCGGACCGCGGCGCGCGCGAGCATCGTGTTGAACGTCGCGATCTGGGCGACGCGGTCGGCGCCGTACTTCTGCGTGACGTACGCGATGACCTCGTCGCGCCGATTGTCCATGAAGTCGACGTCGATGTCCGGCGGCGTGTAGCGCTCGAGATTGAGGAAGCGGTCGAAGATGAGCCCATACCTGAGCGGGTCGATGTCGGTGAGGCCGATCGCGTAGTTCACGAGCGACCCACCGGCGCTGCCGCGCACGGCCGTGAGGATGTCGTGCTCCTGCGCGTAGCGGATGAAGTCCTGCACGATGAGGATGTAGCCGGCGTACCCAGCCTTCGCGATGACGTCGAGCTCCTTGTCGATGCGCGCGCGCAGCTCGGGCGTGATCGATCCATATCGTGTTTTCGCGCCGGCCTCGGCCATCTGCGCGAGCTGCTGCTCGGGAGTGAGGCCGCCAGGCACTTCGAAGTGCGGCATCTTCACCTCGCCGAGCGGCAGCTTGAGATCGACCATCGACGCGATCCGCAGCGTGTTCTCGAGCGCCTCGCGGTCCTCGGGGAAGAGCGTGTGCATCTGCTCCGCGCTCTTCAGGTAGATCTCGGGGTGGTCGATCATCTTGAGCCGGTCGGGCGTGTCGATGGTCTTCCCCTGCTGGATGCAGACCATCACGTCCTGCGCCTCGGCGTCCTCGGCGTTCACGTAGTGCAGGTCGTTGGTGACGACGAGCGGGATCTTCGTGCGGCGCGCGACCTCGCGGATGCCTTCACGCTGCCGCTCCTGCTCGGGGATCCCGTGGTCCATGAGCTCGAGGAAGTAGTTGCCCGTGCCGAAGATCTCCTCGTGTTCGTGCGCGACCTTCACCGCGGCGTCGATGCCCTCTTCCAGCAGCGCGCGCGCGAGTTCGCCCTGCAGGCAGGCCGACAGCGCGATGAGGCCCTTCGAATGCGCCCGCAGGAGCTCCTTGTCCATCCGGGGGCGGTAGTAGTAGCCCTCGAGATGCGCCGCGGTCACGAGCTTCACGAGGTTCTGGTAGCCGGTGAAGTCCTTCGCCAGGAGCACCAGGTGGAACGGCTTGCCGTGCCCCTCGACGCGAGGGTCGCGGTCGTGCCGGCTGTTGCGCGCGATGTAGGTCTCGACGCCGATGATCGGCTTGATGCCCGCTTGACTGGCGGCGACGTAGAAGTCGATCGCGCCATAGAGCGCGCCGTGATCGGTCAGCGCGAGGGCCGGCATCTCCAGCTCCTTCGCGCGCGTCACGAGATCGCTCACGCGCGAGAGCCCGTCGAGCAGGCTGTACTCGCTGTGCGTGTGGAGGTGGACGAACTGCGGGATGAGCGTCCTCTTCATCGGCCGCTGGTGGAAGCAGACGCGGCGACGTTCAGTCTAACCGGCGGACTTCTTCTCCAACGATGCCTGCAGCTCGCGTAGCGCGGTGATGAGATCCTGGCCCGCGACCCATGCGCGCGCAAAGGGAGCCTTCGCGCTGAGAAGGCGCAATTCGACGAGCGCCCGGCGCATCCCGTCGTACGTGAGCGCGACGACCGCGGCCTCTCCCGCCCCCGGCAACGGCGCGTCCGCCACGACATCGAGCGAGCCGTGGATCGCTTCGACGGTCTTGAGGAACCGCGCCGCCGGCATGTGGATCACCTGATGTTGCCCTGCCCCGATCATCCCGCCGCCAGTGTTCGTGTACATGCTCACCGTCCCGTCCGCGACGACGGCGACCGTCGCGCTCCCGGTCGCCGTCCCGATGTCGAGCAAGGCCGCCCACACGTGCGGCAGCTGCTGCGATGGCTTGATGTTCACATCGCTCGGCGTCGTCGCGAGGAGTTTCGCTCGCAGGTCGACGCCCTCGCGCCGCGTCACTTCTTCACCGTGATGTTCACGATGATTGGCCGGTGGTCGGACGCGCGCACGGCCTCCTCGAGCGGGAGCGTGTGCGCCTGCGCGCCGACGACGCCGCGGCCCCAAACGTAGTCGATGCGCTTCTGCGGGCTGTCGCCGGTCGTGGTGTCGCCGGCGGAGAGGCCGAGGTCCTCGAGGCCGAATTCGCCGAGGAGGCGGACCTCGATGTCGCCGGGGACTGCACCCAGATCGCCGGCGACGATCACGGGACCGATCTCCGCAGGGATGTTGCGGATGATCGTGCGGATCTGCTCCTGTCGCACGATCGACGCGTCACGGACGTCGTCGAGGTGCGTGCACGCGACGAGCACGTCGGCGACCCGCGCGAAAAGCACGCCGCGCGGCTGGTGTTTGACACGCTCGCTCCACTCGCTGAACAGGGGCCCCTGCCCCTGGGGCTCGAGCGCGTAGTGGATCCGAGCGACCTCGGTGATCGGGAAACGCGAGAGGATCGCGTTGCCGTAGAGATCGCCGATGTTCGGGAGGAACGCGTAGCGCATCCCGAGGCGCTCGGCGAGGATCGACAACGCATCGTGCTGGTCGTCGATCATCCAGCCGCGGACGACCTCCTGTAGGCAGACGACGTCCGGCGACTCGCGAGCGATCGTGTCCGCGAGGACATCCAGCGCGGGGATCTGTGTCGCGTTGTAGCCCTGGTGGACGTTGTAGGTCATGAAGCGGAACGTGACGCGCGGGGGCTCGGGGTCGGCGAGCACAGGCGTCGAGAGAAGCGATGCGAGAGGCGCGCCGATCGCGAGGATCGCAACGAGCACCGCGAGCGCGCGTCCCAGTCGCGCGCCGGCCGTCGGTGTGAAGAGCGCGCCGAGCGCCGCGATCGCGATCGCCGCGTAGACCGCGGGCGCGTAAGCCCAGAATGCGTAGAAGCCGAAGGCACACGCGGCGAACAGCAGCCAACCCACCGAGAGCGCGACGACGACGAGCGCCGGTGAGCGGCTCGTGTGGAGCGGCGCGCCCAAGAGCGCTGCGCCCGCGGAGAGCGCGCCGCCCGCGAGGATGACGCCTCCGAGGAGCGAGAGATACGGGAGGTGCAGCCACAGCAGGGCGCCGCCGACGACGAGGGCGGCCGCGACGACGACGGCGCGTGCGGGATAACGCGACAGCGCGAGCGCGCCCGCGGCGATGCCCAGTCCGACGGCGACCTCACCGATCTGCGTCGCGCGCGACTGCTCGGGGCCGAGGCCGAGTCCGGCGGCGAGAGCCGTCTGCGCACCGTTCGTCGCGCCTGACTCAGCGACGAAGATGAGGCACGGCAGCGCGACGAGGCCGAGCGCGCCCCGCATATCGGGCGCGGTCCACTCCCGCTTCGGCGCGAGCGTCGAGAGACCCGACGCGCCGAAGACCAGGGCGGCCACGAGGACGATGCCCACGGCGGCTGACCAGGAGAGATCGACGACCGCTTCCGTGCGGAACGCGGCGCGCAGCGCGAGATCGAGCGCGAACGCGATGGGCAGGGCGCGCGTGAGCGGAGACACAGTGTCGGCGGCGCGCGCGCTCTGCAGGAACGCGAGCCACCAGAATCCCGCAGCGAGCGCGATGACCACGAGCACGAGGTCGATCGCGTTGTTGCGTGACGTCGTGCACAAGAACGTCGCGACGACGAATGCGAGCGAAGCGATGCCCAGGGCGCGTGCCGGGCCGAGGCGCCAGGCGACAACGAGGGCGAGGAACGACGTCGCGAAGACGGCGGTCGCCATGACCGCGAGCTGCGTCGTGGAGTTGCCGAAGAACGTCTGCTGGAACGTGGAGGCGAAGGTGCGGATGTCGGCGAACAGGAACAGGAGGCCGATGACCCCGAAGGTCACCTCGCCGATCACTGCGGGAGTCTATCGAGCGACTAGGCGCCTGCCTTGCGCCACATCGAGGCGAGCTCCTGTGCGGCGTCGTCGACGTAACCGCGCACGGCCTCGATCGAGAAGAACGTCGGATCCTCGGCCATCGGCCCGATGACCAGCGCGCCGGCCGCCGCGCCGCTCACGATGATCGGCAGCGTGATCGAGCGCCCACCCTTCGCGAGGCGCTCGAGCTTCTGCGCCGTCTCGAAATCCGTCGCCGGCCGCGTGATCTCGTACAGCGTCGGCGCGGGGACGATGCGACCCTCGCGTACGGCACGCGCGATCGCGTTGTAGCGGTCGTCGAGCGGGATGCCGAACGTGCCTGCGGAGATGCCGAGCGCGTAGTCGAGCTCCTTCGCCGCTTCCCCGTCGGACACGAGCTCGCCCTTGAGCGCGCCCGCGCCGGTGTGCACGCCGACGAGGAACGCCGTTTGAAAGCCCGCGCCTCCGCAGCGACGCAAGAGGTCGCGGAGCACGTCCTCACCGCTCCGTCCGCTGCGCGGTGCTGGTTGTCCGCCTGACCCCGCGACGGCCTGCTGTGGTGCGGGTGCCGACGGAGGCATGAGCGGCTCGTTCGCGCCGATGAGCTGAGGACGCTCCGGCTGCTGTGCGACGGCATCGGGCGGAAGGATCGCGGACTCGGACGCGGGCGTGACCGACTCGGGTGTCGGTGCCGCGGGCTGAAAGCGTCCCGACATGCGCACCTGTGCGAAGTGCGGCGAGGCCACCTCGACGAGAGTGGCGATGAGCCGTAGCTCCTGATCCGTGAACCCTTCGGGCTTGAAGGTCTGCACGCTCACGATCCCGAACACGTCGCCACCAGTGCTCATCGGCACCTGCAGCACGATGACTTCGCGAACGTGAGCGTCGAGCTCATCGCGGATCGCGACGTCGCGCGCGTACACGTGCCAGCGCCGATCGTGCCGCGCCGCATACGAGGCGGGGCCGTCGTCGACATGCTGACGGCCGAGCTCGGCCGAATCGCGATCCTGCCCGACGACCTTGTAGCGGTACGCGACCTCCTGCCGGGAGAGATGGAAGACGGAGACGGAGAATGCCGACGCGTCGGTGATGGCGCTCATCGCGTCGCGCAGCACGCGACCAAGGCTCCGCGTATCGGTCGCGGCCGCGAGGCCGCGTCGCACCTCGTCGATGACGACCTCGCTCGCGCTCGTCTTCCTCAGCACCGGCGCCTCCGGCGGCGCGGGCGGAGCGGCGACCGCGGTGCCGCCGCTCGCGACGTACGCTGCCTCTGGCTCGGGCTCTGGCGCGCGCTCGCTTCGCTCGCCAAACACCGGCCCCTGCCCCTGCTCCTGGTGCTGCTCGAGCCGCGGTGGCGGTGGCGGGACCGCGGTTACCGCCGCGGACTCACCCGCGACAGCGGACGCGATGAGCTCACCGGCGAGATCGAGCGCCTCACGCGTCTGCTGGCTGAGCGGCTCGCGCGAGATGAGCGTGCCGAGCAGCACGCCGACGGTGCGGCCCTGGAAGACGAGGCGCGAGATCAGAAGGCGCGGCGGCGCGCCGATCCATTCGGCCTGGAACGGCACCGGCCAATCAAGCGCGACCGCGCGGTTGGATGGGAGCGTGTCGTCCGGGAGCTGAAGCGTTGTGAGCCGGCGATCGTGCAGCCAGGGCATGCGACCGATCGTCGCGACGACACCTTCGCTGCCAGGCGGTTGACGCACAATGGCCGCGCCCATCAGAAAGGGCACGCTGTTCAGAAGGATGCGGAGCGTCGCTTCGACAGGCGTGGTGATCGGGACGACGCTCATGCGCTATGCGAGGATACGGGCGATGGCGTCCCCGACAGCGGAGGTCCGCATCCCTTCGCGTGACGCGGACACGCGAAGCCTCGCTGAGAGGGTCCTCACTCCCGAAGCGCAGACGTTCATCGCGCGCCTGAATCGCGAGGTCGCGGAGACGCGCGCCGGGCTCCTCGAGGCGCGCCAGGAACGCTGGGCCGATCTTCGCTCGGGCGGGACGCTCCGCTTTCCCGAAGAGACCGCGACGGTGCGCGCGGCGGACTGGCGCGTCGCGAAAGCCCCGCGCGACCTGCAGGTCCGCAAGGTCGAGATCACGGGCCCGACCGATCGGAAGATGGTCATCAATGCCCTCAACTCCGGTGCATCCGTGTATATGGCCGACTTCGAGGACGCGAACACCCCCACATGGCGGAATCTCATCGAGGGACAGCAGAACCTCAGCGACGCGATCGACCGGACCATCGAGTTTCGCAACCCCGATGGCAAGGTCTACAAGCTCGGCAGGCAGACGGCCACGCTGGTCGTGCGTCCGAGAGGCTGGCACCTCGAGGAGAAGCACTTCCTCGTCGACGGCATGCCGACCATCGGCGCGATCTTCGACTTCGGCCTGTACATGTTCCGCAACGCCAAGCTGCTGCTCGATCGAGGGACGGGCCCCTATTTCTACCTGCCCAAGATGGAAAGCTATCGCGAGGCGCGTCTTTGGAACGAGATCTTCCAGTGGACGGAGCAGGAGCTCCAGATCCCGCGCGGCTCCATCCGTGCGACCGTCCTCGTCGAGGTCATCACGCTCGCGTTCGAGATGGACGAGGTGCTCTACGAGCTGCGCGACTACTCCGGCGGTCTCAACGCGGGACGCTGGGACTACATGTTCAGCATCATCAAGAAATTCGCGGGCCGTCCGGAGTTCATCCTCCCGGACCGCGCGCAGGTGACGATGACCGTGCCGTTCATGCGCGCGTACACCGAGCTCCTGGTGAAGACCTGCCATCGACGCGGCGCGTTCGCGCTCGGAGGGATGGCGGCGTTCATCCCGAATCGTCGCGATCCGCAGGTCACCGAGACCGCGCTCGCGAAGGTCCGCGACGACAAGAATCGCGAGGTCACCGACGGCTTCGACGGCACCTGGGTCGCCCACCCCGATCTCGTCGAGACGGCGATGACCGAGTTCGATCGCGTCCTCGAGCGGCGCAACAACCAGCTCGAGCGCCAGCGGCCGGAGGTGAGCACGACCGAGCAGCAGCTGCTCGACGTGAAGATCCCGGGCGCGACGATCACCGACGCTGGTCTACGGACGAACGTGAGCGTCGGCATCCAGTACCTCGCCTCATGGCTGCGCGGCACGGGAGCGGCGGCGATCAACAACCTCATGGAGGACGCGGCGACCGCTGAGATCTCGCGCTCGCAGGTCTGGCAATGGGTGCACGACGGCACCAAGCTCGCCGAGGGGCCGACCGTCACGCGCGATCTCGTCGCGAAGGTGCGCGACGAAGAGCTCGCGAAGATCAGGAAGACCGTCGGCGACACGAATTACGCGCAAGGCAAGTTCGACGAGGCGGCCGAGCTGTTCAACGACGTCGCCCTGTCGCGCGACTTCGTCGAGTTCCTCACGATCCCCGGATACCAGCGCCTGGACTGAAGCCGCCGCGACAAGAGTGCGACCACCATTCCCCCGAACGGGGGTATAGCCACGCTTACCAATTTCGTCAGACTGATCGAGATGAACGTGGCTCTGCGTAGCCTCGCTCTGGCTTTCGCCCTCGCGCTGGTGGGTGCGTGCGGCGGAAGCGCGCGGCCCGCGACCCCGACCGCGGATCCGCTCGCGGGCCGCTACACCGCGACGGGCGGCGGCGGCGCGATCGCGGCGGTGAACGCGCTCGCAAAACGGTTCTCCGAATCGCACCCGGGCGTCGTCTTCCAGATCGACGAGACCGGATCGGACGCCGGAGTGAACCTCGCGACGAGCGGCGGCGTCGACTTCGGGTTCACGAGCCGCGCTCTCACCGCGAGCGAGGCGACGCAGCTCAGCGCCGTCGGCATCGGCCTGGCGGGCACGTGCGTCATCGTGAACGCCGCGAACCCGGTGAAGAACCTCAACAAGGAACAGGTGCGCCAGATCTTCGCCGGGGACATCACGAACTGGAAGCAGGTCGGCGGCCAGGACCTCCAGATCAAGGTCTTCATCCGCGAGGCCAACGCCGCGACGCGCGGGTCGTTCGAGTCCTACTTCTTCGGCGGCAAGGCAACGTACGTGAAGGACGCGACCGAGGTCTTCGAGCTCGAGCAGACGCTCAAAGCGGTCGGCTCGTTCGGCGCGTCGATCGGTATGGCCACGGCGAGCTCGCGGACCGTAAGCGAAACGACGGTGAATGTCCTCACCATCGATGGCGTCGCTCCATCGCCGGAGAACCTCGTCAACGGCACCTACAAGGTCGGTCGACCGCTGCTCATCGTCGTGCCGAGCGACGCCGCGAAGGTGAAGCCAGCCATCAAGGCGTTCCTCGACTTCGTCCGCAGTCCCGAAGGGCAGAAGCTCGCCGCAAGCACCTACTAACGTGCCCCGTCTTGGTATGTCGATAGGTTCACTCTTCACACCGAGCATCCGCCGCACCCTCCTGAGCCGGACGATGCTGATCGCGATCGTGCCGATCATCCTCATCGGTACCCTCGCCATCTGGCTCTCCCAGGATCTGCTGCAAGCGCGGTTCAACGATGAAGCGCAGATCGTCGCGGCGGCGATCGCGAACGGCATCGCCGACCGCATCACGCTCGCGCAGCGCGGCAGCGCGGTCCTCGCAGCGCTCCCTGAGGCCCGCGACCTGACGATCGCACGGGACGCCAGCGGACTGCGCGAGCTCCTCATCCCGCTGAAGTCGCGGCTGGCGCTCGACCTCGCCTTCGTCTGCGATCCCACGGGGACGATCATCGCGGGCGCGCAAGATTTCAAGGCGGGTGACACGCTCCCGCCCGAGCTCGTCGCTCGTGTTCGTGCTCACGCTGAGGCGTCCTACGTCATCTACTCCGAACCGAGGGGGCTCATGATCCGCGCGATCTCACCCATTTCGAGCAGCACGCCGCAGAGCGCACCGGGGTACGTCGAGACAGGTTCACTGCTCGACAACTCGTTCATCACGACGCTGCGGGCATCATCGGACTCCGAGATCGCGATCATCGTCGATCGTCAGGTGAAGGTCTCGACGATCCCCATCAACTCGGCGAGCATCCCGGCGCACTCGGACACCGACCTCCTGCTCGGTCCGGTGTACCGCGAGACCACCATCAAGGGGCAGCGCTACCAGGCGATCTTCACGCTCGTGCAGTCGCACTCGAGCCAGCCGCAGGAGCTCGGTGTCTTCCTGCCGCTTGCGCCTCTCGACAACGCCCAGCGCGAGATCGCGCTCGCGATCGCCGCCGGCGGTCTTGTCCTCGCGACCCTCGCGTTCGCGCTCTCCTATCGCACCGCGCGGACGCTCACCCAGCCGCTCGCGAGGCTTGCCGGCGCCGCGCAGCGCATCGAGCAGGGCGATCTTGCCGTACGAGTGGCGGGTGGCTCGCCGCACGAGATCGGTCAGCTCGAGCACTCGTTCGGCTCGATGGCCGGTGCGCTGCGGACTCGCGACGCGCGCAACGAGGCGCTGGTGAACGACCTGCGCGCGGCGAACGTGAAGCTCGAAGAGCTCAGCCGTCTCAAGTCGGAGTTCATCGCGAACGTCAGCCACGAGCTGCGCACGCCGATGAACGCGATCCTTGGTTACACGGACTTCATGCTCGAAGGACTGAACGGCCCGCTCACCAAACAGCAGGAGTCGGACCTCGGCCGCGTCCGCGCCGCCGCGCACAACCTCCTTGGCATCATCAACGGCCTCCTCGACCTCGCGAAGATCGAGGCGGGACAAATGGACGTCGCGCCCGAGCGCTTCAGCATCGAAGCCGTTGCGCGCGAGGTCGTCGACCTCCTCGGCGAGCGCGCGAGGGCGAAGGGCCTGGCGCTCCGTTCCGAGATCGATCCCTCAGTGCCGATGGCGTGGGCCGATCCGATCCATGCACGTCAGGTCCTCACGAACCTCGCGGGGAACGCAGTGAAGTTCACGAACGCCGGCGAGGTCGTCATCGACGCGGCTGTGCAGGGCAACATGCTCGAGCTCGTCGTGCGCGACACCGGCGAGGGCATCGCCCCGGAGGCGCAGGCCTACATCTTCGATGAGTTCCGGCAGGCCGACGGCTCCGCACGCCGCAAGCACGGCGGCACCGGCCTCGGCCTTGCGATCGCGCGGCGTCTTGTCTGGATGAACGGCGGCAAGATCTGGGTGCAGAGCGAGCCTGGCGTCGGCTCGCGTTTTTACTTCACGCTCCCGCTCGAGTCGCGCGCGACCCGTGCGCCGGAGCGCGCGGCCACAGTTACCGGTTAGCGATCCGCTCGGCGAGCACGCGGATGATGACCGCGGGGTTCGCCTTCCCACCCATCTTCTTCATCACCGATCCGACGAGGGCGCCGAGCGCGCGCTGGTTGCCGGCCTTGTAGTCGGCGATGGCCTTCGGGTTCTCGGCGAGCACGGCGTCGACCGCGGATGCGATGGCCGCTTCGTCGGAGACCTGCCCGAGCCCCTTCGCCTTCACGACCGCCGCCGGCTCGCTCCCTGACTGCCAGACGTCGGCAAACACGTCCTTCGCCGCGGTCGTCGACAGCTCACCGCTCTTCACGAGCTTCACCAAAGAGCCGATGTGCTCCGGACGCAGCTTTGTCTTCGTGATCGAGCCGCCGTCGCCCTTGACGTAGCGCAGCACCTCGCCGATGACCCAGTTCGCGACGGCCTTCGGCTCGCCGCCCGCCGCCTTCACCGACTCCTCGTAGAAGTCGGCCAGCGCGCGGTCGGACACGAGGATGCGCGCGTCGTAGTCGCTGAGCCCGTAGTCGCGGATGAAACGCTCGCGCCGCTGCGAGGGCAGCTCGGGGATCGAGCTCGTCAGTCTTGCGACGAGTTCGCGCGAGATCTCAAATCGGACGAGGTCCGGCTCGGGGAAATAGCGGTAGTCATGGATCTCTTCCTTCGAGCGTTGCGGGAATGTCCGCTTGCGTTCTGGACTCCAACCGACGGTGATCTTCCCTCTTCGCGTGCGAATCTCGCCGCCCTCCTGCCAGTCACGCCAGAGGCGATCGGATTCGTAGGCGATGGACTCGCGGATCGCCTGATAGCTGTTGAGGTTCTTGACCTCGCTCTGCGGCGGCCAGCGGGTCTCGCCGCCCTCGGTGAAGCGGATCGACACGTTCACGTCGAACCGGCCCGCGCCTTCCTCGAGGCGCATCTCGCTCACGCCGGCGCCGACGACGATCTCGCGCAGAGCGGTCGCGTACGCGATCGCCTCGTCCGCGGAGCTCATGTCTGGCTCAGAGACGATCTCGAGGAGCGGCACGCCCGAGCGGTTGAAGTCGATGAGCGCGTATCCGTCACCGTGCTTTGTGTTCGCGGTGTCCTCTTCGAGATGCGCGCGATGGATGCGGACGCGCTTCGCACCGGAAGCGGTCGGGATCTCGACCCAGCCCTTCACGCTGAAGGGGAGGTCGAACTGCGAGATCTGGTAGCCCTTGGGGAGGTCGGGGTACATGTAGTTCTTGCGGTCGAACTTCGTGTCCGCGGGCACGCTGCAGTTGAGCGCAAGGCCGGCGGTGATCGCGAGCTCGATCGCGCGGCGGTTCGGCACGGGCAGTGCGCCCGGCAATCCGAGGCACACAGGGCACACGAGCGAATTCGCGGGCGCGCCGAACCACTTCGCGCTGCACGCGCAGAACATCTTCGAGCGCGTCGCGAGCTCGACGTGCGTCTCGATGCCGATGACGAGCTCGTACGGCTGCGTCAAGGCGTCGCCTGCGGCTGCGGAATGCCTGTTGGCACTGGCGCGGTCGTGCGCGCCGCGCCTTCGATGACTCGCGAGAGGTTCACGATCACCCGTCCCGGGGTCACCGACACAAGATATCGGTCGAGGCGGCACTCAGGCTCAGTCGCGCGCGGCCGCCAGCGCGCGCTGAATGCGAACACCGTGCCTTTCTCGGGCTGGATCAGATAGAAGGCGTGCGCGTCGTCGACGACCGGCGCCGAGAAGCGACGAGGCGGCGCGCCAGGTGCGGGGATGTCCGTCGCGGCGAGAACGAGCCGGTCACCGAAGACCATGGACGGAGGAGTGACGATCTCGGGAGCGAGCGCCGTCAGGCCGACCGCAACGATGATGACGAGCCCGACGACGAGCAGCAACGCGATGAGCACGTACTGCTTCCAGACCGGCGTCGGGTCAAGCGATTCCGGACCCGCCCAATGCTCGGCGGGCTGGTCCTCGTAGCGCGTGCCCATCGGCTAAAGGCGCGCGATGAAGCGCTCGACGCGGTCCATCGCCTCGCCGATCTGCTCGATCGACGCGGCGTAGCACGCGCGCACGTGGCCCTTGCCGCGCTCGCCGAACGCGTTCCCGGGCACGACGACGACCTTCTCCTCCCTGAGCAGCCGCTCGCAGAACACGTCGTCCGAGAGCCCGGTCGAGGTGATGTTCGGGAAGCAATAGAACGCGCCCCGCGGTTCGAAGCAGTGGAGGCCCATCGCGTTGAGGCGGCCCCACATGAGCTTGCGCCGCTCGTCGTACGCGTCGTGCATGCGCCGCACCTCGGGCTCACCATCACGTAGCGCGGCCAGCGCGGCGTACTGCGCCGCGGTCGGCACGCACATCACGGTGTATTGATGGATCTTCATCATCTGCTCGATGATCTCGGCCGGCGCGCACGCGTACCCGACGCGCCACCCGGTCATCGCGTACGACTTCGAGAAGCCCGCGAGATAGATCGTCCGCTCCGTCATCTCGGGGATCGAGGCGATCGAGTGATGCTCGATC
>VBJD01000029.1 GCA_005887995.1 Chloroflexota bacterium
GTCGGCGACGCCGCGGAGTACATCGAGGAGCACGTCGCGTAGCGGTACCTTTATCTAGCCACGCGGAAATATGGGGAGGCAGGGGCGTTCACGCCCCTGCCTCTTCGTTTGTGGCTGAGGAGTTGGACCTGGAGATCGCTGGACATCGCTTCCGTCAGGACGGTCTCATCGAGACCGCGCTGACGCACAGCTCGTACCTGCACGAGCATCCGGACCTCGCGGCGCGGGACTTCGAGCGTCTCGAGTTCCTCGGCGATGCCGTCGTCGATCTCGTCGTGGGCGAGGAGCTGTATCAGCGTTTCCCTGACGCGACCGAGGGCGAGCTCACGTCGCTGCGCGCGAGCATCGTCTCTTCGGTCGCGCTCGCGTCCGTCGGCCGCGCACTCGGGCTTCCCGAGCGCGCTCGGCTCGGCCGCGGTGAGGAGGACACGGGCGGACGCGGGCGTGCCGGTCTCGCCGCGAGCCTCTACGAGGCGTTCATCGGCGCTGTGTACGTCGACGCGGGCTTCGCTCGCGCGCGCGAGAAGGTGCTGGAAACGCTGCGCGCGTCGCTCGACGCCATCACCGATGCGACGACGAAATCGTCGAAGACGCTGTTGCAGGAGTGGGCGCAGGCGGAGCGGTTGTCTCTGCCGAATTACCGCGTGCTCGAGGCGACGGGGCCGGAGCACAAACGCGATTTCGTCGTTGAGGTGGAAGTGGCGGGACAGGTAGCGCGCGGGACCGGTGCATCGAAGCGCGATGCGCAGGAGTCAGCTGCCGCGAATCTGTTGAAGCAGGTCACGAAGTGAGCGACGACATGAAGGTGATCGACGGCGGCGTATCGAACGCGGTGCTCAAGACGCTCACGATGACCGGCTTCAAGTCGTTCGTTCACCAGACGCATCTCGAATTCGCGCCCGGCATCACGGCGATCATCGGCCCAAACGGCAGCGGGAAATGCTCACCCGGTTGGGTTCGCGTCACGCTCGCTGACGGCGGCGTGCGCCGGCTCGATGAGATCGTCGACGAAGCCATCGCGCGGAATTCGGTGGAGGTCATCGACGACGGGTACATCGCTCGTGATCCATCGGGCTCGGTGAGCGTCATTTCACTCGATCCGGTCGGTTTGAAACTCGAAGAGAGACCTGTGACGGCGTTCGTGAAGAGGACGGCACCGCCGAAGCTCATGCGGATAACAACACGTTCCGGTCGAGCTATCGAGGCAACGCCCTATCACCCGCTGTTCACGATCGAGCGTGGTCACCTCCGATCTCTTCAAGCCAGCGAGATCGCGGTCAAGTCGTTCGTGGCGCTTCCGCGCCACTTGCCCTTCAGCGCGGACCGCGCGGCTCTCCCCGTGGCGCGGACCGTCGCTGCGCTTGAACTGGCCACCGTCGGATCGTCTCGACGCAGCCGTGTCTGGGTTGATGACGCCGATGAGCCGAATCTGCACGTCAGCGGTGGTAACCAAGTTCGCTTGCCGGTGGTGGTCTCACGTGAGCTGGCGTATTTCGTAGGCGCGTCGATCGCCGAGGGCTCCAACAAGCCGACGCAGTTGTGGTTTGTGAACAGCGATCACCGATTCAGCGATCGCTACCAGAGCATCGTGCGCGAGCTCTTTGGACTCGAGCTCGCTCGGCGTGATCAGGATGACCCCGTAACCGAGAACCTGATCATCAGTTCGCGTGCGCTCGTTGTTCTCTTGTCCGCGCTTTTCGAAATGCACGAGACCGACCGGTCGGCGGTGAAGCGCGTCCCGAAGCGGATATTTGCGGCCCCGGAGGAGATGCAATGGGCATTCCTTGCGGGGCTGTTTGAAGGCGATACGTACCTAACCCACAAGCGCTATCGCGGACACATCCAAGCCTATGCGGAATACGCGTCTGCCAGCGAGGAACTCGCCCGCGGCGTTGTGTCGCTGCTACTTCGACTGGGCATCTTCGCCTCGATCCGGTCGAAGACAAAGTGGGCGACCAACACGCAGAAGAGGGTGCGGCGCACCTACTGGAGCGTCTACGTATATGGAAATGAGCAGTTGCGGACGCTCGCCCATCATCTGCGCTTCGCCGGCGACAAGCAGCGCGTCCTCGATGCGCTGTCGACCTATGACGTGCAGAGCAATCCAAACTTCGACGTCGTCCCTAGCGCGACCGACCTCGTCTATGCCGCTGCGCGAGCAGCCGGAGTCAGCATCAAGCGTCACCGAAAGGGCCGCGCAAGACTGGCGGCGTACTACGAGCGACGCTGCCACGCGAGCCGCCAAGGCATTCGCGAAGTCGCCGCGCAAATAGAGCAGATTGGCGCGACGCCGGAGGCCGCTCGCGAGATCCTCGATCGACTGGAAGTTCTCGCGGACTCGGACGTGTATTGGGATCAGGTCATCGCGGTCGAGGAGTTCGACTCGCCTTATGAGTGGGTCTACGACCTCTGCGTTGACGAATTCCACAATTTCGTCGCCGAGGACATGATCGTCCACAACTCGAACGTGGCCGATGCGATCCGCTGGGCGCTCGGCGAGAACAACGCGCGGATCCTGCGCGCGAAGAAGAACGAGGAGCTCATCTTCGGCGGATCGGAGACGCGCAAAAGCCTCGGCATGGCCGAGGCGATCCTCCACCTCGACAACACATCGCGACGATTGCCGATCGAGTTCACCGAGGTCGAGGTCGGACGCCGACTCTTCCGCAACGGCGACGCGGAGTACCTCGTCAACCGCGCGCGCGTCCGGCTCCGCGATCTGCAGGATCTCCTCGCTGGGGCGAACCTCGCGGACAACCCGTTCGTCGTCATCGGGCAGGGTCTCGTCGATCAGATCCTCGCGCTGCGCCCGGCGGACCGACGCACGGTCATCGAGGAAGCCGCGGGCACGCGACGTCTGCAGCTGCGTCGTGAGGAAGCGCTAAACCGCCTGAAGCACGCCGAGGCCGAGCTCGTGCGCGTGACCGACATCCTTCGCGAGATCGGTCCGCGTGTGGAGATGCTCCGCGAGCAGGTGACGAGGTGGAACGAGTACGAGAAGGTGCGTGCGGAGCTCCGGCGCAAGGCGCTGCGCTGGTACAAGTCCAGCTTCGGCAGCACGGCCGAAGAGCGCGCGGCACTCGCAGCGAAGATCGAGAGCGCTGACCGGGAGGTCGCCCGCCTCGTGGACTTCGTCGCCGAGGGGGAGTCGCTCACCGCGGGGACCGATGAAGAGCTTCGCACGGCGCGCGAGGAGGATGAACGTAGGCGGATCGCGGCCGCGGACGCGACGGACGCCGAGTCGACGCTCCGCGAGCGCGTCGCCGCCCTGACGGCGAGCGTCGAGGCGATCGCGGCCGAGCGCGACCGAACGCGAACGACCCTTGCCGCGCTTCCCGCCGAGCTCGTGTCACTGCGCGAGCGGCGCGAGCGCATCGATGCCGAGGCAGCGGAAGCGGCGCGTCGGGCGCGCGAGTCCGCGGACGCGGCCCGCGTCGCGGAAGAGGACGCGTCGCGCACACGCGTCGCTCTCGCGGAAGCGCGCGCCGCGCGGGTCGAGGCCGAGCGCGCGCACCTGCTACGCGAGAGCGATGAGGTCCGCCTCGCAGATGAGGAGCGTTCGCTGCTCGCGCGCGACGATGAGCTCGCGAAAGCGAACGGCGACCTCAACCGCGAGCGCGCGGAACGCGAGCGTGAGCGCGCGCGCCTGGCGACGGAGATCGACCGTGCGCGCGAGACCGTGGCCGCTTCGGCCCGCGCGACCGAGTCAGCGGCCGAGCGCGCAGGCGCCGCGCGGAACGAGCTGCAGCGCATCGATGGCGATCTCGCGCTGCTGCGCGGACAGACCGCCGCGCTTCGCGAGGCCGCCGAGCGCGCCGAGTCGGAGCTCGTGGCGCGCGATGCCGGCGCGGCGCGGCCGTCGTTGCCCAAGGGCGTCAGCTGGCTCCATGAGCGCATCGCGATCCCGACCGAAGTGAACGCGGCGCTCGGCGAGCACATCGGTGTCGTCGACTCGAAGGACGCGCGCGACGCCGCGACACCGAAGGGCACGCGTCGCATCGCGGAGGGAGTTGCCGTGTTCCTCGCGGCAGACGACGCGACGGCGATCGACGCCGCTGCGCGTCTCCGCACCGGCGTCGTCATATCACCGACGGGCATGCTCGTGCTGCCGGGGCTCGTCAGGCCCGCCGATCCACGCCGCAAAGCGGACCAGGACGCCCGCGCGCAGCTTCGCGGCATGGCCGCGCGGCTCCGTGAGGAGCTCGCCTCGTCGGAGCGCGCGCTGGCCGAGCTGCAGACCGAACGGGCCGCAGCTGAAGACCGACTGGCCGAGCTGGACGAGCGCCTGAGCGCCGCGCAACGCGCGCGCGGCGATGCCGAGCGCGTCGTCGACGCGCTCCTCAGTGATGACGCCGACGTTCGCGACCTCGTTCGCGTGACCGACGCGCGGGCTGCATCGATCGAGCGCGAGCGCGCGGAGATACGCGAACGGCGCGAGCGCCTCGCCACGGACCGTGGCGCGGCGAAATTCGCGCGCGCGAAGGCCGCGGATACCTTCGCGTCGACGGAACGGGCCGAGCAGAGCGCGAACGACGCGCACGGCGAGACGACGCGCCGTGCCGAGGCCGCGCGTCTCGACGCCGCGACGAGCGAGGAACGGCGGTCGTCGCTCGTGCGGCTGCGCGACACGCTCGACGAGCAGGTCGGCGCGACCGAGAAGCGCATTGCCGACGATGAGGACCGCCTCCGCGCCCTCGCATCGCGGGAGCGCGAAGCGCGAGCACGTCTGGACGCGGCGCAGTCCGACCTCGGGCGCGCCGCCGCGAACGCACGGGAGGCCGAGCGAACCGCCGAACTCGCGCGCCAGCGTGCCCTTGCCGCGGAAGGTTCGCGCCGTGAGTCGGAGCAGCGGCTCGCCAAAGCACGGGAACGTCTCGCGGAGCTGCGCGGCGAGCGCGGCAAACTCGCGGTCGAGGAGGAGCGCGCGGCGGGCGCGCTGCGCCTGCTCGCGGAGCAGGTGCGCGCCGAGCTCGCGCGCCAGCGCGCCCTTGCCGCGGAAGGTTCGCGCCGTGAGTCCGAGCAGCGGCTCGCCAAAGCACGGGAACGTCTCGCGGAGCTGCGCGGCGAGCGCGGCAAACTCGCGGTCGAGGAGGAGCGCGCGGCGGGCGCGCTGCGCCTGCTCGCGGAGCAGGTGCGCGCCGAGCTCGGCCTGCCCGAGGATGAGCCGCTGCCCGACCCGACCACCCTCGAGCTCGAGGACGAAGGCGATGAGAAAGATCGCGGCAGCACGCTCGCTGCGCTCACGCGGCTGCGTCGCCGACTTATCGCGCTCGAGCCCGTGAATCCGCTCGCCGCGACCGAGCTCGCTGAGATCGGGCAGCGTCACGACTTCCTCGCCACGCAGAAGACCGATCTTGAGCGGGCCATGGCCGACCTGCGCACGCTGGCCGACGAGCTCGCGGCGACCATCGCGGAGCAGTTCAGCACGACGCTCATGGCCGTCGATCGCGAGTTCGGCGTCTTCTTCCAGCGGCTCTTCAACGGTGGGCAGGCGAGCCTGCGCATCTCCGATGATCCGGAGGAGGCGGGCATCGACATCTATGCGCGGCCGCCGGGTAAGCGCATCGGCTCGCTCGCGCAACTGTCCGGCGGCGAGCGCGCGCTCACCGCGACCGCGCTTCTCCTCGCGATCCTCCGCGTGAAGCCCGCGCCGTTCTGTGTCCTCGACGAGGTCGATGCCGCGCTCGACGAGCGGAATGTCGGTCGGTTCACCCAGGCGCTGCGCGAGCTCACGGACCGTACGCAGTTCGTCGTCATCACGCACAACCGCGGGACGATCGAAGCCGCCGACATGCTCTACGGCGTGTCGATGGACGACGCCGGCGTCTCGAAGGTGATCTCGCTCAAGCTTTCCGAGCTCGACGAGCGCGTGCGCGCGGGCTAGCGCGAATTGCGCTGGCGCAGCGCCGCGCTCGGCGTCGCGTGGCTCTGCGCGGCAGGGTGGGGCATTTACTACCTCGTCGTGGTCGGCCGCACGAACGAGGCGTACATCGCCGACGCGGTCTTGCACTTCATCATCGGATACGCCTGGGCGCGCGCGATCATGCAGCCGCAGTACACGATGGTCTTCGCGCTCATCGCGATCTTCCTCTCCGGCGCGTACACGAGACTCGCGATCGGCATGGGGACGGCGGAGATCTACTTCGCCTGGGCCGGACCGCTCGCTGCGTTCGCGCTCGCTGATCGAACGACGTTTCGGACGATCGCGTACTCGATCAGCGCGTTCGCACTCGGCGTCATCGCGTTCCTCTGGCTCAACCCCTAGCGTTCATCTCGTGAGCCTGTCGGATGGCCTTGCGAAGACGCGAGGTGGATTTCTCTCGCGACTCTTCGGTCGCAAGGCCGAGGAGCCGATCACGCCAGAGTTCCTCGACGAGCTCGAGGAGGCGCTGCTCCGCGCGGATCTGTCGGTCTCTCTCGTCGATCCCCTCATGGCGCAGGTGCGCGATCTCGCGTCAACAGGCGAACTGAAGACCGTACCGAAAGCGCTCGACGCGGTTCGCGAGGTGCTCGTCGCGGAGCTCACGAAGCAGGACGCGTCGCTGCGGTCGGGCGGGAAGCCGCGCGTCATTCTCGTCGTCGGAGTGAACGGCAGCGGCAAGACGACGACCGCGGCGAAGCTCGCGAAGCGGCTGCGGGACGCGGGCGAGTCCCCCTTGCTCGTCGCCGCCGACACGTTCCGCGCTGCGGCGATCGAGCAACTCGAGACGTGGGCGTCGCGGCTCGACATCCCGATCGTGTCGGGTCGCCCCGACGGCGATCCGGCGGCCGTGGTGTTCGACGCCATCAACGCCGCGAACGCGCGGGGCAACAGCACGGTCATCGCTGACACCGCGGGGCGGCTACACACGAAGGGTCACCTCATGGATGAGCTTGGGAAGATCGTCCGCGTGACCGGTCGCGCGCGCGAGGGAGCGCCGGACGAGGTGCTCCTCGTACTTGACGGCACGGCGGGGCAGAACGCGATCCAGCAGGCGCGTCAGTTCACGAAGGACGCGAACGTGACAGGTCTCGTCATCACGAAACTCGACGGAACGGCCAAAGGTGGCGCCGTTTTCGCGATCGTCCACGAGCTCGGCCTGCCGGTGAAATACCTCGGTGTCGGCGAGAAGGCCGACGACCTCGTACCGATGGACGCGCGCGCGTTCGTCGACGCTCTACTGCCTCGCGCCGCCTAATCCCGCGCGGGTGCGCGTAGTCTTCTCGCGTGGCCATCGTTCGACTTCGACCCGATGATCTGAAGCGCGCGATCGCGAGCGATTCGCTCTCGCTGCAGTTCCAACCGCAGGTGCACGCGCCGACAGGAAAGCTCGTCGGCGTCGAGGCGTTCGTGCGCTGGCCGCATCCCGCGTACGGAATGATCGGGCCGAGCGACATCATCCCGCTCGTCGAACAGGGTCGCTTTCATCTCGACTTCGATCGCTGGGTCGTGAACGCGCTCTGTGAGCAGGTCCGTAAGTGGGATGGCGAGGGATTCGACGTGCCGATCGTCGCCGCGAACCTGTGGGCGCAGACCCTGCGCTCGGGCAAGGCCGTTGACATGTTGCGCGAGCGCATCCTGGCCGCCGGCGTGAGCCCGAAGACGATCGAGATCGAGTGCCCGCGCGGCACGCTCGCGGACAAGAAGCTCGCCGAGACCGCGCGCCGCCTGCGAGTGCTCGGGGTGCGGACCGCATCCGAAGAGTTCGGCGACACGTTCGTCGCGGGCGCCGCGGTCGACTTCGACACGCTGAAGATCGGCTATCCGCTCGCGCGCGATCTCCTCGTCGCCGGTTCGTCCGCCGGCGCGGCCGTCGCGGCCATCGTGGCCGCGGCACGCACGGTGAACGCCCGTGTCGTCGCGGACAGCGTGGAGTCGGCCGAACAGGAGGCCGCGCTCGTCGCCGCTGGATGCGACATCGTCCAGGGATACCTCTACGGCCCGGAAGTCTCCGCGGCCGAGCTTCGGACGCTCGCGTCCGCAGGAGCGAAGCGCGTCCCCGCTTGACCGGGACCGGGCCGTCTTCGCCATTGTCTAGCGAACCCCGCAGCCCGTTCCCAGCGTCCGATCTGCGGCGCGCGCTGCTCGGCGAGCTGCGCCTCGTCTACCACGCGCAGGTCGACATGCGGAGCGGCAAGGTCGCCGGCGTCGAATCGCTCATCCGCTGGCAGCATCCGGAGCGCGGGCTCATGCACGCCGTCCCCTTCGTCCACGACGTCGCAGCTCACGGTCTCGCACCGGACTTCATGCGGTGGATCCTCGTGACGGCGACGAGGCAGCTCGCCGAATGGCGGCGCCGTGGGATGACGATGCCGCGTATCTCGGTGAACGCGTGGCCCGTGACCATCGGACGCGAGCTGCGCGACGATGCGCTGGCCGCGGTGCGCGACGCGGGCCTCGCGCCAAGGGACCTCGAGCTGGAGATGCAGCCCGAAACGTCGTTCGAGCCGAAGACGCTGGACGCGCTGCGCGAGATGCGCGCGTCGGGCCTGCGCATCGCGCTGGACGATTTCGGCGACGGTGATCTCCGATACCTGTGGCTGCGCGAGGCGCCGTTCGACACAGTCAAGCTCGGGGTGAGCTTCGTGCTGCGATCGGCAACGGCGTTCGACGACGCGGTGATCGCCGCAGCCGTCGCGCTCGCGAAGACGATCGGTGCGGTCACCGTCGCGGAAGGCGTCGAGACCGTCGCGACACGCGACCGCGTGCGCGCGCTCGGCGTCGACATCGGACAGGGCTTCCTGTGGGCGCGGATGATCTCCGGCGACCAGGTGCCGGCGGCGGTCGCGCGCATCGGCATCGACGGGGTGACCGCCGTCACGCCCTAGCCTGTAGTCGTGTTCGAGCAGCTCTCCGACAAGCTGAACGTCACCTTCGAGCGCCTGCGCGGCCGGCCGCGGGTTTCCGAGGCCGACCTCGAGGAGGCGCTGCGCGACGTGCGCGTCGCGCTCCTCGAGGCGGACGTGAATCTCAAGGTCGTGCGGCAGCTCATCGCGACGGTGCGCGAGCGCGCGCTCGGCGAGAAGGTGCTCGAGTCGATCACCGGCGCGCAGCAGGTCGTGAAGATCGTGCACGACGCGCTCGTCGAGATGCTGGGCGGCGAGGCCGCGCCGATCGAGCGCGCGGCGACACCGCCGACCGTCGTCCTCCTCGTCGGTCTGCAGGGCTCGGGGAAGACGACCACAGCGGGCAAGCTCGCGAACACGCTGCGCAAGCAGGGCCGCCATCCGCTGCTCGTCGCCGCCGACGTGCACCGACCTGCGGCGATCGATCAGCTGCGTGCCCTCGGCAAGCAGCTCGGGATCCCCGTCACCGAAGTGAACGCCTCCCGAGTGGCGTCCGACGTCGCGGCCGCGATCGCCGCCGCGCCGGCTCAGGCGAGGGATACCGTGATCGTCGACACCGCCGGCCGACTGCACATCGACGACGAGATGATGAAAGAGGTCGAGGCCGTCGTCGCCGCGGCGAAGCCGCACGAGGTGCTGCTCGTCGTCGATGCGATGACCGGACAGGATGCGGTCGAGGCGGCAAGCGCGTTCAAAGCGCGTCTGCCGATCAGCGGTCTCGTGCTGACGAAGGTCGATAGCGACGCGCGGGGCGGCGCGAGCCTCTCGATCCGCGCGGCGACGGGCATCCCGGTGAAGCTCCTCGGCGTCGGCGAGAAGCTCGACGCACTCGAGGTCTTCCATCCCGATCGGCTCGCGCAGCGCATCCTCGGGATGGGCGATGTGCTCACGCTCGTCGAGAAGGCGCAGGAGGCCGTCGATCGCAAGACGGCTGAGGAGCAGACGAAGAAGCTCCTCGAGGCGCGATTCACGTTCGAGGATTTTTACGCGACGCTGCAGCAGGTGAAGCGCATGGGTCCGATCGGCGATCTCATGAAGATGATCCCGGGCATGGGCGCGGTCGCGAAGCAGCTGCCGACGGGTCCGGAGGCTGAGGCGCAGATGAAGCGTATCGAAGCGATGATCTCGTCGATGACGCGCGCCGAGCGCGTCGACCCGACGATCATCAACGGCTCGCGCCGCCGCCGGATCGCCGCGGGCTCGGGCACGACGGTGACCGAGGTGAACCAGCTGATCAAGCAGTTCGCCGAGATGCAGAAGCTCATGAAGCAGATGGGTGGTCTCGCGAAGAGCGGCCGGCTCCCGCGTATCCCCGGCATGCCCATGCCACGGTAGTCCGGTACACTTAACGGTCGACCGCGCGTTTCACTCATTGTTTGGAGGATCACCGAAGACTTGGCTGTTCACATCCGCCTGCGCCGCGTCGGCAAGACGAAGGCCCCCACGTACCGGGTCGTCATCGCCGATTCGCGCGCGCCGCGCAATGGCAAGTTCATCGAGTCCATCGGTCACTACAACCCGCGCACCGAGCCCGTCGACCTCGTCGTCAACGCGGACCGCGCGCGCCATTGGATCAAGAACGGCGCGCGCCCGACCGCGACCGCGCGGATGCTTCTCGTTCGCAGCGGCATCCCCGAGGCCGAGGTCCCGCCGGCCGCCCGTTGAGCCGCGCATGACCGAGGCATCGAGCGCGCCGGGCAAGCGGGAGTTCGTGGAGCACGTCGCGAAGCAGCTCGTCGATGCGCCCGATGCTGTCGTCGTGACCGAGGAGCTCGACGGCGACTTCACGAAGCTGCATCTCCAGGTCGCCGAGGGTGATGTCGGCAAGGTCATCGGCCGCGGCGGCCGACTCGCGAAGGCGCTCCGCGCGCTCGTGAAGGTGATGGCGACGCGCGATGGATCAAAGGTCAACCTCGAGATCGACTGACCCGCGTACCGCCGAAGGCGGTGGCACGGACGGCGAGACGCTCGTCGTCGGCGAGATCCGCGGACCGCACGGTGTTCGCGGTGAGGTGCGCGTCGACCCGCGGACCGACGTTCCCGATCGCTTCGCGCCTGGTGCGGTGCTGCTCTGTGACGATGTCGGGCCACTCACCGTCGAGACGGTGCGTGGCGAGCTGGGTCAGCCGATCGTGCGCTTCGAGGGCATCAATTCGCGCGAGGCGGCGGAGCGGCTGAAGGATCGGCTGCTGCGCGTCACCCGCGAGCACTCGCGCGCGCGGATCGCGCCGGGGTCATTCCTCTGGGCCGATCTCGTCGGCATCGCCGTCGAGACGCCAGACGGGCTTCGACTCGGGACGGTCCGCGACCTCCTGCGTGCGGGGGGCGCTGACATCCTCATCGTCGATGGCGACGGCGCCGAGCTCTTGTTGCCGATGATCGAGGGCGTCGTGCGATCGATCGACCTCGTTGAGCGCCGCATTGTCGCCGTGCCTCAAGAGGAGCTCAAATGACCGCGAAGCAGCTGCGCATCGATGTGCTGACCCTCTTTCCGAAGATGTTCGAGAGCCCGTTCGCGGAGAGCATCGTGTCGCGCGCACGGCAGGCGGGGCGGCTGCAGCTCGAGATCCACGACATCCGTTCGTGGACGACCGATCGCCATCACGTCGTCGATGACGCCCCGTACGGTGGCGGAGCGGGGATGGTGCTCAAGCCCGAGCCGCTCTCGCGCGCGATCCGCGCGGTGCGCGGCGCGGACGGCCACGTCGTCCTCCTGTCGGCGCAGGGCAAGCGCTTCGATCAGGGGGCGGCGCGGCGGCTCGCGGCATTACAACACCTCGTGCTCGTGTGCGGTCATTACGAGGGTGTGGACGAGCGCGTCATCGAGTCGGACATGGACGAGGAGCTTTCGATCGGCGACTACGTGCTGACCGGTGGCGAGCTCGGTGCGATGGTGCTCGTTGACGCGGTGACGCGGCTCGTGCCCGGTGTGATCGAAGCGGCGTCGCTCGAACACGAGTCGCACACGGAGGGCCTGCTCGAAGGTCCGCAGTACACGCGACCGCCAGAGTTCGAAGGCAAGAAGGTCCCCGCGGTCCTCGTCTCGGGCGACCACGGCGCGATCGCGAAATGGCGGCGGAGCGAGGCGATCAAGCGGACGGCCGAAAGACGTGCCGATCTCCTCGAGCACGCGAAGCTCACGCCAGCGGAGCGCGTGCGCCTACCGCGTGACTCTGCGAAGCGCGACATCCGCGACGCGGATCTCGTCGAGGCGTATCGATCCGGCGTCGGCTCGTACCGCATCGCGGCGCGCTTCGGCATCTCGCCGGCGACCGTGCGCGCCCGGCTACGCGCGGCGGGAGTTCGACTCCGCGCGGCGCGAAGCGTCGTGCGTGGACCGAGCGCATCGGAGGTCGCGCGGATGCGCGCGACCGGGCTCACGGTGCGGCAGCTCGCGTCGCACTTCGGCGTTTCGCATGTGACGATCCTCGATCGCCTGAAGAAGGCGAAGCGTTAGTTCTGCTAGACTCGTCTCCTTCGTGAGCGCTATCACCATGCCGATGAACGACGTCTTGAAGACGCTTGCCTCCGAGCAGCAAAAGGCCGAGGTCCCAGAGATCCGGCCTGGTGACACCGTTGCCGTCTCGGTGCGCGTCGTCGAGGGCAACCGCGAACGCCTGCAGAAGTTCGAGGGCACGGTCCTGCGTGTACGTAACGGCGGCCTCGATCAGCAGATCACCGTGCGACGCATCGCGTCCGGCGTCGGCGTCGAGCGCACCTTCCTCGTCCACTCGCCGCGCGTCGAGAAGATCGAAGTGACCCGCCACGGTCACGCCCGCCGGGCCGCTCTCTACTTCCTCCGCGACCGCGTCGGCAAAAGCGCAACTTTGCGCGAGAAACGCCGCTAGCGGCCGCTGGCACGGCCGATCCCGTTGTCGCGTTCGGTCGCTCCCTCAGTCATGGATGTCCGTATCCACTCCTTCGGTCGCTCAGTCAGCTCCTAGTGCTCGGCCGCCCAGCGGCCGCATGTATCGCTAACTTCGACAAGCGAAACTAGAGGCGTGCCGACGCTGAAATTCGAGAAAGAGATCTGGTCGCGTGGACTGCTGCGCGTCGTTGGTGTCGATGAGGTCGGCATGGCCGCGCTCGCCGGACCAGTCGTCGCGGCAGCGTGCCTTGTGACGCCGGACACCAAGCTCATCCGCGCGGTGAAGGACTCGAAGATGTTGACGAAGATCCAGCGCGAGGAGCTCGCCGGACTCATCCGCACGCGGGTCGTGCGTGTCGGCATCGGCGCCGCCAGCGTGGGCGAGATCCACCGGCTCAACATCTACCACGCGAGCCACGTCGCGATGACTCGCGCGCTTCGTCAGATCGGCGAATACGACTGGGTCCTCGTCGACGGACGGCGGATCCTTGACCCCGCGTTCGCACCGGGCAAACACACCGAGATCGTCAAGGGCGACACGAAGAGCTTCGCGATCGCCGCCGCGTCGATCGTCGCGAAGGTAACGCGCGATCGACTCATGGAGCGCCTCTCAACGAAGTTCCCCGGCTACGGCTGGGAGCACAACGCCGGGTATCCGACGATCGACCACCGCACGGCGCTCCGCGAACGCGGCTTCACGAAGATCCATCGTCATGACTTCGGCACGGTGAAGCTGCTGCGCGCTGTCGAGAACCAGCTCGCCCTCGCTCTCTCCGACACCAGTGCGTGACCGATTTGACATTCCCTGGCGCGCGCCCGTCGATAGAGTTCCTCTGCCATGACTTCCACCGTGACTCGGGTGCGTGACTTCGCGCCCTCCGACTACGAGGCATGGGTCGCCGCGTCGAATCGCTGCTACCCGGACTACCCGTGGTCGGTGAAGGAGATGCGGCACCAGGACGACACATTCGACCGCTCGCGTTTCTTCAAGTCGCGGCTGGTCGCCGAGGAGGATGGACGGCTCGTCGGCGGGCTCGAGATCGCTCACCGGCCGACACGCTTCCATCCCGACCGCTACTCGTGGGATCTCTGGGTGGTCCCCGAGAGGCGTCGTCGAGGTCATGGCAGCGCGCTGTATGACGCCAGCATCCGCACCTTGCGCGAACGGAACGCCATCGCGGCAACGACCGGCGCGAAGGAATCGATGACCGAGGGCCTCGAGTACCTGCGCAAGCGCGGTTGGGTCGAGGTGAAGCGCGACTGGGAGTCACGCCTGCGCGTGAAGGACTTCGACTTTGCGAAGTTCGCGACAGCCGATGCGCGCATCGCCAAAGACGGCATCCGCATCACGACGCTCGCTGCGGAGCTCGCCGAAGACCACAGCGCGGCCGGCAAGGCGTTCGAGCTCGTGGACGAGGTCCGCTATGACGTGCCGGGAACGGACGCGCCGACCCCCGAGACATTCGAGGAATGGGACAAGCGACACGGCACCAAGTCGCCGACATTCATGACGGACGCGTTCTTCGTCGCCATCGATCGCGACGGCCGCTGGCTCGGCATGTCCAACCTCGAGCGCCAACTCGAGGACCCCAGTTTCGTGTGGCAGGGTCTGACCGGCGTGCGTCGCGGGGCGCGTGGACACGGGATTGCGATGGCATTGAAGCTGCGTACGGTCAGCTACGCCCAGCGGATGGGCGTCGACCACATCAAGACCTGGAACGACCAGAGGAACCGGCCGATGCTGGCCATCAACGAGGCCATGGGCTTCGAAAAGCAGCCGGCATGGATTGCCTTCGAGCTAAAACTGCGTCCGTAACGCTCCCGATGGCACCCACTTGGGTGACACCAAAAAGGCACGCAACCTGCATTCATATGTGCATGGACGTTCGCGCCGTCCAGGTTGACGGGTACAAGCTGCGGGTGACGACATGGGGCAGCGGGTCACCGCACACCGTCCTGCTCCCAGGGCTCTCCGCCGACGGCCGATCGCTCGCGCCGCAGATCCGCGCCATCCGCCGTCAGCGCGGATCGACGCATGTCATCGACCTCCCCGGCTTCGCGCACCGTCCGGCCCTCATGCGCAAGGACGCGACGTTCCGGAATCTCGCGCGCTACGTCGGTGCCGTCGTCGATCAGCTGGGCGTGCGGCGCGCGGTGTTCCTGGGCCACTCGCTCGGCGGCGGCGTGGCGCTCCACCTCGCGCTCGAGCGGCCCGATCTCGTCGAGGGGCTGGTGCTGATCGCGCCCGCCGCGCTCGGGCGGTCACTTCATTGGATCTACAAGCTGTACTGCATCCCGCTCGTCGGACGTGCGCTGCTCCGACCGCAGCCGAGCGTGTCGGTGCCGTTCCTCCGCCACTTCCTGGTCGGCAGCGCACGGCGCAACGACATGCATTTCCTCAACATGCTCGCGAGGCACGGCTCCACATCGCGCGACCGCGCGGTCTCAGCGCGCGCGATCGTGTGGGCGAACCAGCCGACGTGGTGGCGAAAGCTCGTGCTCTACGTGGTCCCCGGCGGCGAGCAGCTTGGCTTCGCCGTCGGCGATCGTCTCTCCGAGCTCGGCGACGTGCCCACGCTCGTGCTGTGGGGTAATGAGGATCGCGTCATCTGCGCCGCAGACGCACATCGCCTGCGCGATCACTCCAGCACCGAGGTGCACGTCGCGCGCGGCATCGGTCACATGCTTCCGCTCGAAGCCGCGGGCTGGACGAACGCACACATCACTCGTTTTCTCGGATCGCTGCGGCAGCCTCTGCTTCGCGCCGCCTAGTCCATTTGCACTAGCGTCACGCCGTTTCGCCTGGTTCGTTGCTGCTCACGGTGAGAGGCGTCGTCGCGGCCCTCCTCGTATGCGCTTCGCTCGCGATCGCCTCCGGCCGCGCGAGTGCGACGGAAACCCTGGGATTCCACAGTCAGTACGCGGGCCAGGACCCGTGGCCGGTCATCTCCGCGGGAACGACGACGAGCTACACGCTGCGCTTCAAGAACACCGGCACGGAGACGTGGGTGCGCGGGTCGTTCGGGCGCCAGGTGAATCTCGGTGTCGTGAACGACTCGCTCGCATTCACCGAGCTCGCCGTGGGCTGGCTCTCGGGGAACCGCGTCGCGACGACCGTCGAGCCGGTCGTCGCGCCCGGCGGGATCGGAACGTTCACGTTCACGCTGCGCGCGCCGATCAACGTCGGCGTGTATGACCTGCCGCTGCGGCCGGTCGTCGAAGGCGTCACCTGGCTCGAGCACCAAGGTGTGTTCGTTCGCCTCGTGAGCGATCTCGGATGGCACGGCAAATGGGTGAGCCAGTCGGCGAACCCGACGCTCGCGCCGGGTGCGACCAGTGGCGATCTGACGGTGACGATCCAGAACACCGGCACGAAGACGTGGACGAAGGGCACCCTCGGTCAGGAGGCGCGGCTCGGCATCAAGAACGACGACCGCACCTGGGCGCCGCTCGCCGTGAACTGGCTCAGCCCCGACCGCGTCGCGGCGCAGACCGAGGCGTCGGTAGGGCCAGGTCAGAACGCGTCGTTCACCTTCAAGGTCAAGGCGCCGCAGACGCCGAGCACGTACGTGCTCGCGATGCGTCCGGTCATCGACGGAGTCCAGTGGCTCGAGGATCAAGGTATCTTCGTCGCGGTCACGGTCTCCGGTGGCGCGCGGCCGACGCTACTGACGACGATCGTGCAGCAGGGTCTTCAGAACAGCTGGGACGTGGCGTTCGCGGCCGACGGACGCATGTTCGTGACCGAGCGCGTCGGGAACCTCCTCGTGTACCAGAGCGCCGATCCCGGTGCGCTGCAGCTCGCGAACAACGCGGTCGCGGGGATCCACGCCTCGGGTGAGGCGGGGCTCATGAGCGTCGAGGTCGACCCGAATTTCGCGACGAACTCGTACCTCTACGTGTGCGCGTCACGCGACGACGAGGGGCAGTGGCGTAACCAGGTGTTGCGTTATCGCGTCGTGGGGAACGGTATCGCCTTCGACTCCTACGTCATCCGGCGCGGCATGCTCGCGAACAGCAACCACGACGGCTGCCGCATCCGCTTCGGTCCCGACGGGAAGCTGTGGGTGACGATGGGTGACGCCGGGAACGGTACGCGCGCACAGGATCCGAACGCGCTGAACGGCAAGATCCTCCGCGTGAATACTGACGGCACGATCCCGGCGGACAATCCGCTCCTGCCCGGCGCGACCGGACGGAGCGCCGTCTACGCGTGGGGCAACCGCAACCCGCAGGGGTTGACGTTCGAGCCGGGATCTGGCCGCGTGTTCGAGGTCGAGCACGGCGACGACACGCAGGACGAGATCAACATCATCGTCGCCGGCGGCAACTATGGATATCCGCTCTATCGCGGACCGGTGAACCGTCCGGGCTTCGTCGATCCCGCGTGGTCGTCGGGCAGCATCACGCTCGCGACGTCAGGTGGGGAGTTCCTGAGGGGCGCGCAGTGGGGCGCCTGGCAGGGATCGCTCGTGGTCGCGACGCTCAAGGAGCAGGACCTCCGCCGCTTCGAGATCTTCGATGTGACCGCGCGCCAGGCCGACGTGCTCTTCAACAACGCGTACGGTCGCCTTCGGACGCCGCGCTTGGGTCCCGACGGATGGCTCTATCTCACCACGGACAACGGCCTGTCCGGCGACATGATCATTCGGGTGGTCGCGACCCAGGGCTGATCCGCATCCGGGGCTGCGGGTCGTCAACCGGCATCCGTATCCCTTCATATGGATCGTCGCGTCCTCGGGCTCGCGGGCGAGCACGTCGCGGAGCGCGAGCTCATCCACCGCGGGTACGAGATCGTCGCGCGCAACGTTCGGACGCGCTACGGGGAGATCGATCTCATCTGCCGTGACCGGCGTGAGTTCCTCTTCGTCGAGGTGAAGACGCGGCGCGCCGGCTCGTTCGTCGCGGCGGTGGAGGCCGTCGATCCGCGGAAGGCGGCACGGCTCGAGATGCTCGCGCAGTCGTGGCTCGCGGCGTGCGGCCAACGCGCAGCGCGGTGGCGCATCGTCGTCGCCGCGCTCACCGTGGGCAGCGACGGGACGCGCGTCGATCTCCTCAACGTCGAGGGACGATAGGTCAAGCGTGCGCGAGGGAGTCCTATCGCGACAGGGTCACTTCGAGGCCGTCGATGCGCACGTGCGCGCCGGCGGCGTTGCGCGCGATGCGCAGCCGCGAGCCGTGCGGCATACGGACCTCCTGCCATCCGTCGCCGCGCACGCGCACGAGGTCATCCCACACCGCGAGCACCGGCGAGTGCGCGCAACCCTGCAGCGGCCCGACGCCGGGCGCGCAGTCGGCGGAGCCGAAGTTGAACTCGATCGGCTGGTTCGCCGGGTCGTAGCCGATGACGCTGTGGTCGCCGTATCCCGGCGTGTGCTCCATCGAGTAGTGGATGACGACGAGCGCGTCATATGCGGTGACGATCGTCGCACCGCGGAGGTCGATCGCGGTCTGCAGGAACTCGAGCTTCTCGATCGTGCCGCGGTCCTTGCGGATGACGTCCGTCGCGGACAGCGGCGTATCGCTGAGCAGGAAGATGCTTCCGTTCGCGAGTGCGACCGCCGCGACGAGCCATGGCAGCGTCTGGGGCAACCGACTCCCGCGGGCGAGCGCGATCGCGCCACGGGCCGCGATAACGCAGATGCCGGGCAGCATGCTGAAGACGTAGCCGTACTCGCCGACATGGATGGGCACGTAGATCGCCAGCGGTGTGAGCGTCCACGCGAGGAGGAAGAGCGCTCGCCTGCGATCGCTGAGCTCGATGTGCCGCGCGGACGCTGACAGAGGCACCGCCGCGACGAGGGGAGCGAGGAAGTATGTCGCGCGGCCGACGAACCGGGCGAGCTCGTAAATGTTTGACCCGATCGCCGAGAGCCCGCGCTCTCCGAACATGCTGTAGCGGTCGTCGACGAATCGACTCTGCTCGCCGAGAGCGGCCGAGAATGCCGCAAACCCCCCGTCGGCGAGCGCGCTCCCGACGTACCAGGTCGCGAAGAGCGCCGCGACGACCACGGCGCCCACGAACGCCGCGCCCAGGCGCCTGCCCCACGCGGCGATGAGCCAGAGCGGTGCGAGGAAGACCGCGAGATCGCTGCGGAAGCCGATCGCGATGCCGTAGAGCGCCGACGCTCCGATGAGCGCGCGCCCGCCCGAACGAGTCGCGGCGTGCCAGAACGCGAAGGCACAGGCGATCGTGAGCGCGGCAAGCACTGTGTACGGATAGGCGATGCCCGCATAGGCCCAGAACGTGACCGCGGTCAGCAGGAAGATCGCGCTGATGCGGCCGGTGCGCTCGTCGTAGAGACGCGCGGCGAACAGGTACAGGAGCGCGATCGCCACAGCCCCCGCGATGAGGCTCACGATGGTCATCGCGCGGTTCGCGTCGCGCGTCATCGCAACGAACGCGCGGATGAGCAGGACGTAGTACAGGTACCCGGGGGCCTGCGGCTGCTGGTCGATCGGCGAGAAGCGATCGATGGCGCGCTCGTACAGGACGGAGTCGTGCGCCCAGAGGTTCTCGGTCTGGAAGGGGAGCCGGCTGAGGATCGCGAGCACGAAGAAGAGCAGCGCGAGCCGCCACGACATTCGGGCGTAGTGTGCCGGACGGTACCGCGGTACCAGACGAAGACCTCATCCGCGCTCACGAGACCGCGATGCAGGCTCACACGGCATGGCCGTCGACGCGCCCGTCCGCACGAGTGTCGCGCGGGTCGCGTCGTGCGCGCTGTGGGGTCTCGAGGCCGCGCCGGTCACCGTCGAGGTCGACGTCGCCAATGGTCTGCCGCACTTCAACGTCGTGGGTCTCCCCGACACCGCGATCTCTGAAGCGCGCGAGCGCGTGCGCGCGGCGATCCGCAACTCGGGCTTCGAGTTCCCGCTGCGCCGTGTCGTCGCGAACCTCGCGCCCGCCGAGCGGAAGAAGGAGGGGAGCGGCTTCGACCTCGCGATCGCGCTCGGTGTTCTCCGCGCGACCGACCAACTAACGGTCGACGTGACGCCGCTCTGCCTCGGCGAGCTCGCGCTCGACGGCGGCGTGCGCGGCGTCCGCGGTGTCATGCCGCGCGTGCGCGGCGCGCTCGCGCGCGGCGTCGACGAGGTCCTCTGCGCCCAGGAGAACGCCGCCGAGGCCGCTGCGGCCGGAGCACGTGCCGTCGGCGTGCGCACCCTGCGCGAGGCCGTCGCGCACCTCGCGGGCGAAGCGGTGCGCACGCCCGCCGCGATCCCGCCACCGGCCCCGCCGCCACGCACGGCAGTCGACCTCGCCGATATCAGCGGGCACGAGACCCCGAAGCGCGCGCTCGAGATCGCTGCCGCCGGCGGGCACAGCCTGCTCCTCGCAGGTCCGCCCGGGACGGGGAAGACACTGCTCGCGCGCGCTCTGCCCGGGATCATGCCGCCGCTCGATGCCGACGAAGCGGTCGTCGCGAGCGCGATCCACAGCGTTGCTGGCCTCGTCGATCCTGCGCGTCCGCTGCTCGAGGCACGTCCGTTCCGCGCGCCGCATCACACCGCGTCGCATCTCGCGCTCGTTGGTGGCGGCTCGCCGCCGCGTCCCGGCGAGGTCAGCCTCGCGCACGCCGGAGCGCTCTTTCTCGACGAGCTCCCCGAGTTCGCGCGGCACGTGCTCGACACGCTGCGCGAACCACTCGAAGAGGGATCGATCACGCTGTCGCGCGCGGCGGCCGCGGCGACGTATCCCGCGCGCGTGACGCTCGTCGCGGCGATGAATCCCTGCCCCTGCGGTCACGCCGGCGATCCCGCGGCGCCGTGCACCTGCCTACCCGACGCGATCGAGCGCTACCACGCGCGACTCTCGGGTCCGCTCATGGATCGCATCGACCTGCGCGTCCACGTGCCGCGCCTCGCGTACGAGGATCTGCGCGACGAGGGTCGCGAGACGTCCCGGGCCGTCCGTGAGCGCGTGCTCGCGGCGCGCGAGCGGATGCGTGCGCGCCTGGGCGGCACGCGGCGTCGCACGAACGCGGAGCTCACCGTCGCCGAAGTGCGTACGCACTGCCGCATCGACGACGCCGGCGATGCGCTCGCTCGCGAGGCGATGCGCTCGCGCCGGCTCTCCGCGCGCGGCGTCCACCGTGCGCTCCGCGTCGCGCGAACGATCGCCGACCTCGCGGCGAGCGATCGCATCCGCGGCGAGGATCTCGCGCTCGCGTTGCTGCTGCGCGGCGCGGCGTGATCGCACTCGCGCCGAGCGACCCGAGCTATCCGAGCGCGCTGCGTGATCTCGAACGACCGCCGGATCCGTTGTGGATCGATGGACTGATCGATGTCCTCGCGCGGCCCGCCGTCGCGATCGTCGGCACACGCCGTATGACGGGTTACGGCGAACGCGTCGCTCGCGAGCTCGCGATGGCGTGCGCCGCCGCCGGGATCGTCGTCGTGTCGGGTTTCGCGCAGGGGATCGACACCGCCGCGCACCGCGGGGCGCTGGACGGCGGTGGCCAGACGGTCGCGGTGCTCGGTGAATCGATCACCACTTTCCGCACGACCGTCCGCGGACGGCGCAGACCGCTCGTGCCGCGCATCGTCGCCAGTGGCGCGCTCATCTCGGAGTTCGCGGCGCCCCTGACGCCGCGGTATTGGACGTTCGCGCAGCGCAACGCGACGATCGCGGCACTGGCTCGGGCGGTCGTCGTCGTTGAGGCGGGCGAAGGGTCCGGTGCGTTGATCACGGCCGAGGACACGCGTCGGCTCGGCAGAACGCTCTTCGCCGTGCCAGGTCCGCTCGGCTCGGCTGCATCGATCGGGACGAACGCGCTGATCGCGAATGGCTTCGCGCGCGCGCTGCTCGCGCCGGATCAGATGCTGCGTGTCGTCGGCGCGACCGACGCGGCCTGCGCGCCCGAGAGCGCACCGACGGACCCGGTCCTCGCGGCATTGCGCGACGGACCACTCGGCGTCGATGAGATCGCGCAGCGCTGTCGCATGGGTGGGGCCGAGCTGCGGTCGAAGATCGCACTCCTCCTCGTGCGTGGACAGCTCGCACCGCTCGCTGACGGTCGCTTCCGACGGACCTAGGCCACCTCTGGCAAACTCGCCATCGTGCCCGCATCGCTCGACCGCATCCTCGACGCGCGCGGTGCGACGCGCGTGCGCATCGCACCCGACGAGTCATGGCTCTGCTACGTCACCGACATCACGGGCACGCCGCAGCTCTGGCGCGTGCCAACGAACGGGGGCGTGCCGCGGCGGCTGACATTCGAATGCGATCGCGTCGGCGCGTATCGCATCTCGCCTGATGGCAAACGGATCGCCTATGGCACCGACAGCGGCGGCGACGAGCGTTGGCAGCTGTGGGTCATGGACGCCGACGGGGCGAACGCGCGGCGGCTGACGGACCGCGACGATCGCATCCACCACCTGGGCGCGTGGACCGCGGACAGCCGTTCGCTGCTCGCGATGACCAACGAACGCGACGCCCGGTACTTCGATCTCTGGTCGCACCCGCTCGACGGCGCCGCGCCGCGAATGCTGTACCAGCACGACGGCACCGGCGCGGACGCGACCGCGCTTCCAGACGGCGGCGCGGTCGTGCGTATCAACCGGCGGCGCGGCGACGAGAACCATCTCGTGCTCGTGTCGCCGGACGGCGGCAACCGCGTCCTCACACCCGATCAGCCGATGGCGCTTCACTCAGTCGTCGCGGCGGTGCCCGGGGGACTCATCGTGCGCAGCGATCGCGGCCGAGAGTTCATCGGGCTCGCGACGATCGCGTTCGACAGCGCTTTCAAGTGGCTCGTCACTCCCGAGCACGACGTCGAGGACGATGCCGACGCGAGCGGGCGGCGTGACGCGTACGCGGTGAACGTCGAGGGCCTCACTGAAGTCCATCTGCGGGACGGCGATCGTGATGTGACCATCGGCGGGCTTCCACCGGGCACGTTCCCGGTCGATCTCATCGGTGACGGTCTCGCCCTTGTGGGCGGCACGCTCGCCGTGACGTGGGCGCGCTACGACGCGCCGGCGACCATCTATGTGTCGCGCGATGGCGAGCCGTTCCGAGAGCTCGTGCCGCCGGCGATGGCCGGACTCAGCGCCAGGGATCTTCCCGACATGCGCCTGGTCGAATGGCCGACCTTCGACGGACGCAAGATCCCGGGCTTCCTGCTCACGCCGCGTGGCGCATCCAGCGGACCGCGTCCGACGATCATCGAGGTCCACGGCGGCCCCGAAGGACAGGCGCGACCGAACTGGACACCACGCACGGTCATGTTCGTCGCGAACGGATTCAACGTGCTGCAGCCGAACGTGCGTGGCTCGACGGGCTACGGCAAGACCTACCAGCACCTCGACGACGTCGCGCTGCGCCTCGACTCGGTGCGCGATCTCGACGCGGCGGCGGTCTGGCTCGCCGACAGCGCCATCGCACCGAGGGACAAGATCGGCGTCATCGGCCAGTCGTACGGCGGATACATGACGCTCGCGGCGATCGCGTTCTTCGCCGAGCGTGGCTGGGCCGCCGCGGTCGATGTGTACGGGATCGCCAACTTCCTCACGTTCTTCGAGCACACCGCCGAGTGGCGCCGTCCGCTGCGTGCCGTGGAGTACGGCGATCCGCAGAAGGATCGCGATGTCCTCGTCGCGATCTCACCGATCACGCGGCTCGACGCGATCAAGGCGCCGCTCATGGTGATCCACGGCGCGAACGATCCGCGCGTACCGATCCAGGAGACGGAGCAGATCGTCGCGGCGCTGCGCACGAAGGGTCGCGACGTCGAGTACCTCAGATACGAGGACGAGGGCCACTCGCTGGCCAAGGCGAAGAACCGCGCGCACGCGTATCCGCGAGTTCTCGCGTTCTTCCAGCGCCACATGGGCGCGTAGCTAACGCGGCGCGACGACCAACAGGTCCGCGACGTGCCGTTCCATGTCGCGCGCCGCGGCGATGCGTCCGGCGCGCAGATCGACCGCCTGGAGCGTTGCGCTGGCGAGTGTGCCTCCCACGATCGCGGTCCATGAGACGTAGGCGATCGTGCTGTCTCGATTGAACGACGCGAGCCAGGCCGTGCCGCCGGCCGGGAACGACGCGCGTTCTCTAGCACTTGCGCCGTCCGCGAGATGGAGCGTCCACTCGCTCCTTGTCGCGTAGCCCTCGGCTGTGGAGTCCCATCGCTCGCTGCCATACAGGAGCGACGACCCATCCGGCGCGAGCCACAGTGCCGTCGACGCCGCCGCCGTCCGCGCGAGCTCGACCATGCCTGCGGTGTCGATGACGCGCAGGTCGAGCGGCACGAGCTGCTCGTGGTACTTGCCGTCCTGCCCCTTCGCGAACGTGGAACGCACGCCCGAGACGTAAAGACGTGCGCCGTCCGCGCTCACCGTCGCCTGCTGCCGATCGGATGACTGCATCTTCGCCTGCGCGGTGGTGCCGCCGAGCAGCGCCCAGAGCACGTCGGCGAGCGAGCGCCGAGGCTTTGGCTCGAACGGGCCGGCGATCGTCCCCGCGTCGAGATCGACACGGAAGATCCGCTCGGATTCGGCGTCCGCCACGAAGAGGCGGGAGCGCGGGCCGTCCCACGCGAGGCCGGGGGCGATCTGTCGCCAGGGTTCGTCCGCGGTCGCAGCCGCTGGATCCTGATACTGCCCCGCGCGTACCGGGAGCGGGATCGTTGCGACGATGCGCGCCGAAGCCGGATCGACGACGAACACCGTCGGCGCATCGCGCCGCTGGCCGTCGATCAGCACGTTCCCTCCGGGCTCTGCGTAGACCGCGACGCGTCCTTTGAACGTCAGAACGTCGCGCGCGTAGAGATTCGCCGGAAGGCGCACGACCTCGCGCGCGGATCCTGACGCGACGTCGAGCTTCCAAAGCGCGGTCGTCGTTTCCGTTGACGCGCCGGTCACCGGCTGTGCCCAGTACACCGCGGCACCCGTCGCATCGAAGCGCAGAGCGGTCGTGTATGCGTCGATCTTCGTATCGAGCGTGCGATCGATCCACCGTGCCGTGTCGATCAGATGGACCGTCGCGCCGTAATTCCCGTTCCCGCCCGGCCACATGACCGCCGCGATGGTGCCGCCGGACGGGTGCACCGCCGCTTGGTAGTGATGTTCGAACGAGATGGGCGCGTACCCCGGCACGTCCGCGAGCGTGACCGGATCGACTGGCCGCGCGCGCAGATGCGTGCCAGTGCCATCGACGTCGATGAGGATCGCGGCCGGCGGTGTTGTTGGCCGCGCTTCGGGTCGGGTGTCGATCGTGCTCGTCGGCGACGGCGTGAACGACTGGACCTGCGGCTCGGGAGGTCGCGATACCGTCGGAGTCGGAGTTGCATTGGCCGAGCTCGTCGCCCCGCAGGCGGATGCGACGAGCGAACCCGCGAAAGCCAGGGCGAACCAGGGAGAGCGCATCGCCTTCTTTGTACAAGTGTTGCGCCGTGCCGGTTCCGCGCAGCCCCTCAGCGCGCTCGCTCGGGCGGTCGTCCCTTCGGCGTGCCAGGCGGGGGCGGCTCGACGGCGAAGAACTCAGCGAGCTCGGCGGGCATGATGCGCGCCGGGTCGTGCTTGAAGATCGCGGTCGTGCGCTCGAGTGCGCGGGCGACCAGCCCGCTGCAAATGAGCTGGCCATCGATCGCGAACGCGAAGGTGCCGCCGGTGATGAGCGAGATCGCGATGCTCACGATCGACACCGAGCCGTACTTCGCGCCGACGGATGCGCAGGCGAAGGCCGCCGCCTCGGCGCGATCCTCGTCAGATGCTTTGATGCGCACGACCGTGTACTGGGTCGGGTCGTAGTCGTGGATCGATCGCTGAGCGACGCCGGTGCCGAGTGCCTCGACGATCGCGCCTTCCTCGTCGACGACGAGTGCCGTGTGGTTCCAGTACGTGTACTTCGCACGCTCGCCGCGGAAGCGGATGTTCTGCCCGAACCGGATGAGGCGGCTCGTCCACTCATCGCCGTGCGTGAGGATGAAATCGCCGCGCCGTGGCGCGCCGCCGGCGTCGCGAAGTCCGGTCGGCGTGGGCGCGTGCTCGTATCCCTTCGCGCAGCCGCCCGGGCCGACTTGTTCGATGGCGCAGGCCGGAGCGCGATCGATCGCCATGCGACGAGAAGGCTATGGGGCGATAGGGCTCGAGCGGTAGCGCCCTGCGATCAGTACGACGCCGCGAGCAGGTGCGTCGGGTCGGCGTGCAGCGGGATCACGTCGCCGGTGCGCAGTGTCGCGGCGTCGAGCACGGCGACGGCTCGCTGCTGACCCGCGAGCGCGACGTACAGCTGGTCCGCGTTCGGCGAGATCGCGATGTCCGCGACCGAGCCGAGGAATGAGGCCGTAGCGCGCACGCGTTTGGTGCCGAGGTCGATCGCCATGACGCCTTCGTTCGTCGCGACGTAGAGCACGTCCTCCTTCGGAGAGACGGCCAGCGCGCGCGCCTCGCTCGCGATCCGGATCTGGTCGACGACGCGGTACTGCTCGGTGTCCGCGACATCGACGAGCGGCTGCCCGACGATCGCCGTATAGATCCGCGTGCCCGAGCCGTTCATCGACATCGCGCCCGCCGGACCATCGAGCGGGATCGTGTACGGCGTGCGCCCGCCGAGGTTGAGATAGAGCAGGTCGATGCCGCGCGGCGTGCTCACGAAGATGTGGTTGTGCTTGTACGAGGGCGCGAGCTCGGACGGCCGCGAGTTGTACACGAAGAATTCGGCCTGCCCTGTGGTCATGTCGTACTGCTCCGCGCCGCGCGGTCCGACCACGAGCACCGAATGTCCGTCGCGATTCGCCGCGACGATGCCGTCGTCGATCTGCACCGTGCGCGTGTCGCGCGCGCCGCCGAGGAGATCCATCACCGTCAGCTCGCGGCCGTCGAGCGCGAGCAGTGTGTGCCCGTCGGTGCCCAGTGCGACCGAGCGCGCGCTCACGGCGACGCTCGAGAGTGCGCCTGAGCGCGGCGCGCCGACCTGGACGTCGCCACCGCTCACGACGACGAGCCGCACCTCGCGCGGCGGCCGCGCCGCCGGCGGCTGGTAGTGGTCGATCGTCGAGCGGCGCTTCGTCTTCCAACCGTCGCGCGCCACGAACGGGTAGGCGTCGACGACGCCACCGGGGCCGAGGATCGGGTACGGCGTGTCGCCGATGGAGTCGCCGTCGCCATCCTTTCCGCTGTAGTCGGACCACCAGTTGCCCTCTTTCGTCGCCGGGTCGAACCACTGGTTCGTGTCGGGGTTGTTGTCGCTCACCTGCGGGTGGTTGTCCTTGACGTTGTTGTGGAAGATCGTGTTGCCCTTCGCCTCGCTGAACCAGATTCCCCAGTTGACGTTCGTGTCGATGTCGTTCTCGAAGATCTTGTTGCCGTCGCTGCGGTACAGGTAGATGCCGTAGCCGCCGGGGCTGTTGTAGGTCTGGCGGTTGAGGTCGTTGTGCTGGACGACGTTGTTGCTCGAGTCCTGCAGATGCAGCCCGTAGATGTTCGCCTGCACCGACGAGTCCTTGATGGTGATGCCCGTCGACGCGTGGATATAGAAGCCGTAGCGGTTACGAGTGCTCGTGACGCTCTCGATGTTCGAGCGCGTCATGTCGACGAAGTAGATGCCGGTGGAGAACGAGTCGATCCTTCCGTTCCGGACCGTGACGCCAGTGTGACCGCCGACACGCACACCCACGCTGTCGAGCTGCGGGTTCGGCCATGTCTGCGGGCCCATGCCCGGGCCGGTCAGCGTGTGACCGTTCAGGTCGAGCACGACGTTGTCGACGTGGATGACGAATGCGTCGCCGGTGCAGGTGAGGTCGTTCGCGAGCACGAAGTCTGTCGTGAGCTGCGTGTTGCACTTCGCCTCGCGTGCTGGCACCCGCGGACTCGGTGCGCTCGTCGCGTTCGGCGACGCCGTCGGGCGCGCCGTCTGGCTCTCGAGCGCGACCGTCGGCAGCGGTGAGGATGGCGTCCCTGCTGGTCCGCCTGCACAGGCTGTCGCCAGGACGGCGAGCGCGGCGATGCTGACGGCCCAGGGGTAGGGGCCCCTGTTTAGCGCGCGCAGCGCGCGTACCCGCATCTCACCGCTAATACAACCACGCCGCGCGTCCCGTTCCGCGACACTCGGAAGATGCGCGAGGACGCGGTCCGCATCGCCGACCGGCTCGAGGCGACGCTGCGGATCCCTGACGTGACGCCACGCGGGATCGTCGTCGTCGCGCATCCGCTGCCGACGCATGGCGGGACGATGCGCAACCCGCTCGTCGCGGCGCTTGCTCGCGCTCTCGCCGACGAAGGCTTCTTTGCGCTGCGCTTCAATTTCCGCAGCGTCGGCGCGAGCAGTGGTGAGTGGTCCGGTGGGCGGGAGGAGTGGCACGACGTCGGCGCCGCGGTCGATCACGCCCGCGCCTTCGCCACGCTCCCTTCGGTCGCTGAACGGGGGCCCCTGCCCCCGGGACTGCCCGTCGGCGTGACGGCGTACTCGTTCGGCGCGGTGATGACCTTACGTTGGCTCGAAGAGGGTGGCCGTGCGGACGGCATCGCGCTCGTCGGCGTGCCGCTGCGCGGCCCGGATCAGGAGCCGCGGCCCTTGCCACCCGTGCCCGACGGTACGTTCATCGTCGCGGCAGAGAACGATCAATTTGGTAGTGCAGACCAGCTGCGATCCGCGATACCAGGCGCTCGTGTCGTAATTATCAAAAGCGCCGACCACTTCTTCGTCGGCAAGCGCGACGAGGTCGGTCGGCTCGTCGCGGGCGAGATGCTGCGGGCGCTAGCATCGACGGTCCCATGACCAGTCGAGCGACGAGTGGCTTTGCCACGAGAAGCGAGTCCGACACGTCGAGTGACAACGAGACGGAAACAAAAAGGACGCGCAAGCGGATCCTGACGGGTGACCGCCCGACGGGAAAGCTTCACCTTGGGCAGTACGTCGGGACGCTGCAGAACCGGGTCCGTCTTCAGGACGACTACGAGACGTTCCTCCTCGTCGCCGACTACCACATGCTCACGTCGCGCTTGACCAAGCTCGAGGAGATCGAGCAGAACATCCGTGACGACGTGATCGACAACCTCGCGGTCGGCGTCGATCCCGAAAAGGTCACGTACTTCCTTCAGTCGCGTGTACCCGAGATCCCTGAACTGCATCTGTACTTCTCGATGCTGGTGTCGGTGCCGCGCGCGATGCGCGTTCCCACGCTGAAAGACCACATGCGTGACGCCAACGTCCGCGAACCGTCGTACGGGATGCTCGGCTACCCGATCCTCCAGGCGGCGGACATCCTCATCGTGAAAGGCGATCTCGTCCCTGTGGGGAAGGACAACGAGTCGCACGTCGAGGTGGCCCGCGAGATCGCACGGCGCTTCAACGAGCTGTTCCGACCGATCTTCCCCGAGCCGCAGTCGCTCATCCCGGAGATCGGCCTGCTGCCCGGGATCGATGGCCGCGAGAAGATGGGCAAGAGCCTCGGCAACGCGATCAACCTGTCAGACGCCACCGCGACCGTCGAGAAGAAGGTCATGTCGATGTACACCGATCCCAAGCGCATCCGGCCGACAGACCCCGGAACGGTCGAGGGCAATCCCGTCTTCACCTATCACGACACGTTCAACTCCGACAAGGCCGAGGTAGCCGAGCTGAAGGAGCGCTATCGCAAGGGCGGCGTCGGCGACGTGGAAGTGAAACGGAGGCTCTTCGTCGCGCTCGAGCGCTTCCTGGAGCCGATCCGCGCACGGCGTGCAGAGATCGAGCGCAAGCCGGGCATCGTCGACGAGATCCTCGAAGCCGGGACTGCACGCGCCCGTGTCGAGGCAATACAGACCCTGCACGAGGTGCGCGAGGCGATGCGACTCGACTATTTCGGCGCCTAATTGCCCCGTCTCTACGCGCTGATCCTCAGCGGCGGTGCTGGCACGCGGCTCTGGCCGCGGTCGCGCAAGGCGCAGCCAAAGCAGTTCCTCGATCTCATCGGTGAGCGCACCCTCTTGCAGGACACCGTCGAGCGCATCGTCGAGACGATCCCGACGGAGCGGATCTTCGCAGTAGCGCCGCCTGAGCATCGCGTGCTGATCCACGAACAGCTGCCGGAACTGCGCGCGGACCACCTGGTCGTCGAGCCGTACCCGCGCGGCAATGCCGCGGCCATCGCGCTCGCGATGGCGGCGCTGCAGGCGTTCGATCCGGACGCCGTCGTCGCCGTGTTGCCGTCGGACCACGTCGTCGAGAAGCGTTCGAAGTTCCGCGACGTGCTGCTTGCCGCGACGGCGGCGGCCGAACAGGGAAAGCTGGTCACGCTCGGCGTCGAGCCGCGCGGTCCCGACACCGGCTTCGGCTACATCGAGGCCGGCGACCGTCTCGAGCTCAAGGCACCCGTGCCGGTGCACGCGGTGAAGCGATTCGTGGAGAAGCCGAAGCGAGATGCGGCCGAGAAGATGATCGCCGCGGGCGGTCACTACTGGAACGCGGGCATGTTCGTGTGGCGCACCGGCGACATCGTCGCGGCCTACCGTGAGCACCTGCCGAAGACCGCGAAGGCGATCGACGCGCTCGCCGAGTCGGTGGGCTCGCCGCGCTATGAGTCCGTGCTCGCCGACGCCTGGGAGGAGACCGACCGGACGACGATCGACTACGGCGTCCTCGAGAAGGCCGACAACGTCGCGGTCGTGCCCGCGGATATCGGCTGGCACGACGTGGGCAGCTGGACGCGACTCGCCGAGATCGTCGGACGTGATAACTGGTCCAGCGATGGGCACGTCGCGGTCGCGGCCGACGGCAACTACGCCTGGGCGCCGGGCAAGCTGGTCGCCTTCGTCGGCGTCGACGAGTTGGTCCTCGTGGACACGCCGGACGCCATCCTGGTCACGTCGAAGGCCCGCTCAGAGGAGGTCAAGGAGGTCGTCGACCGCCTCCGGCGCGAAGAGCGGGAGGACCTGCTTTGACGAAAAGAGGCCGAAAAATGGCTCGTTTCGGGCCGGCGGGAAGAACCGGCAAGGCCAAAACGCTCTATATCTAAATAGAGACGGTTGCCCGTACAGGTAAAGTACCGCGTGGGGGGCCCGGAAGGGCCCTTTTTATTGCCCGCGAAAGGATTGGCATTGGCTGAAGGCAAACAGGACCTGGTGGTCGTGGAGTCGCCGACGAAGGCGAGAACGCTCGAACGGATGCTCGGTAACGAGTACAAGGTCGAGGCGTCGTTCGGCCATATCCGCGACCTACCGAAGTCGAAGATGGGCGTCGACCTCAAGACGTTCCTGCCTGAGTACGTCGTCCCGGACGACTCGGAGAAGCAGGTGCGCCTCCTCCGGAGGGAGGCCAAGGCGGCCGCCCACGTCTGGCTTGCGACTGACCTCGACCGCGAGGGTGAGGCCATCGCTTGGCACATCGCCGACGTCATCAAGGTCCCGGCGTCGAAGCTCCGCCGCGTGACGTTCCACGAGATCACGCCGGCGGCGATCAAGGACTCGTTCAAGCATCCGCGCGACATCAACCAGGATCTGGTGAACGCCCAGCAGGCGCGTCGCGTCGTCGACCGGCTGGTCGGTTACACGATGTCGCCGCTCCTCTGGAAGAAGATCCGCTACGGACTCTCCGCCGGCCGAGTTCAGTCCGTCGCGCTGCGCCTGGTCGTCGACCGCGAGCGCGAGATCCAGGCGTTCGCCCCGCAGGAGTACTGGAGCATCGAGGCGCTCCTCGCGAACATGGCCGGCGAGTCGTTCACGGCCGAGGTCATCCAGCTCAAGGGCAAGAAGCTCGAGATCCCCAACGGCGAGGCGGCCGAGAAGCACCGCGCCGCGCTCGAGAAGGCCGCATACGTCGTGAAGAGTCTCGAGACGCGCGAGAGCGGACGCAATGCCGCGCCGTCGTTCACCACCTCGACGCTGCAGCAGGAGGCCTCGCGCAAGCTCGGCTTCGCCGTGCGCCGGACGATGGTCGTCGCGCAGCAGCTCTACGAGGGCGTCTCGCTCGGCGACGCGCCGGTCGGCCTCATCACCTATATGCGAACCGACTCGCTGCACGTCGCCGAGAGCGCGCTCCGTCAAGCGAAGGACGTCGTGACGCGCGAGTTCGGAGCGGAATACGCGCTCGAGCATCCGCGGCATTACAAGACGCGGTCGAAGGGCGCGCAGGAGGCGCACGAGGCGATCCGCCCGACCGACCTGTCGCGCACGCCGGGGTACCTCAAGCGGTATCTCAAGCCCGATCAGTTGAAGCTGTACACGCTCATCTGGCAACGCATGCTCGCCTCTCAGATGGCCCCGGCGCGTTTCGAGAACACACGGCTCGATGTCGAGGCGGGGCAGTACGTCCTGCGCGCGAACGGCCGCCGCGTGATCTTCGACGGCTTCCTGCGCGTGTACAGCGAGGGTCGCGACGACGATCAAGAGGAGAAGGAGGCTCTCCCGCTGCCCGTCGTCACCGCGGGCGAGGCGCTGAAGCTCTTCGAGCTGAAGCCGTCACAGCACTTCACGCAGCCGCCGCCGCGCTTCACCGAGGCATCGCTGGTGAAGGCGCTCGAGGAGTTCGGCATCGGCCGTCCCTCGACGTACGCGCCGACGATCTCGACGCTCGTCGGTCGCCGGTACGTGCGCAAGGAGGGACGCGCGCTCATCCCCGAGGATGTGGGGTTCGTCGTCACCGATTTCCTGAAAGAGCACTTCTCCGACATCGTCGACACCGGCTTCACCGCGCGGATGGAGGAGGATCTCGACAAGATCGCCGAGGGCGAGGTCGAGTGGGTCCCCGTCGTTCGCGACTTCTTCGGGCCATTCAGCAAGCGCGTCGAGGAGAAGACGAAGAGCGTCAAGAAATCCGACGTCACCGAGACGGCGACGGACAAGACCTGCCCGAAGTGCGGCCGGCCCGTGGTCATCAAGCTCGGACGCTTCGGCCGTTTCTACTCGTGCACCGGGTTCAAGAAGACGAAGAAGGGCGAGCCGCAGCCGCCGGGTGCGTGCGACTACGCCGAGCCGCTCGAAGGGCAGGCCGAGCCGCAGATCGAGATCATCGAGGGCGAGATGTGCCCGGACTGCGGCAAGCCGCTGGCGAAGCGGCGGGGCCGTTTCGGCCCGTTCATCGGGTGCACCGGCTATCCGGACTGCAAGTACGTGAAGAAGCAGGTCGAGAAGATGGGCGTCGTGTGCCCGGACTGCGGCAAGGGCGAGCTCGTCCGCCGCCGGGGCCGCGGCCGCAGCGTCTTCTTCGGCTGCGAGCGGTACCCGGAGTGCACCTTCACCGCGCGAGAGCTGCCCAGCAAAGACGCCGCATAGTCCTTCTTCAAATGAAGGCGAGCGACGAGCGGCTCAGGGGGAGGGGCCCCTGTTCAGTGAGCGGAGCGAGCGTGCGCGAGGAGCGAGACCACTCAAGCGGAGCGCGGCGTCGAGGCGACGCCGCGAAGCAGGCGGAGACGAGCGCCAAGACATGAAGGCGCAACCGCTGACGGCCGAGGACGACGCGCGCTGGGATGAGCTGGTGATCGGCACCGGTCGCCCGCACATCCTCCAATCGCGCGCCTGGGCCGAGCTCAAGTCCGCCACCGGCTGGTCCGCGCGTCGCTACGTCCTCGATGAGAACGGTCAGCGTCGCGGCGTCGCGCAGGTGCTTACACGGTCGCTGCCGCTCGGGATCAGCGTCGCGTACTCGCCCCGCGGCCCGCTCGTCGAGCCTCGCGATCTCGCTGCCGCCATCGTCGCGTTGCGAGACGCGCTCGCGGCCGATCGCTGCGCGAGCCTGCTCTGTGATCCTGAAGCGCCGCGCGACGAGTCGGTGCTCGCCGAACTGCGCGATCGCGGCGTACGTCGTTCACCCGTGTTCGTGCAGCCGCGCCGCACGCTGCTCATGGATCTCACGCGAAGCGATGACGAGCTCTTCGGCGCCATGAAGAAGAAGACACGGCAGTACGTGCACAAGGCCGAGCGGGCCGGCGTGGTCACCGAGGAGACAAAAGATCTCGACCGCTTCCTCGTCGTGCTGCGCGCCGTCGCGGATCGCGAACACTTCGGCATCCATTCGCGCGACTATTTCGCACGCCTGCTGGAGGCGTTCGGCGAACGCGCGCACCTGCTGATGGCGCGCGTCGGCGACGAGGACTGTGGTGCGCTCCTCGTCGGCCGTCTCGCGGATCGTGCATGGGAGCTCTTCGGCGGGTGGAGCGGCGCGCACACCGAGGCGCGTCCTTTCTATCTGCTCAAGTGGCGCTCGATGATGCGCATGCGCGCGCTCGGTGCGAAGCGCTACGACATGTGGGGCCTCGCGGAGGGCGCGGACGATCCGCTTGCCGGCGTCGAGAACTTCAAGCTCGGCTTCGGCGGCGAGATCGCGGAGTGGATCGGCGCGCTCGAGACGCCGGTGCGCGCGGTGCTCTATCCGGTGTGGCAGCTCGCGGGACGCCGCAGGCTCGCGCGGTCGGCGGCATGACCGACGCGCCTGCCGGCTGGGACGACGCCGCTGTGCGCTCGCCGCGTGGTCATGCGATGCAGTCCAGCGCCTGGGCGCGCATCCGCGAATCGCAGGGATGGCGGGCCGAGTTCGTCCGTATCGAGGACCCGCTGCCGGTCGCGCTCGTGCTGTGGCGTGACGTCCTCCCTGGCCGACCGATCGGATACGTGCCGCGTGGGCCCGTGCTCGCGGACTTAGATGATCTTCCCCAAGCGCTGCGGGCGTTGGCGACGCTCGCTGACGCACGGAACGCGATCTTCCTAAAGGTCGATCCAGAGCTCGACCCGAGCGTGCTGCCCGCGATGCGTGAGGCTGGCTATCGCAGAGGCGGCGATATCCAGCCGGTCGTTGCGACGCTGCAACTGGGTCTCGCCCGCGACGAGGAATCTCTTCTCGGGGACATGGAGAAGGACACACGTTGGAGCGTGCGTCAGGCCCCGAAGCGCGGTGTGACGACGCGCGCGGCGACTGACGACGGGGGCCTGCGCGCGTTCTACGACCTATACGCGGAGACCGGCGAGCGCGCCGGGTTCATCACGCGCACGTGGGAGTACTACCGGGACACGTGGCGCGCGCTTATCGATGCCGATCTGGCGACCCTTCGACTCGCCTACGTCGACGGCGCGGCGGTCGCCGGCGCGATGGTGTGGCGTTGCGGTGATCGTGCGCTCTACCAGACGGGCGCGACGAACGAGGCCGGACGAAAGTCGTACGCGGCCTATCTGCTGCTTTGGGAGTGCATCATCGAAGCGAAGCGCGCGGGTCGCGCGGTCTTCGACTTGGGCGGAATTCCGCGTCATCTTGAGCGAAAGGACGACCCGATGTACGGCCCGTATCTCTTCAAGCGCGGCTTCGGCGGTGATGTTCGCCACTGGGTCGGGGCGAACGACTTCGTGCCGTCACCAGTTCTCTATTGGGGGTACGGCATCCTCGAGCCGCTGTACGCGAGCGCTCTCCGTCTTCGCGCGAGGCTCCGCCGGTGAAGCTCGCCGCGCTCTTCGGCGCTTGCGGCATCGCGGTCCCCGAAGGCGCGGCCGACGCCGATGTGCGCAAGCTCGCGTACGACTCGCGCAAGGTCGAGCCGGGCAGCGTCTTCGTCGCGATCGCGGGTTTCCACCGCGACGGGCACGAGTTCATCGCCGATGCGACCAAGCGCGGCGCGATCGCGGTCGTCGCTGAGAAGAAGCTGCGGACGAAGGCGCCACTCGCGATCGTCCCCGACACGCGCGCCGCCTTGGCGGACCTCGCGGCCGAGCTTTTCGATCATCCGACGCGGCGACTGAAGCTCGCCGCGGTCACAGGCACCGACGGCAAGACGACGACGGTGCATCTCGTGTCCGATGTCCTCGAAGCAGCGGGCGAGCGCACCGGGTACTCGACGACGGTGGACTTTAAGCTCGCGGGCCACGAGTGGCCGAACGAGACGCGGCAGAGCACGCAGGAGGCGATCGAGATCCAGGAGTTCTTCGCCGAGCTCCTCGTCGCCGGCGGGACGTGGGGCGTGCTCGAGGCGACGTCGCACGCGCTCGCGCTGCGAAAGGTGCGCGGGTGTGAGATCGACGTCGCGGTGTTCACCAACCTGTCGCCTGAGCATCTCGACTTCCATGGATCCCTTCAGGGGTACCTCGACGCGAAGGCGATCCTCTTCACGATGCTCGGAAGCAGCGCGGAGAAAGGCGTCGTCAAGACCGCGGTGCTCAATGCCGACGATCCGCACTGGAGCTATCTCGCCGATCGCGCCGCGCCCGCCCGCGTGCTCACCTACGGCGTAGACGCGCACGCCGACGTGCAGGGCACGGTGACTGCGGCGGATTCGAGCGGGTCGACGCTGCGCATCGCGGCGACGGGATCCGAGGTCGAGCTGCGGCTGCCGCTCGTCGGTCGCTTCAACGTGCACAACGCGCTCGCGGCCGCGGGCGCCGGGATCGCCGCCGGCGTCCCGCTCCCCGCGATCAAGGTGGCGCTCGAAAAGGCGCGCCCGGTGCGCGGGCGCATGGAGCGCGTCGACGCGGGGCAACCCTTCACCGTGATCGTCGACTACGCGCACACGCCGGAGTCGCTCGACAAGGTGCTCTCGCTGCTGCGCCCACTCACGAAAGGCCGCCTCATCGCGGTGTTCGGTAGCGCGGGCGAGCGCGATCGCGCGAAGCGGCCGCGCCTCGCGGAGGCCGCTTCTCGCTATGCCGACCTCTTCGTGATCACGCAGGAGGATCCGCGGCTCGAGGATCCGAAGGCCATCCTCTCGGAGATCGAGGCGGGCGCGGTGAGCAGCGGAAAGCGCTCCGGTGAGGATTACCTCGTGATCGACGATCGCGCGCAGGCGGTGCGGGAGGCGATCCGCCGCGCGAAGCCCGGCGACACGGTGCTCCTCGCGGGCAAGGGACACGAGGCATCGATCATCGTCGGCGAGGAGAAGGTCCCCTGGGATGAGGCCGGCGCTGCGCGCACGGCGCTGCGCGAGGTCGGCTTCGCCGCATGACGCGCCAGATCCGCTCGAGCGACACGGCGACGCGCGTGCAGACGCGCGCGCTTGCGGCGCATCGTCGCGCGCTCGTCGCGCAGCTGCGAGAGGAGATCGGCGTCCCGCGGGTGGTCCGGGCGGGCCGGGCGATGCTCGTCATGCTCATGGGCTATCCGGGCGTGGGGAAGTCGCACTGCGCGAGATTGCTCGCGGCACGGCTCGGCGCCGCGCACGTCGCGACGGATCACCTCCGCAACCGGCTCTTCATCGCCGCGACCTACGCCGATGAGGAGAACGAAGCGGTGTTCGGGATCGCGGAGGCGCTCGTCGACCAGCTGCTCGCCGAGGGGCACGCCGTCGTCCTTGACGCGACGCATCTGCTCGCGCGCTACCGGTCGCCGGCCGAGAAGGTCGCCCGGGCGCGCGGCGCGCCGATCCACCACGTCCTCGTCAGCGCCGACGACGCCGAGACGCGCGCCCGGCTCAAAAGGCGCATGACCGAGCGGGAGGCGGGCGATCACTCCGATGCCGACCTCGGGGTGTACGACCGGATGCGCGCGCGAGCGTTCGAGCCGCCCGCTCACGGCTACCTGGAGATCCGCAACGGTGACGCGGTCGGACCCGAGATCGAGCGCGTCGCTTCGCTCATCGCGGACGCGGAATGACCAGACGCGACCTGCTGTTCGGCGCGATCGCGGTGGCGCTGCTCATCGGCTACAGCGTCGTGGCCTCTCAGGCCGCGCCGCTCATCGTGCCGGCCGGGACGCTGACGCCGACCCCGCCGCGGCCGACGGCGACCGTCGAGGCGCCGCGCGTCTCCGGGACGATCGCGTTCACGCTGCGGGGTGACGTCTACATCCTGCACGAGGGCAAGTACTTCAGCATCACCTCCGAGGGCCGGAGCACGGAGCCGAGCCTGTCGCCGGACGGGCGCACCGTCGTCTTCGCGCGCACCGAGCAGATCGACGGCAAGCGTGAGGTCGACGGACAGGTCGTGCCGGCGCTCGTGCGCTACACGAACATCGTGAAGAAGGACGCGTCCGGCGGGCCGGAGACGATCGTGCTCGACGGCCTGCGCATCCGCGCCGCCTCCGGTTTCCACGTCGTCGCGTGGCAGAACGGGCCCGCGATCTCACCGGACGGAAAGAGGCTGGCGATCGTCACCGACGCAGGCGAGGGATCGTCCGACCTCGAGGTCTACGACCTCGCGACGGGCAAACGGCTCTCGCTGCTCTCACAGGGATCGAACCTCGCGGATCCGGCTTGGTCGCCGGACGGGAAGACCATCGCGGTCACGTCGTACACGCTCGGCGCGCCGCGCATTCTCCTCGTCGCGGCGGATGGGACGAAGGCCGATCCGCAGAAGGTGAGCGCGGACGGCGAGTACTACCGGCCCTCGTACTCGCCGGACGGCGTGTGGATCGTGTACACGCTGCGCCATCCGAGGGGCGGCAACGACGTGCATGCCGTCGAGGTGAAGACGGGGCGTGACGTCGCGCTCACTGACGATGGCCACAGCTGGAACGGCGCGTTCTCATCCGACGGCGGATCGATCGCCTACCTACACGAGTCCGGCGGTGTCATCGACCTCTATGCGATGGATCTCGGCGCAGCCCTGTCCGGCGGGCAGGCCAAGGCGCCGGTGAAGCTGACGCGAGGCGACGGCGTCGACGGCGAGACCCGTCCGAGCTGGGGGAAGTAGCGCTCGCGCCTCAGATCAGGCGCTTGCGCACCTGCGCGCTGAAGAAGTCCATCGCCGCGACGGTCACGACGATGAAGAAGATGATCAGCCCCGCGCCGCCGTACTGGAACAAATTGATCTTCTGGAAAAGGATGAAGCCGATCCCGCCACCGCCGACCAGGCCGAGGATCGGCGCGAGGCGAACGTTCGCGTCGAGCCGGTAGATCGTGAACGAGATGAACGGGTTGACGATCTGCGGGACCACGGCTGTCCAGATGACCTGAAAACGATTCGCCCCGGTCGCCGTGATCGCCTCGATCGGTCCGTGGTCGATCCCCTCGATCGCCTCCGAGTACAGCTTTCCCAGCACACCGATGTTGTGGAATGCGAGCGCGAACACTCCGGCCGCGCTGCCGATGCCGAGCAGGACCGCGGCGACGATCACGACGATGAGCACGTCGATCGAGCGAATGATCGTGAACATAAGACGAATGACCGTGTAGATCGTCGTGGTGACCGGGTGGCCGGTCATGATGTTGCGGGCGCCGAAGAAGGAGAGCGGCAGCGCGATGACCACCGCGATCGCCGACGCGATGATCCCGAGGAAGATCGTGATGATCATGAGCCCCTCGACCGTGTCCCAGAACGTCTCGAATTCGTTCTGCGGCGTGAGGAGCCTGAAGTCCCAGTTGAAGAGCTGAAGGACGAGGTTGTAGGCGAACTCCGGGTTCGCGCGTGACGTGTCGATGTCCGTGACGCGGAGCCCGGTGTAGATGACGAGGATGCTCGTCGCGATGACGAGCAGCCGTCGCCAGTTGGTGAGCGGGTTCTGGCTCAGCTCCTGGGGAATGGTGAGCCCGCGGGCGACGAAGTACTCAGCCATCCGGGCGAATCTCGGGAGGTGCACCGTGGCCGGTGTCGTCGGCCATCGCGCGGAGCGCCGCCTCGGTCGCGGACATCGGCTGCGGCTGGGAACGCTCGGGACCGATCTCGACCTCGATCGCGTCCTCCCCGTAGATCTCCTTGAATCGCCGCTCGTCGATCTCGGCGGGCTTCCCGTCGAACGCGACGCGTCCGCCCTTGAGCGCGACGACGCGCGTGCCGTAGCGCCGCGCGAGCGAGAGGAAGTGCAGCGAGCAGATGACGGTGATGCCGTCCTTCTTGTTGATCTCCTCGAGGTACTTCATCACCGAATGGCTCGTCGCGGGATCGAGGCTCGCGACCGGCTCGTCCGCGAGCATGACCTCGGGTCGCTGCATGAGCGCGCGAGCGATACCGACACGCTGCTGCTGCCCGCCGGAGAGCGCGTCCGCGCGCGCGAACGCCTTGTCGACGATGCCGACGCGCCCGAGGTTCTCGAAGACCGCGCTCACATCACCGCCCGATGGCCGCGAGGCGATGGTGCGCCAGGTCGAGCGATAGCCAAGCCGACCGGACAGGACGTTGCTGAAGACCGAGGTGCGACGCACGAGGTTGAACTGCTGGAAGATCATCCCGATCCGCCTGCGGATGCGGCGCAGCTCCGCGCCGCGCGCGGCGGTGACATCGGCGCCCTCGAAGACGACCGTCCCGCTCGAGGGCTCGATGAGCCTGTTGATGCAGCGCAGGAGCGTCGACTTGCCGGATCCGGAGAGCCCGATGAGGACGAGGAACTCGCCAGGCTGGATGTCGAGGGTGATCCCATCGAGCGCGCGCGTCCCCGATGGATAGACCTTCACGAGGTCCTTGAGCGAGAGGATCGGTGCCACCGAGCGGAGTCTAGGAACAGAGAAGGCCGCCGGTCTCCCGGCGGCCTTCAGCGATCAGACCAGAGTCGGATCAGGTCACGGAGCCTTCGTGGGCGACGGAGTGGCGGGCGGGCGCGGCGTGTTCTGCGCGAGCTTCTCGACGTCCACGCCCGCGAGCTGCGCCGCCTCCTTCATCGGGTCGTAGAACTTCGCGTCGACCTCCTGCATCCCGTCCCACTGGAAGAATGCCGGATTCGCGAAGATCTTCTTGCCGTCGTCCGACTTGATGTAGTCGAGCAGGCTCTGCTTCACCTGCTTCGTGACGTCGTCGGGGACGCCCTTGCGCACGGCCGCACCATCGTTCGGGATCGGCCCCGCGGTGTCGATGACCTTCGTCGCCGTCTTGATGTCGGGGTTCGCCGACACGAGCGAGTCGCGCGCGTCGATGAACGTCGCCGCGCCGTCGACCTGCTTGTTGTAAACGGCCAGCGCTGCCTGCGGGTGGCCGCCCGCGAAGATCGTCTGCGAGAAGAACGTCTTCGGCTCCTGACCGGTCTTCTGCTTGACCACCAGCGTCGGATAGACGTAGCCGGAGGCCGAGAGCGTGTCGACGAACGCGAACTTCTTGCCCTTGAGACCATTGAGATCGTTGATCCCGCTGTCGGTGCGGACAAGGATCTGCGACTTGTAGGTCGCTGAGAGCTGGCCGGTGTCGTCCTTGCGGAGCGCCGCGAGGATCGGCGAGCCGCATCCCCGACCGAGCAGCAGCGTCATCTGCAGCGGTGCGAAGAAGCCGACGTCCACGCTACCGGCGCACATCGCCTCGACCTGCGCCGCGTAGCTCGTCATCGGCGTGACCTTCCACGAGAGGCCCGTGGCCCTCTCGAGCGCCGCCTTGATCGCGTTGCCGCTCGTCGCGATGACCGCGCCTTCCTGTGACGGTGTGAACGCGAGGACGACTGGTCGGTTGAACGAGCCGATGCGTGGACCGCTGCTCGCCGCCGCCGACGGCCCACCGGACGCCTGCGGCGTCGTGCCACCGCATGCGGCGATGAGAAGTCCCGCGGCCAGCGCCCACCCGAGCGGGCCGCGTACGCTGATGCGCATGGGATCCCTCCTTCAATGTCTGGAAGCCTCCGCATGATACGTCGGCGCATGTCCTTTCTTGAGAAGCTCGCGGCGGCATCCAGGTCGCGTGACAGCATCATCTGTGTCGGCCTCGATCCCGAGCCCGACCTCATCCCGTCCGCACTCGGGCGCGGCCCGCAGGCGGCGGTGCGTTTCCTCCGCCGCATCGTGCGTGCGACATCCGAATACGCGTGCGCCTACAAACCGAACCTCGCGTTCTACGAGCGATACGGAGCGGCCGCGTTCGAGGTGCTCGGTCAGACGCTGCAGTCGATCCCCGATGACATTCCGGTGATCCTCGATGCGAAGCGCGGCGACGTGCCGAACACCGCGGAGGCGTACGCGTCGGCGCTGTTCGATGCGTTCCACGCCGACGCCGCGACGGTCGCGCCGTACGTCGGTCTCGATGCGATAGCGCCGTTCGCGCGCGAGGACCGCTACGCGCTCGTTCTCGCGCGTACGAGCAATCCCGGCGCCGGCGACGTGCAGGATCTGATCGTCGACGGACGTCCGCTCTACGAGCGCGTCGTGTCCGCCGCGGTCGCGGCGTTCCCAGCGGAGCACTGCGGCTTCGTCGTCGGCGCGACCTACCCCGAGGAGGCGAGGCGTCTCCGCGCGCTCGCGCCGGACCGGCTCTTCCTCATGCCCGGTGTCGGCGCGCAGGGTGGGGACGTGGCGACAGCGATCCGCGCTGCGCTCGACGAAAAGGGCGGCGGCGTTCTCCCGTCGGCGTCGCGGTCGGTGCTGTTCGCATCGCGCGAGGGCGACTACGAGCGCGCGGCGGCCGACGCGGCCCGCGCACTGCGCGACAGCGCGAACGCCGCACGCGCGATGGCCACGGAGCGCCGCTGATGTTCGGCATCGGGCCCGAGGAGCTGTTCCTCATCGCGGTCATCGCCCTCCTCGTCCTCGGTCCCGAGCGGATGCCGAAGGTGATGCGCGACATCGGCCGTGTCGTCGGCGACCTGCGCAAGACGTCCGATGAGCTGCGCGAGGAGTTCATGAACGCCGATCGCGCGCTCAAGGAGCCCTTTGTGGGCTCGTCGACACCGGCGTCGACGTCGCCGACGCCCGCCGCCGAGAGCGCGCAGGCCAGCGCACCGGACGGCACGCCGAGCGAGTCGGCGTTCGATCGCGAGATGCGCGAGGCGCGCGAGCGTCTGCGGGGCGCCTGACCGCGAAACTCCCCGCTTCTCGCACATATACTTGATGCATCGAGCGCCTCCGGGGCGCTCTTTTGATGCTCGGAAGGGGACGCCGTCCGTTGGGTGCATTCGGTCCGTGGCTGATCGCCATCATCGCGGTGCTCGCGGTCTTCGTGGACATCCCGAAGCACCAGATCTCGTTCCCGTTCAACTGCCCCGGGATCTGCCTCAAGGTCGGCGACTTCCAGGTCAATCAGGAGATCAAGACGCATCTCGGGCTCGACCTGCAGGGCGGCACGCAGCTCATCCTGCGCATGCAGACCGAGAAGCTGCCCGCCGGCAACACCCAGACGCCGTCGCAACTGCAGCAGCTGGCGATGAAGGTCATCGAGCGGCGCATCAACAGCCTCGGCGTCTCGGAGCCGGTGCTCCAGGGCGTCGGCGACGACAAGATCCTCCTCGAGCTGCCCGGCGTCGACGACCTCGCGCAAGCGAACGACATCGCGACGCGGCAGGCGTTCCTCGAGATCAAGGTCCCGGACGCTGACCATCCCGGGCAGTACAAGTCACTTCAGCCGCCGCTCACCGGCGCGAACCTGAAGCCGACGTTCGTGACGTTCCAGAACGGGACGAAGCCGGTCATCAACTTCGAATTCACCAACGGCGACGACCAGCGGTGGGTGCAGCTCTCGAAGGACTTCTACCAGAAGCCGGTGCAGATCACGCTCGACGGGAAGGAGATCTCGGCCCCGACGATCAACGCGATCTTCACCGACGGGCGCGGCATCATCGAGGGCGGGTTCACCGCGAAGTCCGCGAGTGAGCTGTCGCTGCTCCTGAACTCCGGTGCGCTGCCCGTGCCGCTCGAGGTCATCCAGTCATCGCGCGTCGAGCCGACGCTCGGCCAGGAGTCGGTGCAGCGGTCGCTGGTGGCGGGCGCGATCGGGCTCTTCCTCGTCGCGTTCTTCATGATCGCGTACTACCGGCTGCCCGGCGTCATCGCGGTGATCGCACTCCTCTATTACACGGCGCTCACGTACGCGCTCTTCCGCCTCGTGCCGGTCACGCTCACGCTGGCGGGCGTTGCGGGCTTCATTCTCTCGATCGGCATGGCCGTCGACGCCAACGTCCTCACCTTTGAACGGCTGAAAGAGGAGCTGCGCGCGGGCAAGTCATTGCGCAATGCCGTCGAGGCCGGGCGCGTCCGCGCGTTCCCCTCGATCCTCTACTCGAACCTCGCGACGATCATGACCGCGGGCATCCTCTTCTGGTTCGGGACCGGGACGGTCAAGGGCTTCGCGCTCACGCTCGCGATCGGTGTGGCGATGTCGTTCTTCACCGCGGTCGTCGTCACGCAGATGCTCCTGCACGGCGCGATCGAGATCGCGTCGCTCCGGCAGCGCCGTCTTTACGGCGTCGAGGAACGCGCCGTCGATACCGGCGCACCGAGGAGCACGGCGGCGGTGAGCCCGTGATCGGCGTCGTCGAGCGCAAGTGGTGGTACTTCCTGCTGTCGGGCCTGCTCATCGTCCCCGGCGTCATCTTCCTCGCGCTCGGCGGGTTGAAGCCGGGCATCGAGTTCCGCGGTGGCACGCTCCTCGAGCTGCGATTCGGCCAGCCACCCGCGGTGAGCGACGTGCGCGACGCGATGGCCGCGCTCGACCGGCCCGAGGCCGTGGTGCAGGTCGCCGAGGGCGGACGCATCGAGGTCCGCACGTTCGAGATGAAGCCTGACGACATCGTGAAGGCCGAGAAGGCGCTGAAGGACCGCTACGGCGCGAACCTCATAGATCTGTCGTCGTCGGTCGTGAGCCCGTCGTTCAGCGGCGAGCTCATCCAGAACGCCGTCCGGTCGATCGCGCTCGCCTCGGTGCTCATCGTGCTGCTCATCGCGTTCGCCTTCCGGAACTTCGGCTGGGCAGCGTTCCGTTACGGCATCGCGGCGATCATTGCGCTGCTCCACGACGCCGCTGTCGTCCTGGGCATCTTTGCGATCCTCGGCTTCTTCCTGGGCGTCGAGGTCGACAGCCTCTTCGTCACGGCGGTGCTGACGATCATCGGCTTCTCGGTGCACGACACGATCGTCGTCTTCGACCGCATCCGCGAGAATCTGCGGCTCAATCCGGGCGAGGCGCTCAACCCGGTGATCAACTTCTCCATCATGCAGACGCTGGCGCGGTCGGTGATCACGTCGCTGACCGTCGTGCTCACGCTGCTGGCGCTCCTGCTCTTCGGCGGCTTTTCGATGCGCAATTTCGCGCTCGCGCTCGTCATCGGCATCGTCTCGGGAACGTATTCGTCGATCTTCAACGCCAGCCAGATCGTCTCGCTCTGGCAGGAGCTCGAGGACAAGATCCGCCACCGCGCGACCGCTGTGGCCTGATGTGGTGCTCAATCGGCTGCTGGGCTGAACCTTTTCGCTCACCCGCACCATAGACTTCATACGTGGGCCGTCTAACTCGCTGGATCCCGCCGATCATCGCGACCGCCGTGGGCACCATGCTGGTCGGGATGCTCGTCGGTTACATGCTCGCTGCCACCGTGTCGTACGTGATCACGGAGCGTGGCTGGTTCGCGAACTCAGGCGAGCCCCCAGAAGCACGCGCCTTCATGCTCGCGTATCTGCAGCGCGAAGCGGAGAACATCGCGGCGCTCAGACCACAGCAGGACGTCGTTTCAAAGGCTCTTGCCGAGCAGATGACTCAGAGCACCGCCGCACAAGCGAAGGCGCTCTCGTTGACCTATCTCGGCGGACAGAGCCAGGGTCCGCTATCGGTGCAGGTCTACGCGGTCGAGGCGCGCGCGAACGACGGCTCGCAGGGTCTGATTACCTATGCGCTCACCCTTGTCGGAGGCAAGGTGGTTCTCGTCAGATGAGTGAAGGACGCGCGATCTTCGTGCTCTCGCTGTTCATCGGCGGACTCCTTGGTGGCGTCCTCACGGAACGCATCGTCAACTCGAGCGGCGTCCGCGAGAGCCCGTACGCCAGCCTGGACAGGGTCGAAGAGCCTCGCGTTACGGCGGAGGTCGCTACGGCGATCGAAAACACTGATTCACGCACGCTCTCGCGGCTTATGGACACGCAACGGCTTCAAGCCCTCCAACAAGCGCTGCAGAGCCCTCTGGATCGGCCGATCGCCGACGTCCGAGGCGTCAAGTTCGTCGGCGCCACGGCACGCGGTACGCGCGTTGTCGCGGCGTACATTCTTTCAGGTAAAGACATGGGTGGTACCGATTCGATCGTTGGCTTCGTGCTCGACGTGGAGAATGGACAGATCGTGGGTGTGAACGACTGATGACTACGACTTCGACAACCGCTCCGGCGACGAAGGTGCCCGCGGCGTATGGACCAGCGCCGGTGGCCGTGCCCGAGCCGGCGAGCCGCCGGGTCCTGCTGACCGCGGCGTATGTCCTCGAGCACAACCTGCGCCGGCTGATCATCCTCGGGATCATCATCGCGATCGCCGTCGTCCTCTGGGGCGTCCGCGGGATCTTCCAGGGCATTCTCGACATGATCGGGCAGGCGCCTCAGCTGCTCGTCCTGCTGCTCTTCTACTCGTTCATGATGATCGTGCAGTTCGGTGCGCTCATGTGGTTCATGTCTCGGCCCAGGACGTACACGGTCACGCCGGACCAGCCACAGATCGGCCTCAGTTTCGAGAACTACCGCGGCCAGCCGGACCTGCTCGAGCACGCGAAGAGCCTCGTCCGGATCTTGAGAGGTGTGAAGAGCTTCCAGGATCGCGGCGGCGAGATGCCTCAGGGCATGCTCCTCGCGGGGCCGCCCGGCACGGGCAAGACCTTCCTCGCGGGCGTCATGGCTGCCGAGGCGAACCTGCCGTTCATCTACGTGGACGCCTCGAGCCTCTCGAGCATGTGGATGGGCGTCGATGCGCTCATCGTGATCTCGCTGTTCCGCAAGGCGCGTGGCCTCGCGCGAAAATTCGCGGAGCCCGGACAGCCGGGCTGCTGCATCTTGTTCCTGGACGAGCTCGACTCCGTCGGCCTGTCGCGCGGAGGAATGACCGGCGGTCAGCAGCAGGGAATGATGGGTCCGATGGGCATGATGGGCGGTCGCGGCCTCGCCCTCAACACGATGCTCAACCAGATGGACTCGCTCGGTAAGCATGTCGAGGACCGCTTCAAGCACAAGATCGCGCGCTGGCTCGGTCTCATCCGTGGTCCCGTGCCGCCGAAGCCGGTCGTGTTCGTCATCGGCGCGACGAACCGCCCCGACGTTCTGGACCCGGCGCTCGTTCGCGCAGGTCGCCTCGACCGCAAGCTCATGGTGTACGTGCCGGATGGCGATGGCCGCAAGGACATCATCCAGCACTACCTGCGCCTGAAGGCGCACGATCCCGAGATCCCGGTCGATCTGATGGTCGGCGATTCCATCGGATGGACGCCGATCGACATCAAGACCATCATCAACGAGGCTCTGATCGTCGCGCACGATGGCGGACGTGAGTTCTTCAACTACAGAGACTGGCTCGTCGCGCGCGACGCTCGCATGCTGGGCATCAAGCAGCCGATCCAGACCATGTCGCCCGCGGATCGTCGAGCGATCGCTTACCACGAGGCAGGCCACGCCGTGGCTGCTCGTTATCTGCAGCAGGAAAATCGCATCCAGAAGGCCTCGATCATCCGGATGGGCGACGCACTCGGCGTCGTCCAGCGGTCCTCGCGCGAGGAGCGGTACACCCGCCACGCGCGGGAGATCGAGACCGACATCATGGTGTCGTTGGCGTCGCGCGCCGTCGAAGAGGTCTTCCTCGGCACGAAGATGTCGGGCGCGGGCTCGGATCTCCAGACCGCGACCTACCTCGCGATGAGTTACGTCGGGTCTCTCGGCATGGGATCGACCCTTCTCACCGTGCCGGCGAGCGGTGTCATGAGCCCGCCCGGCCCGATCCTCCAGCTCGCCGACAAGCTCCTCGACGAGCTGTTCGACGAGACCAAGCGGCTCGTGCGTGAGAAGGAATACGCCGTTCACGCGGTGGCGGGTGCGCTGGCCCAGAAGGGTGAACTGATCGGTCAGGAGCTCGAAGAGATCTTCGAGGCGGCTGATATTTCCAATCCAGAAGCGGCCAAGCCGTTCGAGCGAAAGCCCATCAACCTCCCGAAGATGAAGGAAGACTGGACGGACAAGCGCTCGACCACCGCCGAAGCCATCCTCGCCGCGGCCTCGGCACCCCCGGGCACGACCGGGACAAAGATCTAGCTACCGCGCATACGCCGCCGCGACCTGCGCGATGGTGACGAAGCGCAGCGGTCCTTTGTCGCGATCCCAGCGGTATGGCTCCAGCGCCTGGAAAAGCTTCTCGATCGCGGCGCGTTCAGGCGCGTCGATGGTCGCCGGGTGGCTCACGAAGGTAAGCGCCCGACGGACGGCGCTCGGCGTCCCCACCGGAGGCAACATCGCGAGGTCATCGTTGATGACACGCTGGATAGAGAACGATGTGAGGCCGTAGGTGTTGCCGGCGTTGTTCGGCACCTCGAGCATCGGGAGATCGCCCGCCGCGTTCGCGTCCGTGCGCGACGGCCGGTAAGGCTGTGCGTCCTTCGGCAGCGTCCACGGGAGCGTCAGGCTCCCGAACGGTCCCGCCGGGGTGGCGCTCGTGTCGGCGGTGAATCCAGCTGCCGCGACGGCGCGGAGATTGGCCGCGTTCGCGAACAGACCGCCGGCCCGGAACGAGGTCGGCTTTGGCATGCCGTGATCCGTCATGAGTCGCACGGCATGGTCGATCAGTCTCTTCGTCTCGGACTCATCGAAAGCGGTGAGCGGCACGTCGTACCCATCACCGCGACCCGCCCAGCTTGGTGCGGTCCGCGGGGTCACGCCCGCGGCACGAACAAAATCCGTCCACGCGTGGATGTGAAGGGCGATCTCGGCGTTACCCGCGGCCGCGACATTCATCGTCCACTGCCGCATGACATCGGCCCTCTCGCGGCTGACCTCGGTGGTCGTCCAGACGCGCGGGTTCCACATGATCGTCATGGGCGCGAAGTACGTGCGGTTGATCGCGTAAGTGTTGTCGAGCGTCTCGTTCGACGCGGCGTCGCCCTCGAAGTCCAGCGTCCAGACCACGTAGATCGGCTGCGAGAGAAAGAACTTCGAGCTCGCCACGACCCGATCAGAGCCGTCGCGCATGCGAACGAGGAAGTCGACCGTTTGCTCTCCTGGCGCGGCGCCGGCGAGATCGAGCGACCCACTCCACTGGTTTCCGACCCGCGGGGCGACGATGAACGACAGCGGCACCGTCGCACCCGTCTCGCGCAGGCGCGCGCGCGGCTGGCCGGGCAGGGCGTCGGCTGCCATCGCGACGGCGACCAACGCCTTCTCCTGAATCAATCCATCTGGCACCGTGTACCAGCGACGCCCGCCCATCGCCTGCGCGACGGGCACTTCGTCGAGCCCCGCCCCGAGGGTCGAACTGGGAGTCGCGGCCGCGCTTGAGGCGGTCGTAGGCCTGCCCGTGAGTGGCGACGCATGGTCATTGGAGGAGGTAAATGCTGCGCACGAGGACGTCATCCCGACCGCGATGAGCAGCACGACCGTTCTCATGTCGACCATCGTACGTACGTGGCATGAGAAACTGGTTTCCGACATGACCCTCACACCGCTGCGGCGTTGGCTGCTACCCGACATACGGTCGATCGATGCTCCCGCGGGCATCGCGCCGCTCGTCGCGCGTATCCTCGCGGCCCGCGGCTGCGAAGCCGCGGAGATGGCCGATTTCCTGGCGGCGCGGATCGCCGAGGGCGGTCCGCCGATGACCGATCTCGACCGCGCGGTGTCGCGCCTCCGTCGTGCGCTCGCGGCTCGCGAGCGCATCGTCATCTATGGGGACTACGACGTCGACGGCATCACCGGATCGGCGATCCTCGTGCGCGCCTTCCGTCAGATCGGCATCGGCGTCGGCGCCTACATCCCCGATCGCTACGAGGAGGGCTACGGCCTGAACGCGCAGGCGATTCGCAAGCTCGCCGCCGACGGGACGCGCGTCATCGTGTCCGTGGACTGCGGCGTCACTGCCGTACGTGAGGCGGAGCTCGCGCGCGAGCTGGGGATCGACCTCATCGTCACCGACCACCACCACCCGCCGGCGGAACTGCCGAAGGCGTTCGCGGTCGTGAACCCGCGACGTCCGGGCGACCCCTCTCTCGAGAAAGATCTTGCGGGCGCGGGTGTCGCGCTGATGCTTGCGCGCTCGCTGCTCGGCGAGCTCGGGTACGCGCTGCGCGAGGACGAGCTCATGCAGCTCGTCGCGCTCGCCACCGTTGCGGACGTCGTGCCGCTCGTGGCCGCGAACCGCGGTCTCGTGCGACGCGGCCTCGCGTCGCTCAATCGCGCGCCGCTCGTCGGCGTGCGCGCGCTTGCCGAGCGCTCCGGACTCAAGCTCGGTCGCATCAACGCGATGGACATCGGCTTCGTGCTCGGTCCGCGCCTCAACGCCGCGGGTCGCATCGCCGACGCCGAGGAGGCGCTGCGGCTCCTTCTCACCGAGGACGCGGACGAGGCGAAGACGCTCGCCGACTCGCTCGAGGCCAAGAACACCGAACGTCAGGAGCTCACGCGCCAGGTCGTGAAGGCCGCGCGCGAGCGTGCTGGAGAGCGGCCCGACGCGTGGGCGACGGTCGTGGCGGACGAGTCGTGGCCCGCGGGCATCGTCGGCCTCGCGGCGTCGCGCCTCGTCGAGGACTACGGGCGGCCCGCGGTCGTCATCGCGCTCTCCGGCGATGAGGGCAAGGGCTCATGCCGGTCGATCGCGCAGGTCCACATCGCCGAGGCGCTCGATGAGTGCGATGACCTGCTCATCAAGCACGGTGGTCACGCGATGGCAGCCGGGTTCTCAGTCGCGCGCGATCGCCTCCCGGCGTTCGCGGAGCGCCTCGATGAGGTCGTGCGCCGGCGGCTGGGCGGCGCACGCCCGGTGCCGACGCTGCGCGTCGACGCGGAGATCGAGCCCGAGGCGCTCACCGCGCGACTCGCCCTCGAGCTGGCGGACCTCGAGCCGTGCGGCGCGGGCAACGCGCGTCCCCATCTGCTCGTGCGCAACGTGCGCGTGTACGGCATCCGTCAGGTCGGTGCCGACTCCGATCACCTGCGCTGCAAGATCACCGTCGGTCGCTTCACCTTCGATGCGATGGCGTTCCGGCGCGGCGACCACGTCGAGGCGATGACCGACGCCGGTTTCGTCGACGCGGTCGTCACCGTCGGCACGGGGCTCCGCGGCTTCGTCGAGCTCGAGCTCCGCGATTTCGGACCGGTCGGCACCGCCGACCGCATGCGCGGCGAGGCGGTGCCGGCATGAGCGGAGATTGGGCATGACGGCACAGCGGGCGCCCAATCCGATCACCGCACGGATCGTCGGGATCACCGAGCGCCTGCGGCCCCGCACCCACGGCCACATCGACGCCGAGGCGATCGTGAAGGAGATGCTCCGCCACTATCCGGACGGCGATGCGGAGCTTGTGCGTCGCGCGTACTCCTACGCGGCAGAGGCGCACGAGGGGCAGAAGCGCGTCTCCGGCGAGCCGTACATCACGCACCCGGCCGCGGTCGCGATGCTCATCGCCGAGCTCGGCATGGATCCGGCGACCGTCGCGGCGACATTGCTCCACGACGTGCCCGAGGACACGCCGAAGACCGTCGACGACATCCGCCAGCAGTTCGGCGACGAGATCGGCCGCCTGGTGGAGGGCGTCACCAAGCTCAGCCGTCTACAGGGCCAGTCGCGCGACGCGCATCAGGCCGAGAACATCCGCAAGATGTTCCTCGCGATGGCCGACGACCTGCGCGTCGTCGTCATCAAGCTCTGCGACCGGCTCCACAACATGCGCACACTCGCGCCGCTCCCGGCGGACAAGCAGCGGCGCATCGCGCAGCAGACGATGGAGATCTACGCGCCCCTCGCGCACCGCCTCGGGATCTGGCAGATCAAGTGGGAGCTCGAGGATCTCGCGTTCAAATACCTCGAGCCCGAGCAGTACAAGGAACTGGCCGATCAGCTCGCCGAGCGCCGCCAGTCGCGCGAACGCTACATCGAGCAGGCGATGAAGAACCTCGCGACCGAGCTCGAGAAAGCGGGCGTGCGGGCCGAGCTGTCGGGACGGGCGAAGCATCTCTGGTCCATTGAGCAGAAGATGCGGCGCAAGGGCGTCGGCTTCAACGAGGTCTACGACCTGCTTGCGATCCGCGTCATCGTGGATGACCTCCCCTCGTGCTACGCCGCGCTCGGCGTCGTGCACACGCTGTGGCCGCCGGTGCCGGGTCAGTTCGACGACTACATCGCCGTGCCGAAGGCGAACCTCTATCAGTCGCTCCACACCGCGGTCATGGGTCCGGGCGCGCAGCCGCTCGAGATCCAGGTCCGTACGAGCGAGATGCACACGCTCGCGGAGTACGGCATCGCCGCGCATTGGCGGTACAAGGAGGGCGGCAAGGCCGACGCGAACTACGAGTCCAAGCTCGCATGGGTGCGTCAGCTTCTCGAGTGGCAGCACGACGTGACCGACTCGCAGGAGTTCGTCGAATCGCTGAAGGTCGACGTCTTCCAGGACGAGGTCTTCGTGTTCACGCCGAAAGGCGAGGTGAAGGCCCTCTCCGCCGGGTCGACGCCGATCGACTTCGCGTACCGCATCCACACCGACGTGGGGCACCGGACGATCGGCGCGAAGGTCAACGGCCGCATCGTGCCGCTCGACTACCGCCTCCAGTCGGGCGACATCGTCGAGATCGTCACGAGCAAGGCGGCGCGCGGTCCATCGCGCGACTGGCTCACGATGGTCCAGACGCCGAGCGCGCGGGAGAAGATCCGGCAGTGGTTCAAACGCGCGCAGCGCGACGAGAACATCGCGCACGGGAAGGAGCTCCTCGACCGCGAGCTGAAGCGCCTCGCGCAGCGCTCCCTCGGCGACATCAGCGACGCAGACCTGCGCCGCGTGACCGAGGTGCTGAACATGCACGACGTCGACACGCTCTTCGCGTCGCTTGGTTACGGCGCGCTCACCGCGGCGTCGGTCGTGACGCGGCTCGGCATCGTCGACGACGCGCAGCAGGTCCTACCGGAGATCGCGCCGATGGTCCCGCCGACCACCGCACGTGGCGGCGTGCGCGTGAAGGGTGTCGGCGATCTCCTCGTGCGTTTTGCGGTGTGCTGCAACCCAGTGCCGGGCGATCCGATCGTCGGGTACATCACCCGTGGCCGTGGTGTGACGGTCCACCGCGCTGACTGCACGAACGTGAAGTCGAGCGCCGACACGGAGCGTTTCGTCGAGGTCGAGTGGGAGCAGGCCGCCACGCGCACGTACCCGGTGGCTATCCGCATCCAAGGCTGGGACCGCGACGGGTTCCTGCGCGATGTGGCGGCGGTGATCAGCGAGAACCAGGTGCAGCTCGTCGCGCTGTCGGCCGCCGCGAATCCCGATCGGAGTGCGACGGTGAACGCGACGCTGCAGGTGACGAGCGTCGAGCAGCTCTCGCGCGTCCTCGCGCGCCTGGAGAGCGTCCGCGACGTCTTCAGCGTCCACCGTGATGCGCGTTGACTCGAGCGAGGAAGGCTCAGGGGCAGGGGCCCCTGTTCAGGGAGCGCAGCGAGCGTGCGCGACGAACGAGTCCACCAGCCCTGAGCGGTCTCCGGCGGAGCCGGAGATTGATAAGGCGCGCTAGTTGAAGGGACGGCTCGCGCAGGGATGAAGCGCGAGGACATCCGCAACATCGCGATCATCGCGCACGTCGATCACGGCAAGACGACGCTGGTCGACGGCATGCTGCGGCAGAGCCACATCTTCCGCGAGAACCAGCAGGTCGCCGAGCGCGTGATGGACAGCAACGCCCTCGAGCGCGAGCGCGGCATCACGATCATGGCGAAGAACACCGCGGTCACGTACAAGGGCACGAAGATCAACATCGTCGACACACCCGGGCACGCCGACTTCGGCGGCGAGGTCGAGCGCGTCATGAACATGGTCGACGGCGTCCTCCTGCTCGTTGACGCGGTCGACGGTCCGATGCCGCAGACGAAGTTCGTCCTTCGGCAGGCGCTACGTCGCGGACACAAAGCGATCCTCGTCATCAACAAGATCGACCGCCCGCAGGCGCGACCGAACCACGTCCTGAACGAGACCTTCGACCTGTTCCTCGATCTCGGCGCGACCGAGGAGCAGGCGGAATACGAGACGATCTACACGAACGCGCTCACCGGATCCGCCGGGACCGACCATCGTCATCTTTCCGGCTCGCTCGAGCCGCTCTTCGAGGCGATCCTCGGAGAGATCCCGCCGCCGGACGTCGATGAGACGGCGCCGACGCAGCTCCTCGTGACGACGACGTCCTACGACGACTACAAGGGCAGGATCGCGGTCGGCCGTCTGCAGAGCGGGACGCTGCGCCGCACGCAGCCCGTCGCGCGCGTCGACCACGACGGCAACGTCACGAAGGCGCGTGTCACAGACCTTTTCACGTTCCAGGGTCTCGCGCGAGAGCCGGTCGACCTGGTGCGCGCGGGCGACATCGTCGCGGTCGCCGGTGTCGCCGACATCGCGATCGGGGACACGATCGCCGACGCCGACGACCCGCGGCCGCTGCCGCCGATCAAGGTCGAGGAGCCGACGCTCAAGATGTCGTTCGCGGTGAACACGAGCCCCTTCGCGGGCCGCGACGGCCAGCACGTGACGAGCCGCAAGCTACGCGAGCGTCTCTACGCCGAGCTCGAGCGCGACGTCGCGCTCCGCGTCACCGACACCGAGAGCCCGGACACGCTCATCGTCAGTGGGCGAGGGGAGCTGCACCTCGCGATCCTCATCGAGAACCTGCGGCGCGAGGGATACGAGCTGCAGGTCTCGCGGCCCGAGGTCATCGAGCACATCGTGAACGGCGAGCGCCACGAGCCGTACGAGCAGCTCGAGATCGAGGTCTCGAAGACGGCGCTCGGCGCCGTCGTCGAGCTCGCGGGCCGCCGCCGCGGCGAGCTGCTGGACATGAAGTACCGCGACGACGGCAGCGCCCACGGTGTCTGGCGGATCCCGACGCGCGGGCTGCTCGGCTTCCGCCAGGCGTTCCTGACGTCGACTCGTGGGCAGGGCGTGATGAACACGCTCTTCGCGGGCTACGGTTCCTACGCGGGCGACATCGAGTCGCGCAACTTCGGCTCGCTCATCGCGTGGGAGAACGGCACGACGACGACGTTCGGTCTGTCGCAGGCGCAGGACCGAGGGACGCTGTTCATCGGCCCCGGAGTCGACGTGTACGAGGGTATGGTCGTGGGCGAGCACATCCGCGATCGCGACCTCGAGGTGAACGTCGTGCGGCGCAAGCACCTCACGAACATGCGCAGCAGCACGTCGGACATCGCCGTGAAGCTCGACGGCATCCGCGATCTCTCGCTTGACGACGCGATCGAGTTCCTCGCCGACGACGAGCTGCTCGAGGTGACGCCGAAGACGTACCGCATCCGGAAGCGCCTGCTCACGAAACAGGACCGCGATCGCGCCATCGGACAGGCGAAACGCGCAGCTGGCGTCGCTGACTAGCGCGGCGCTATTCGATCTCGATCTACCGGAAGGGCGCGGCCCGCATCCCGCGATCGTCTGCCTTCATCCGGCGAACGGCGGGACCAAGGACCACTTTCTGTTCCTCCACCTGGCGAGCCTGCTTACACCGCTGGGTATCGCGGTCGCGCGTTTCGACCGGCGGCTAATGCCTGGAGGAGACGACGTGCCCTTCGCGATACAGGTCGCGGATGCGATGCGGGTCGTTTCCGCACTCGACGCGGACTCGCGTATCGATTCCGGGCGCATCGGACTGTGGGGGTACAGCCAGGGAGCGCGGGTAGCGCCGCTTGCGGCGTCGCAGTTTTCGCAGATCCGGTCGCTGGTGCTTCTTGCTTCAACGGGCGTGTCTCCGTCCGAGCAGATGTTGTACGGAACCGCGCGACATGCACGGATGGCGGGCTTTGGCGATGAGGTGGCGCAGCGGATCATCGCCGTGCGGCGAACCGTCGACGAGTATCGTCGAGGCGGCGCGACGCTGGCGCAGGCGCAGGCTGCGGTCGACTCGATTCGTAACGAGCGCTTCTTCGACCACGCGTGGACGCCCGCGGACCTCAGCGGTCTCGATCTCACATGGCGCGATATGGACTTCGATCCCGAGCCGGTCTTCGCCGGCGTCCGCGTTCCGACCTTGCTGTTCTACGGCGAAGACGACGAGTGGTCGCCTATCGACGCGAGCATCGCCACGTGGAAACGTGCGGCCGAGAGGGCGGGCAATCGCGACGTGACCGTCGTCAGGCTTCCTGGCACGACGCACGCGCCGACGATCGGCGGCGTCCAGTCGATCGGATCATGTTCCCGTCGTGGGCGCGTGACGATCCCGATCGGCTCGTTTATCTCACGAACGCCACCGGCAAGTTCGAGGTCCACACCTGGGACCGCCGGACGGGTGAGCACCGTCAGCTGACGGACCGTTCCGAGGGGACCGGTTACCGCGTGCCGTCCAGGCTCGATCCGTCTGGCGAGCGCGTGTGGTGGTTCGATGACGCGAAGGGCAACGAGCTGGGCCGATGGGTCCGCCAGACCTTCAGGGGCGGAGCGATCATGCCCGTTGCGCCCGAGCTCTCAGCGGCGTTCACCGGCGATGCACTGGCTCCCGCATTCAGTGCGGGCCTCGCGCTCGGCAGCGATGTCGCGGTCATTGGTCGGTCGCGCAGCGATGAAGGATCGACGGTCTACGTTCTCAGGGAGGGCGACGCGCCGAGACGCGTCTATCAGCACGCGCAGAGCGCCGGCGTGGGTGAGATGTCGCGCGACGAAAAGTACTTCGCGCTCGCGCACGCCGAACACGGTGACAGTCGCAACCGCGCCGTCCGCATCCTTGACATCGAGGGCGAGACGGTCTCCGAGAAGTGGGACGGAAGGGGCAAGGGCCTCCAGGCCGGCCGCTGGTCACCGGTCGACGGCGATGCACGACTGATCCTCGGCCACGAGCGCGCGGGCATCCTTCGACCGCTCATCTGGGACATCGCGAAGGATCGCGAGGAGGAGATCGTCCTCGACCTCCCCGGTGAGGTCTGGGCGGACTGGTATCCAGACGCGACGTCAGTGCTCATCGTCCACGATCACCGCGGCCGCACCGAGCTCTTCCGCTATGACCTCGCGACGAAGCGTCTCGAGCCGCTGCCGACGGAGCGCGGGACGATCACCGCCGCACGTGTGCGACCTGACGGTGAGGTCTGGTACATGCTCGACCGCTCATCGGAGCAGCCGACGATCCGCGCGGCAGGCGGCGGCATCGTGCTCGGTCCGGCGGGCGAGCCCGCGCCGCGCGGCGTGCCGTACCGCGACGCTGACGTCGACAGGATCCACGTCTTCGTCGCGGAGCCGAAGAAGCCGGCGCCGCACCCGACGTACTTCCTCATCCACGGCGGCCCGGAGGCGCACGATCGTGACTCGTTCTCGCCGACCGTGCAGGCCTGGGTCGATCACGGGATTGCGGTCATCTGCCTCAACTACCGCGGCTCGAGCGGCTACGGCAAGGCGTGGCGCGACGCGATCATCGGCCGGCCTGGTCTCACCGAGCTCGAGGACATCGCCAAGGTGCGCGCGTGGGCGATCGCCCAGAAGATCGCCGATCCCAAGCGCACCTTCATCGGCGGCGGCTCATGGGGCGGCTATCTCACGCTCCTCGGCCTTGGCGTGCAGCCCGAGAACTGGGCGGCGGGTGTCGCCATCGTTCCGATCGGCGACTACATCCCGGCGTTCGAGGACGAGATGGAGCCGCTCAAGAGGTACGACGCGGCGCTCTTCGGCGGCACGCCGAGCGAAGTGCCCGAGAGCTACGAGCGGTCCAACCCGATCACCTACATCGAAAACGTTCGCGTTCCGGTGATCCTGCTCGTCGGCCAGAACGACCCGCGCTGTCCCTCGCGCAGCGCCGACGTGTACGTCGCTCGACTGAAGCAGCTTGGCAAGCCGTACGACGAGTACCGCTACGACGCGGGGCATGGCTCACTGAAGATCGATGAATCGATGAAGCAGGTCGCGATGGAGATCGACTTCGTCGCGACGCATCTGGGGACGCCGCGCGCGAGCGCGTGATCCCCTTCGATCCCGCGCGGTCGCAGCTGCTCGTCCCTCCTCCGTCGGACGGACCCGGCTCATGGGCGGGTGCGCCCGGCGCGTTCCGTGACGGCGGTGAGCTCTTCGTGTGCTACCGGCTTCGACGGCCCGCGCCGGTCCGCGGGCACGAGCTGCGCATCGCCGCGGTCGAGCGCGGCGCGCTTCGCGATCTGTGGACGGTGCGCAAGGACGACCTACGCGCGGAGTCGATCGAGCGTGCCGCGATCGTGCGCCATGAGCGCGCCTGGCGGCTCTATGTGAGTTACGTCGCTGAAATGGATCGACAGTGGCGCATCGGACTCGTCGAGGCAGAGTCGATCGAGTCACTCGACGCGCGCACGATCCGCACGATCCTCCACCCGAGCGCGACCGGCACGCTCGCGGTGAAGGATCCATGGATCGTGCGCGAGCGCGGCCGCTGGCGGATGTTCGTGTCGTGCGGCAGACGCGTCGAGGACCCACACGTCGACTCGCGTGGCGATGCGCTCTCGTCAGGGGCGACGAAGTCGGAGACGGGTCTCGCCGAGAGCGACGACGGCGTCGAGTGGTCGTGGCTCGGGATCGTGTTCGGCGCGAGCGAGCGCGGCTGGGATCGTTTCACCGCGCGGCTCACGTGCGCGACGCGCGACGCGGGTGGATGGCTCGGCTGCTACGACGGGAGTGCGTCGCTGGACGAGAACTACGAGGAGCGCTGCGGGCTTGCGCGCAGCCCCAACCTGCTCTCGTGGCAGCGCGTATCGGTGGATGGGCCGGTCATCGGTACCCCGCGCGGCGCCGGCGGCGTGCGCTATGTCGCCACCCTGGATACCGGCGAGGTGTTCTTCGAGCACACGCGCGCCGACGGGGCCCACGAACTGCGCGCCGTCCTGTAGGGAACCTCCCGTCGCTGGCCTTTGTACAGGGGGCGAACACGGGAGGACACCGGGTAGGGCCGACCCGGTCCAGCCGACCGAAGGGAGGCGTACATGCGACGTCTTGCTCTCGCGTTCCTTTTGACCATGCTCGCGGTCGTGCCGTTCGGTGGGACGGCGCTCGCGAAGTGCCCGACCTGCCTCGACGGCGTCTCGTTGCAGACACCTGACGGCCAGCCCTGGTCCACGGGGAAGCCCGTGACCCTTGTCGTATCGGCCCGCCGCGGCGCACCTGGGACCGAATTCCCGACGACCGGTCTCGCGGTCGTCATGCGCACCGACGGTGACCGCACGAAGTGTCTCGACGTCCCGCTCAGGCTCGTGAAGACCGGTGGCGACAGCGCGCTGTACGCCGGTGTCTTCTATCCGTTCCGCGCCGCCGCGTACGACGGCAAGCTCTCGCTCGGCGATCAGACCTTCGACATCAGCTTCGATGTCAACAAGCTCGTCGCGACCACGCCGGTCGCGAGCGCGCAGGACCTTCCGGTCGGCTCGACCGAGGAGGCGTACGGCCTCACGCTCAGCGACGCCATCGGCATCGCCCCGATGGTCGGCCTCGCTGCCCTCGCGTGGATCGCGATCGCCTGGTTCGCCAACCGCCGCACGCTGCGGCTCGGCTTCGCTTCGTGATCCTTCGCGGCGCGCCCGTCCTGCTCGTCGCGGCCCTGCTAGCCGCGTGCGCCGGCAACGGGCGCGCCGCGTCTCCTGCGACCTCCATCACCGCCGCGTCACCATCACCGACGCCGATCATCGACGTGTACGACATGATGGGCGCGTTCCCGCCGGCGACGTTCTTCGTCGTCGGGCCGGACAACGTGAAGGCGATCGCGCTTCTCAATCACGCCACGCGCTACACGATCTCGACATCGGGCAAGGACGTGCAGGTCGCCGCCGCGGGCGTGAATGGACGCGTCTACGTCCTCGATCAAACATCGGACGGCGCCCGGCTGCGCTGGTTCGACATCGATAGCGGCAACGAGCGTGCTTCACGCACGATGGCCGGCACGAGCGTCGTCGGCACGGACATTGGGCATGGCGCGCTCGCGATCGACGACAAGGCGGGCCTCGTCTATGCGCTCGTGCGCGAGCCGAAGGGCATCGCCGTCGAAGGCTTCGATTGGTTCACGCTGCGACCGGGGCGTCAGGTCTTCAGCGAGTTCCGCTGCGGCGACCGTCTCCTCGCTGCGGCCGGCCGCGTCGTCGTCGCGTGCCAATCGGAAGGAGGCCTCGTCGTCGACGATGGCGGCCCGAGCTTCAAGCTCCGAGCGCCATTCGCGATCAATTCGATCGCAATGCTCGGTGAGGGCACACTCATGGCGGGCGGAGCCGACGGCAGTCTCGTCCGTCTGGCGCGCCAGGCGAAGGACCTCGAGACCGTCAAGACATTGAAGGACTATGGGCGCGGCCTGATCCCGGACGGTATCGCCGCGAACAGCGACTGCTGTTTCTACTTCGGGATCATCGACCCGACAGCGAACGACGTGCAGCCGCGACTGGTCGCCGGAGGCCTAGCGCTGGTCGCCTTCCCAAGCTTCGCCGCTCCGACCGGCGGTCTCTTCGTGCAGCCACCGTTCGCGTACTACGTCATCGCTGGCCGAGCGCGGCACACCGACATCAACCAGGGCTTCTCGGAGGTGATGGCCGACCTCGGGGCGAACGCGCTGCCCGGCGCCGTCGCAAACCGCTAGGCGCTCGTACTACAAGATTAAGCTGCACCCCCGGGGCGCGAGCCTGCACGCGATGATGAAATAGACGTAGAACGCCGCCGCGTACAGAAGGATCGCGACGTACGGCACCGCGAGCGCGACGGCGAGCTTGTCGGCGACAATCTCAGTGCGCGGTCGCGGTGCGCGCCGAAGTAGCTGAAGGGCGGCGATGCCGGCCCCGCCGATGACCAGCGGCGCGAGCGGCAGGGTGCGGATCGGGAACTCGAGCCAACCCTGAGACACGGACAGACCGATCCCCTGACCGATCGAGATCGGGTCTCCCCCCAGCCAGACGCCCCACGCGATGCCCATGACGACTGGCACCCAATACGCCGAGAGGACGAAGCTGAGGCCGATCAGGTGTCGCGCGTCCGTGACCCTCGTCATCGATCGGCGCCCTGGCCCACGCGCACGGTCGCGACGAACGTGCCGACCGCGTCGTAGACGACCCGGCCGGTGCTCGGCTTCGTGATCTCGTATTTCGTCGTCACCGCGCATGTGACGAGCGGCGAAGATCGGCTACGGCACTGGAGGCCGGGGGTCGCACGCGTGGTCGTGCGCGCGGTGACGTCCCACCCGGAATCGGCGAGCACCTGGGCAAAGTCGTCGACGAACGTTCCCGGAGCTCCCACGCTGCCGACGTCCCAGCGGGCGGTGAACACGCCCGCGACGTTCGTCGGGGCACCCATCGGGCGAGCGCGGCTAGTGCTAGGGAAGTCGAGCGGATAGCCGGCTGGGAGCTTCAAGTCCGTCATCCAGAGCGTGATGAAGGTCGATCGCCCGCTGTCCGAGGCGACGACTCCGCCACGGATGCCAGGCGCGGCGCGGTAGTAGAACGAGATCGTCTTATCGCCGCTGCCGGTGACAGTCCAGGTCTTCCCATCGATGTTCTGCTCGTAGAAGTGGAGCACCTTCGCGGTCTCGTCGGGCGTCTGGGCGTTCCATTCGAACCTGCCCTCTCCGCTGCTGCCGCCTGGACTTCCCTGCACCTGAGGTACGTACGCGGGGAGGCCCGCGGGTAGCCCACCGTGAAGGTTGGCGAACGGGCCGGTCGCGATCTGGCCAGTGGGCGCGAGGCCGGCCGCGACGACATAGACCACCGCGATCGCGAAGGAAAGTCCGCCTACAAAGAGGACGGATCTCACCGCGCGGACGCTAGCGCATCGCCTCCAGCAGAGGGGTTACATCGCGGTGGAAAGTGTCCATCTCGACGAGCGGTGTGTCCTTTAGGGACGGGATGCGCTTGTAGATCTCGTCCTCGTATGTCGGGAGCAGTGCCTCGTAGTAGACGCCGATCGGGATCGGCTCGCGCTCGTAGCTGCGCGCCACCGCGGCGGCCTTCTTCGCGACGATCTCCTCGGGGTCGCTCGGGTCCTGCACCTTGCCGTCGTAGCCGCGCTCCTCGAGCTTGTAGAGGCGCGATTTCTTCTCGGGGAGGTCCGCGCCTTCGTACCACTCCTTCGTGTACAGGTCGTTGTACGTCGGGCACGTTTGCAGAACGTCGACGAGCGCCGATCCCTTGTGCTGTATCGCGCGCGCGATGATCTGCGCGCAGTGCTTGGGGTCGAGGGCGTACGCACGCGCGATGAACGTGTAGCCCGCGGCGACGGCCATCGCGATCGGGTTGATGCCGTCCTGGATCGCCTGCTCGGGCATCGACTTCGTGCGCTTGCCCTTCGACAGCGTGGGTGAGGCCTGTCCCTTCGTGAGGCCGTACACGTTGTTGTTGTGCACGAGGTAGGTGAAGTCGAGGTTGCGCCGTCCAGTGTTCACGAAGTACCCCGCGCCGATCCCGTAGCCGTCGCCATCGCCGCCCAGCGCGATGACGGTGAGGGCGGTGTTCGCGAGGCGGCCGCCGGTCGCGACCGGGAGCACGCGGCCGTGGAGCGTGTGGAAGCCGTAGGCATTGATGTAGTGCGGTGTCTTGCCCGAGCAGCCGATCCCCGAGAACATCGCGACCTTGTCAGGGTCCAACTGCAGCTGCGCAAGCGCCATCTGAATGCCGGTCAGGATGCCGAAGTCCCCGCAGCCCGGGCACCAGTCGTTGTGCAGCTCCGACTTGTAGTCCTTGATCGTGAGCTTCACCGGCGCGCTAACGGACATTCGTCACCACCGCCTCGGTCTTGCCCGCGAGCGCGCCGCGGATCGCCGCGATCATCTCGTCCTCGCTGAACGGACGGCCGTCGAACTTGTTGATTCGATCCTTGATGAGGAAGCCGGTCTCAGCCGCGATGTGCGTCGCGAGCTGACCGGAGTAGTTCTCCTCGATGCACACGACGCGCTTCGCGTTGCGCAGGATGTCGCCGACGGCCTGCGCAGGGAACGGACGCATGAGTCGGCACTGCAGGAAGTTGATCTTCTTGCCCTCCGCCTCGAGCACCTTGATCGAGTCGAGGACCGTGCCCTTCGTCGATCCCCACGCGACGATGGTGAGCTCCGCGTCGGCCGCACCGTGGAGCGTGAACTGCTGGTCCTGCGGGATCGCCTTCGCGACGAGCGCGAGCTTGCCCATGCGTTTGCGCATCATCGCGACGCGCATCTCGACGCCCTCGGTGATGTGACCGTCGGGGTCGTGCTCATCGGTCGTCGACCAGAAGCGCCCGCCCTGAATACCGGGACGGCTGCGCGGTGAGATGCCGTCCTTCGTGAGGGCGTAGCGCAGGTATTCCTTGAGCTCTCCGTTGCCGTGTCCGTTGCCGTTCGCCGCATGCCCGTCGTTGGGGCCCTTTGCGTCGACCGACGTCCACTCGCTGCCGGTGAAGAGCGCGCCGCGATCGATCTGGTCGTATTTCAGCTCGAGCTTGTCGATCGTGGTGTAGATCGCCGCGAGCTTCTTGTCCGAGAGCACGATGACCGGCAGCTGGTAGCGCTCGGCCCAGTTGAAGGCGCTGAAGATGTCCTGGTAGGTCTCGCGAAGGTCGCCCGGCGCGGTCACGATGTGCGGGAAATCGCCCTGCGCTGGATGGAGCGCGAAGAGCAGGTCACCCTGCTCCTGCCGCGTCGGGAGACCGGTCGATGGCCCGCCACGCTGGTACAGGACGAGCACCGGGCCGGGGGCCTCGGTGATGGACGCGAAGCCGATGCCCTCGACCATGAGCGCGAACCCAGGTCCGCTCGTCGCGGTCGAAGCACGCACGCCCATGTGCGACGCGCCGACGGCCATGTTGATCGACGAGATCTCGTCCTCGCACTGCACGACGAGAAGGCCGTACTCGCGCTGATGCTTCTCGAGGAACACGCTCTCGTCGGTCGCGGGCGAGATGGGGTAGTACGTCTGCAGCGCGCACCCCGCCTTCAGCTTCGCGATCGCGGCGATCTCGTAGCCCTTCGCGAGGATGCGCGCCTTCGGCTCCGGTCCCGGCTTCAGCGTGTACGGGAATCCGTCGGCGTCGAAGTTGTCGCGGACGTGATCGAACGCGAGCCGCGCCGCGCGCACGTTGAGCTCGCCGACCTCGCTGCGCTTGCCCTTGAACTGACCGCGGATGACCTCGCCGACGAGGTCGAACGGGTAATCACAAAGCGCGAGCGACGCGCCGAGGCCGACGGTGTTCTTCATGACCTCATAGCGTCGCGCCTGTTCGCCCTTGCCGACCTCCTCCAGCGCCTTCTTGATGATCTCCATGAAGGGGACCGGGTAGAAGCGGAGTTCCGGACGACCGCTCTGGGACGGATCGAAATCGATCTCCGAGTCGTAGATGACGCCGCCGCCCTCGTTCAGTTGGTGCAGGTGGCCGAAGTGCGTCGCCCAACGGCGATGATCGCCGTCGCCGGCGAGTGTCTCGTGGTCGAGCGCGACGAGGATGTCGGTGTTGTCGCGGTAGCTTCGCACGTCCTCATCGCCGACACGCACTCGATAGAACGAGTGCTTGCCCATGATGTTCGAGTGGTACTCGATGTTCGCGTAGACGCGGAGGCCTGCTCGCGAGCAAGCCTTGGCGAACACCTCGGCGGAGGCATTAATACCGCTGCCCTGGGGTCCGCCGATCATCCAGGTCAGCTGATTCTTCTGCACGCGGAAGTCATATTGTAGGCCTCACGAACACCTCTCGCCGCGAAAAAGACACCCTCGGCGAGGTCCAAGTACCGGCCGACGCCTTGTGGGGCGCGCAGGCACAGCGGGGCATCGACAACTACGCGATCAGCGGGCTGCAGCCGTTCCCCGCGTTCATCCGCGCGCTTGTCTCGATCAAGAAGGCCGAGGCCATTGCGAACGCCGAGACCGGCCGTCTCGATGCGAAACGCCGCGACGCCATCGTGAAAGCCTGTGACGAGGTGCTCGCTGGCCAGCACATCGATCAGTTCGGGCTCGATCCATTCCACTCCGGCGCGGGCGTGTCGATGCACATGGTCGCGAACGAGGTGATCGCCAACCGCGCGAACCAGATCCTCGGCGGCGGTCTCGGCACGTACGAGCACGTCAACCCCAACGACCACGTGAACATGGGGCAGTCGACGAACGACGTAACCCCCACGGCGATGCGGCTCGCGCATCTCGACCTCACGAAGACGCTGTACGCGGAGCTTGACAAGCTCGCCGACGTCTTCGCATCGAAGGCCGTCGAGTACGAGAACATCGTGAAGCCCGGCCGCACGCACCTGCAGGATGCGGTGCCCGTGACGTTCGGGCAGGAGATCGGCGGCTGGGGCGTCCGCATACGGAGCGCATCAGCGCGACTGCGCGCCGGTCGCAACGAGCTCTGCGAGCTGGGCATCGGCGGCACGGCGGCAGGCACCGGACTCAACGCGACGCCCGGCGTGCGCGAGCGAGTCTGTCAGTTGCTCGCGCAGTGGTACGAGGAGCCGATCGTCCCCGCGAAGGACCTCTTCGCCTCTATGCAGACGATGGCGCCATTTATCCGCATCTCGAGCGGCATGCGCACCGCGGCGATCGAAGTCTCGCAGATCTGCAACGACATGCGGCTGCTCGTGTCCGGCCCGAAGACCGGCTTCGGCGAGCTCATCCTTCCCGCGGTGCAGCCGGGCTCGTCGATCATGCCGGGCAAGGTGAACCCGGCGATCTGCGAGATGGTGAACATGGTCTGCTTCCAGGTCATCGGCAACGACACCGCGGTCGTGTGGGGCGCCGGCGCGGGGCAGCTCGAGCTGAACGTCATGATGCCGGGCATCAACTTCGCGATCTGCTTCTCCGCGACGATTTTCACGAACGCGGTCCGCACGCTGCGCACGAAATGCGTCGAAGGCATGCGCATCGACGAGGCGCGCGCGAAGGAGCTCATGGATCTCTCGCCCTCCCTCATCGTCACAGCGCTCTCGCCCCACATCGGCTATGCGAGGTCGGCGGAGCTCGTGAAGCGCGCGCTCGGCGAGAAGCGTCCGCTCATCGACGTCGCGCTCGAGGAGAAGGTCATGGAGAAGGAGAAGCTCGAGAAGGTCCTCGACGCGCTTCTCATGACGAAGGGTGGCGTGCAGTAGCGCGCGTCGACGCCGCCGGCCACGACGGCAGCGTCCGCGTCCGGCCCCGCGAATCGTTCGAGGCGAAGCAGAAGATCCCGTACTACCTGGGCATCTCGGGCACGACGGCGGGCGCCACATCGCTTTCGCTCAACCTCATCGTGGTGCCGCCGCACTCGAAGGCCGAGCCGCACACGCACAGCGATTTCGAGAGCGCGATCTACGTCATCAGCGGCCGCGCCGTTCATCACTGGGGCGACGCGCTCCAGTACGAGATGGAGACGGTCGCGGGCGACTTTCTCTTCGTTGCGCCCGGCGTGCCGCACTACCCGGAGAATCCGTACGACGAGCCGGTGGTCGCGGTCGTCGCGCGCAACGATCCAGAAGAGCAGGAGCATGTGATCCCGTTCGCGCGCTGACCAGCGGCGAGCGGATTCGATGGTGCGAGAGGTCGGTGTCGCGTTCCCGAATGACGAGGCGACGGCACAGCTGATCGCTTCTCGTCTCCGCGCGGCAGGCATCGCGGCGCGAGTCGACCGCGGGCTCTGGGGCAGTTATCAGGTCGCGCCGCGCGGCCAGATCACCGTGCTCGTCGACGAGCGCCACGTGAAGCGCGCGCACGAAATCCTCGGCACGCAGCCTCGTCCCGCCGAGACGCCCCAGCCGATGCTGCAGTTCGGCATCGTGTTCGTGATCATCGCGCTCGCGATCGGCGCGGCCATGATCGTCGTGCTGCTGTCGCGCTTGGGCTAGGCGGGCTCGACGACTTCGATCGCGCGCGTCCGTCGCTCGCGAATGCGCTTCACGATCCGACGCGTGAGGGCGTCCATCGCGGCATAGCCCGCACCCACGCCGCTCGGCGGATTCGCGGCGGGGAGCATGAAGAGCGGCAGTACCGGCGACCACGTCCAGATCCCGAGCGCCGTGCCGTAAAGCTCGAGCACGGAGGTCATCGCGAAGCTGACCGCATACAGGAGCGGCGCGGTACCGCGCACGATGAACCGTAGGAAGATCGCCCACGTGACGAACCCGAGCAGGTCGGGCAGCGGAAGCGTGAGGTTGCGGAGCATGTACAGCGTCGCGCCGACCGTCACCGCGATCGTGATCGCGCGGCTGTGTCGCGCGATCGCCGGTAGAGCGGCGAGGCGGAGCGCGGACAGATAGAAGAGACCGTGGCCGGCCGGTACGTAGACCGGCAGGTTCTCGAGCCGGTAGCGGTACGCGCCCCAGACGATGGAGCCGATGACCTCGAGCACCGTCGCAACGCCGACGAGGACGAGCACCTGTACGCGGAGTTCTCGAGGCTGAAGACGGAGTGCGATGCCGAGGAACGCCCACGCGGAGAGACCGAGCACGAACTGCTGCGCGGCGCTCGTGCCGCGATCGACGGGCAACATGAGACCGATGAACGCAGCGAACGAGACGACGAGCGCGATGGTGCCGCGGCTGGAGAGCACCTATTCGATGGTGATCGTCTTGATCTTGTCGCCGACGGCGATCTTCTGCACGAGGTCCATGCCGCTCGTGACCTGACCGAAATTCGTGTACTGCTTGTCGAGGAACGTCGAGTCCTTTTTCACCACAAACCACTGGGAGCCGTTGTTGATCGCCGGGTCCTGACCGCGCGCGATGCCCGCCGCGCCGAGTTTGAACGAGAGATCGTTGTATTCGCTCGGCACCTGCTCGCCGCCTCGGCCCGTCCCCTGCGGATCGCCACCCTGTACGACCCAGTCCTCGACGCGGTGGAACGCGAGGTTGTTGTAGAAGCCACTGCGCGCCTTGTCCGCGAAGCGCCCGACGGTCTGCGGCGCTTTGTCCGGACGGAGCGCGATGGTGAAGGAGCCGCCTTTCGCGAGCTCGACGGTCGCCTTGCTCGGTGCGGGTGATGGCGTTGGATTCTTCGTCGTCGTACCTCCCGATGCGCCGGACGTCGTGGTCGATCCGCATGCCGCGGCGATGAGCGCCGCGATCGTCTGTTGAAGGAACGTCCGGCGATCCATCGCTCGTGACAATATCCGGATATCGTCAACCGACCGATGGCGGGCTATCAGCCGCCCCGCGGCACGCGGGATCTCCTCCCCGAGGAAGCTGCCGGATTCGATGGGCTCCTGGCCGTCGTCGAGGCGCGCGCGCTGCGCTACGGCTATCCACGCATCGTGACGCCGGTCATCGAGGACCGCAGCGTGTTCATCAAGACGACGGGCGAGTCGTCCGACATCGTCGGCAAAGAGATGTTCGACGTGTCGCTCGGCGGCGAGGGCGATCTGGTGCTGCGGCCCGAAGCGACCCCGGCGGTCGCGCGCGCCTTCCTCGATGCCGGGTTGCACAAGACACCCCGGCCACAGCGGTTCTTCGCGTACGAGCCGATGTTCCGCGGGCAGCGACCGCAGAAGCTTCGCTTCCGGCAGTTCTGGCAGTGGGACCTCGAGTGTTTCGGCGCTGAGGAGGCCGCCGTCGATGTCGAGATCGTGGAATTCACGCATGGCTTCCTTACCGAGGTCGGCCTCACCGGCTATGAGATCCGTATCAACACGATCGGCGATGCGAAATGTCGAGCGAAGGTGCGCGAATCGCTCACCGCGTACTTCACGCCGCTCCGCGAGAGGCTCTCGCCGGCTTCGCAGCGCCGCGTCGACACGAACGTGCTGCGCGTCCTTGACTCGAAGGAAGCGCAAGACCGTGCTGTCGTCGAGGGCGCGCCGAAGATCCTCGATCTGCTGTGCGACGAGGACCGCGCGCACTTCAGCGCGCTCCAAGACGGGCTCACGACGCTCGGCATCCCGTTCCGCGTGGTGCCGACGCTCGTCCGTGGCCTCGACTACTACACGCGAACGGTCGTCGAGTTCCATCTGACTGACCCCGAGTTCGAAGGGATCGCGGTCGCGGGCGGCGGGCGGTACGACGGGCTGTTCGCGACGATGGGCGCCGAGGACATGCCGGGCACCGGCATCGCCGGCGGTATGGACGTCCTCTATTACGCGCTGCGGAAAGAGAATGTGAAGGTGGCGGAAGAGCCGAAGCCCGACGTGTACATCGTCTCAGCGCAGGCCGACGACGTGGTGAACCGCATGCAGCTCGCCGCGGGCCTGCGCGCGAAGGGCTTCACTGTCGCGATCGATTACTCCACGCGAGCGCTCGACAAACAGCTCGAGACCGCGGTCAAGCACGGCGCGAAGGTCGCGGTCATCGCGGGGACGCCCGAGGCGCGCGGCGGCTACGTGATCGTGCGCGACCTACAGAAGAAGGAGCAACGCAAGACACGCCTCGCGGCGGTCGTCGTCGAAGTGGGACGGCACGTCACGCCGAAGGCGATCCCGACGCTATGGCAGCCGCCGACCGACCCGGACGACAAGGAACCAGGCGCCGCCGGCGAAGGCCCGTACCTCGGCGACCCGAGGGACTAGTTCGAGCGAGGAGCGGGTCAGGGGGAGGGGCCCCTGTTCAGCGAGCGAAGCGAGCGTGCGCGACGAGCGAGACCGCCAGCCCT
>VBJD01000067.1 GCA_005887995.1 Chloroflexota bacterium
ATCCTCACCGACGAGGCGTTCGCGATGGGCATCGGCCATTTCCGCCGCGGGCACGGCGACCTCGTCTACTACGCGACGTTCGGCACGCTCCTCTGGCTGTGCTGGAACATCGGGACGCTCGCCGGTGCGATCTTCGGCGCCGGCCTCGAGCATCCTGAGCGGTACGGCATCGACTTCGCGATCACCGCGACGTTCCTCGCGATCGTCGCGGTCGGCGTACGCCATCGCACCGATCTCGTCGTCGCGGTCGCCGCGGGCATCGTCGCGGGCGCGCTCCGCCTCGTCGGTGCGACCACGCTCGCGGTGGTCGTCGCGGGTGCGGTCGCGCCGATCGTCGTCCTCCTCGCGCGCGATGAGCCGAGCGACACGGCGGAGTCGCCGTTCCGCACGCGATGAGCGTGTGGCTCGCGTTCGCCCTCGGAGGACTCGCGACGTACGCGACGCGCGTCGTCCCGCTCGTCGTCACGCTGCGCGGCTCGCTGTCGCCGTCGCTGCGCCGCTACCTCGACGCGCTGCCGGTCGCGGTCATCGCGGCGCTCGCTGGCGCCGGCGTCGCGATGCCGGACGGCAGACCGACGGGAGGGGCGGAGATCGTCGCCGGCGCGGCCGCGTTGGCGCTCGCGCGATGGCGGAAGAACCTGTTGCTCGCGGTCATCGGTGGGGTGATCGTCGCCGCGACGGCGCGTGGCGTCGGACTCTAGCGGCGGAAGCTGCGACCGGTCCGCAGCTCGGCGAGCCGCGCGGACGCGGTCTCGACGAGGCTGGCGAAACGTGCGAGCACGTCGTCGCTCAGGGGTTCGCTCGCGGTCTGGAGGCTCACGACGCCGATCGTCGTCTCGCCGTCGCGGATCGCGTACTGCGCGGTGTGGACGGTCACGTTCCGGTCGCCGATGCGCACGACGCGCTGACCGCGCGCCCAGTCGTCCATATGCGCGACCGCGCTCTCGGGGCCGTCGTTTAGCGCGTCGCGCCGGAGGGCCGCCCCGACTGCGTCCTCCGACGCGACGCGGTAGCGATAGACAACTTCGTCGCGGCTCTCGTGATGAAGCGCGAGTGCGAACGATGCGGTCTCCGCGACATCGGCGAGCACATCGCGCAGGATGCGGCCAACATCCCGCGCGCTCGGCGCGATGGTGATCGCTGCGCGCGCGTCCGACCGCGGCTCCCGTGCGGCCATCTCGTGCTGCGCGACGCTCTTCATCGCTGCCGCCAGCTCGCTGCGGAATCGCTGCTCGAAGCTCGTCTGCCACTCGCCGAGCATCCGCTCGATCTCAGTCTTGAGCGAATCCATTTCGGTGTGGTGCTCGATCTCCATCGTCTTCTCGATCTCGCCGCGGCGCTCCGCCACCCACTCGGCGAGTCGACGCTCTTCCTCCTCGCGTCGACCCTTCGCCCAGATCGCCAGACGCTTCTCCTCTTCGGTGCGCGCGTGCTCGATCGTCTCTCTCACGAGTGCCTCGGCGTTGCGCATGCGACGCTCCAGACGCTCTTCGAATGCGGCGTCACTCATGTCGCTGCGTTTGGTCGGAGTCGGTGTGGTCGCGACAGCTGGTGCGCTCACGACGGGCGTCGGAGCGGGCGATATGGCCGGGTGTGCGTAAGCGGTCGCGTTGGATGCCAATGACGATGTGGTGGCGACGTGTGCCGGTGCTGGAGCAGCGCGTCGAGGCGCCGGCGCGGGGGGATCGCGGCGCGGCGCCTCGTTGTCGCCGATCATGGTGGGGCGCAAGCCGGCCGCCGTCGGGGCCGGCTTTACCGCCGGTGCTTCCGACTCGGGAAACGTCTCTTCGAACTCGATGCCGTCGCCGAAAGAGCTCGGCACCGTGTCACTCGATATCGCCACCGCGCAAAGTGTGTTCGCGAGACAAAGTCGGGGCATGGTCACAACGGGGGAATCGCGGACACCTCCCCCGCTGGAGGGAGACGGCTCTTTGCGTCTACGGCCGGTCCATGCCCTTGTTCTTCGATGTCGCTGTGGGCGGCACGCTGAGGCACGCCAAGCGACGACGCTACGGAGTTGTCAGCCGATCGAACGCGGAGCTCATCGCGGAGAGGACCTCGGCGGTCATGTCATCGCTCAGGCTGTAACGCACAACATTGCCTTGTCGACGACTGCGGACGGCGTCTGCGTCACGCAGGATGCGCAGATGTTGGCTTGTCGCGGACCTGCTGCGCTCGATCACAGCAGCGATATCGCCAGCGGCAAGCTCCGTGGCTTGCAGGGCGCGAACGATCTTGAGGCGTGTCGGGTCACACAGACACGTCAGCGCACGTTGGGCAGCGCGCGCCGATCGCGGTTCCAACATGCGCGCCTTCGCGCGCGCTACGGCGCTGTGGTCACGTACGCGTCCGGTCTCCATGCTTTTGCGTGTCGGAGGGTAAGACTTGACGTCCTGAGCCGTCCCCGGGGCTCGAACCCGGAACCGGTGGTTTACAAAACCACTGCTCTGCCAATTGAGCTAGGACGGCGTCGATTTCTAGCGAGTTCTCGAATGATTTTGCCACGGCGCTGAACGAGGGACCGGGGGTTGTGAAAACCTCTGCTGTGCCAGTCGAGCTACGACGGCTTGAGTTCTCGACGATTCTCGCATCCCTACTGAATGGGAAAGCGGGCCCGAGACCGGGAGTTCTGAACTTAGGAGTTTCTGTGATGACAAGCGGCGCAGCTTTCGATCTCTCGCGAGCTCGAGGGCGACTTGCTCCACGCTGTGATCATCAGCGGCGCAAGTGGCCTCCTTCGGTCCTATCAGATCCGCTCGGAACCACAGACGAAATGGACCGATTCAAAGGGGGGCCGCAGAAAACGATCTCGGCTGTCCTACTGAACGGGAAAGCAGGAGTTCAATCGCGAGGAACGGAGATTCGCGGTTGGGGTTTGGCTGGGCTACTTGCCGACAACGCCGCCGGCGCCAGCAAATCGCCGCCAGAACCCGATCGCGTCCTGGAACTCGATGCCGTGCGGCCTCTGTCCCGGCCTGGAAGTGATGGACGCTATTACTGACGATCATTTTCGTCGGCCGTGCTGCGAGCGCTCAGGAATCTGATACGTCGCGAGCGGCGTCGCGAAGCCGGGCGGGCCCTGCTCGTCGTCGCCAACGATTGCGGCGAGGGAGGCGTCGTCGTCGGGCACGGGTCAACGAACCGCGCAACGGTCCACAGGGGTGCGAGTTTCGCTTCGATCGCCGCGAGCGAGTGACCGCCAGTCGCCGCTCAGAAATGGCCAGCGTTTTGGTCGGACTTGCCCTCGGGTTGGAGACTACCGACGTGGAGCGCCCTCAGACACGGTATGCGAGAAGCGGCGAGGTCAACGTCGCGTACCAGGTCATCGGCGATGGACCCTTCGACCTGATCTTCGCGCCGGGCTTCGTCTCCAACCTCGAGTACGGGTGGGAAGAGCCGTCGCTCGAGCAGTTCTACCGACGCCTCGCCTCGTTCTGCCGCCTCGTTATCTTCGACAAGCGCGGCACGGGCCTCTCCGACCGTGTCGCTGGCCTGCCGGACCTCGAGACTCGGATGGACGACGTCCGCGCAATCATGGACGCTCTTCGCACGAAGCGCGCGGCCGTCCTTGGCTACTCAGAGGGCGCTGCGATGGCGGCGCTGTTCGCTGCGACCTACCCCGACCGCACTCCGGCGCTCATCATGTACGGGTCGTATCTCGCTCGCGAGTGGCTTTCTCCCGGCCGATGGGGCACCCACCGGCCGCTTACCCCGGACGACCAGGTCGCGGAGATCGAGGCTCGCTGGGGCACGAGCGAGTACTGCGACGAGCTGTTGCGTGAGGACGCGCCCTCGCGCGCCGCGGACCAGGACTTTCGGCAGTGGTACGCGAGACGTCTACGCCTTGGCGCGAGCCCGGCAGCGGCCGCGCTTCTTTGGAAGATGTCGATGAAGACCGACATTCGGCCTCTATTGCCATCGATCAGGGTACCGACACTGATCATTCACCGCGTCGGCGATCGCAACTGCGACGTTCGGAACGGTCGTCATGCCGCCGAGCGCATACCGGACTCGACATATGTCGAGCTGCCTGGTGACGACCACCTGCCATGGGTCGGAGACAGTGAGGCGATCGCGCGTGAGATCGAAAGGTTCCTCACCGGAGTTTGGGAACGGGGTGGGTGGGAGGACCGGGTGCCAGAACGCGTGCTCGCGACCGTGCTGTTCACCGATATCGTCGGCTCGACGTCGAAGTCAGCTGAGCTCGGTGACAGCCGCTGGCGCGCGTTGATCGAGAAGCACCACGCCTTAGTCCGGAAGCATCTGGCTCGTTTCCGGGGCCGTGAGCTGGACACGGCAGGCGACGGCTTTTTTGCCAGCTTCGACGGCCCCGCTCGAGCGATCCGATGCGCCTCCGCGCTCACCGCGGCTGTACGAGAGCTCGGGCTGGAGATCCGCGCCGGACTTCACACAGGTGAATGCGAAATCGTGGATGGCAAGGTCGGGGGAATCGCGGTGCACATTGGCGCGCGAGCCGACGATCGAGGGGTGCCGCCACGGGGACCCGAATGTTGTCGCCGGTGTCGTAAACCTAGGCGAATGAGTTCGTCCAGCCAGAAGAAGTCGAAGCGGACCTCGCCACGTACGCGTAGGGCGGAACGGAAGTTCGGGATGACGGATTCGGTGCCTGCCGCCCGTCGCTGCGCCGTGTCGCCTAATTTCTGGTTATCGCCAGCCGGACTGGAAGCGGAAGTTTACAAAAACCACTGCTCTGCCATTGAGCTAGGACGGCGTGGATTTGCTAGCGATTCTCGCACGCGACGAGCCCGAGAGCGGCTTGAGAGCGGGGGTTGTGAAAACTATCGGTTCGAGCTCGTCGGACGGACGGCACGAATTCCCGAGTGATTTCGCGGTGTCTACTGACGGGAAAACGGGAGTTCGCGGTTTGGGACCGGGAGTTATGCGTCGTCGCGCGCGATAGGCACCGCGCGACACCGCACGAACAGTGACCAGCGCACGACGCCAACAAGCTGCAGAACGAAGACGCCTACGGTGAACAGGTCGTCGCGTTCCAGAGCATCGACGATCGTGCGCACGGCAGCGACCTCAAGCACAACGCAGTGGTTTGGCACTTTCACCTAATGGCTTAGGTGCCATTGTTCCTTACGTCGGGCGCGGATCCCGCAGCGTGCCGAGGTCGTAGTAGCCGATTTGCATCGTGCCGAACTCGGCGGCGTTCTCCTCCCGCCACGCGAATCGCTCGCGATCGGTCGGCGAAAGGCGCTCGGCGAGCGTTGGCGTGACGAGCAGGTACTCGTTTGACGGCACCGAGTTCTTCGCGAGTCGGTGCGGGACGATGGCATCGCTGCCGTGCACCTGCGCGCTCGGTCCGATGCGCAGGAGGTTCCATCGACCGTAGTGCGCGAGTGACTTCATCGTGAGCGTCGTCACGAGACCGCAGGCGCGGCACCCGCAGTCGTGCCGCCCGGCCAGGTCGCGCGCCATCCGATGGAACGCGACGTACATCGAGTCGATCCAGCTGAGGAACGCGGGATCGAGCCCGACGCCCACGAACACGACCGCATCGCCCGCGACCTGACCCGCTTCGAGGCGGCCCTGCTGGCTCTCGATCATCGCCTCGAGGAGCATCGCGACCACGCGCCGCGAATGCTCGAGCTCAGTGGTGGCGACGAACGTCGTGTAGCCGCTGATGTCAGCCAGCACGATCGGGCCCTCTTTCGTGTCGCTCGGGTTCGGCGCGAAGCGGTCGGTCGCCATCAGGCGAGGATAGGACGACGCTGGATTTCTAACGATCCTCGCATGCGACGTCCACGAGAGCGTTGGGACAGGGGTGCCGAAGGCCGCCATTGAGCCAGCGCCCTAACGCGACTCCGGCGTCCAGTTCAGCTCGGCTCGAGCGCGCGCGTTGCTCACAGCCGGATCGTCGTCGACCACGTTGTACGCGCCGGGTGATCCGCGGTCGAGCGCGAGCATCGCGGCGCGCGCCGCCGCGGCAACGTGCACGCGCGGCGGCGGCGTGCCGCTGGGTCCGGCGTACGCAGTACCCGGACCGTAGAGGAATCCGTAGCGCATGACCAAGCCGTCGATGCCCGGCGTCGCCAGCGTGAGGCGCTCGAGCTCGGCGATGCCTCCTATCACCGGGTCATCCGGCCCCTGCTCGCGCATGGGGTCGCGCTCGCCATGCGGCAGCGGGCCATCGGCGTAGAGCCACGCGCCACTCTGCGCGATCAGACGATGCGCGCCTGCCAAGGCCATCGCTTCAACGAGGTTCCGCGTTCCGACCTCACGAAGCCGAGCGGTGGCACGCAGCTGCTCCGGCGCGAATCCGGCCGCGAGATCGGTCAGCTGATGAATGACGGCCTGTGGCTGGGCGGCGGCGATCGCGTTTCGGACGGCGTCCGCGTCGAGCGCATCGAGGACGACGGGCTCGGCGCCGGCCGAATGAAGCCACTCGGCGCGCGCAACGTCGCGGGTCGTGCCGAAAACGCGATGGCCAGCGCCCACCAACATCGGCACGAGCTGACGGCCGATAGCGCCTGCGCCGCCCGCAAGGAACACGCGCATCTTCGGCGAGACTAATCGCGGGACCGTTCGAGGCGTCCGCCTGGTTGCATCCCACTCGCTTCGCGACCATCAGTGACGATGAGAGTTCCTCCGGCACTTTGCTCGTTGTCGCCTTTGCGACTCTTCCAGACCCATCGCGGAGCCTGACCTGAACACGGGCCCGGGAGTTTGGGGTGACGCGGGCGTGCCTGCCGCCCGTCATTTGCGAACGCCCCCTCCGGGTCGATCACGTCGCGCGTGTTGCCCGGGAAGTTACAAAACCACTGCTCTGCCATTGAGCTAGGACGGCATGCGATTTCTCGCGAGTTCTTGAATGATTCTGCCACTCAAGTGAACGAGAGACCGGGGGTTGCGAAAACTTCGTTCTCTCGACGGCGGGCGCTGCACTGACTCTTTGAAGGATCTCGCCTGTCCTACTGAACGGGAAAGCAGGAGTTCGTACGCGACGACTGGAGATTCGCGGTTGGGGAGTTTGGCTGGACGATCCGACGTGGTCCGTCAGATCAGTGACCCTCACCCTCTTGGCCGCCATCGGCACATGCCCTGCGCGGTGAGCTTCTCGATGTCGCGGGGCTTGGGTGATGATCTGCTCCACGCGGTGTTTCTTTACGGGCACCAAAGGCCTCCTTCGGTCCTATCAAAACCGCTGGGAACGACATACGAAATGGACCGATTTAGAGGGG
>VBJD01000050.1 GCA_005887995.1 Chloroflexota bacterium
GTTGTACTTGAAGCCTGGCGCGATGACTTCGTAGCGCCACGTGCCTTCGGCGGTGTAGCGCTTCCACGCATCGCGGCTGATCCCGTGGAGCGCCATCACCTCGGCGCGGTCGGCCCACTTGCCGTTGTCGGTCACGAGCATCCCGCCCTCCCCGGTGGTGAGGGTCTTTGTAGCGTAGAAGGAGAACGCGGTGATATCGGCCCACGTGCCGATGCGTCTTCCGTGGAGCGACGCCGGCAGCGCATGAGCGGCGTCGTCGACGAGCACGATGCCGCGCGGGCGCGCGAGCTCGCGCAGGCGGTGCCAGTCGCAGGGCTGCCCGCCGATGTCGACGCCGACGATCGCCTTCGTCCGTTTCGTGATCGCGCGTTCGACGGCGGCCGCCTCGATGTTGAGGTCGCCGCGGTGCACGTCTACGAATACCGGGCGCGCGCCGAGGTAGCGCGCGACCTCGGCCGACGCGGTGAAGGTCCAGGTCGGGACGATCACCTCGTCGTCGGTGGTCACGCCGATCGCCTCGAGCGCGAGGTGAAGCGCGGCGGTGCCCGAGTTCACGGCGACGGCGCGCGCGACGCCCACGTACGCGGCGAGCTCCCGCTCGAAGGCCTTCGCCTCCGGACCGGTGGTGAGCCAGCCGGAGCGCAGCACCTTCGTCACCGCGGCGATCTCGCGGTCGCCGATGTCAGGACGCGCGAACGGGATCTTGCTCACTGTTGCGATCGCGCGACCGCGAGTACGTGAGTGCGCAGGAACGGCGCGGCCGCGAGCGCATCGGCGAGGAGGGACAGCCGCGGCGCTAGACGACGCGCCAGCGGCGGCGCGAGGGTGACGAAGCGTGCCGTGACGTCGAACCGCGGGAAGAGCGCGCGGATCTCCGCGACAGGCAGCGGGACGGTCCGCGAACCTGGTGCGGTGCGCCGCATGTCGTACCAGAGGATCGCGCCGCCGGGCCGCAGCACGCGTCGCATCTCATCCGCCACCGAGCGGCGCAGCCCCGGATCGAGGATCGACGAGAGCGTCGTGAACTGCGCGACGACGTCGAACGAGTCGTCCGCGAACGGGAGCGCCGCGGCATCGGCCTGCACGACGGCCGCGCGCAGCGCCGCGGGCACGAGGCTCAGTCGCTCGTGTGACAGATCCACGCCGCGGAGGCGCGACGGGATCGCGCCGATCGCGACGAGATCCTCGAGAGCCGCGCCGCTGCCGCAGCCCACCTCGAGGATCCGCCGCTCGCCGAGCGGCAGCAGCGCGCGGTCGGCGAGAAGCGAACGCATCTCGGCGCGCAGCCGATCGCGCGCATACCGGACCGCCGGGTCATTCGGGTCGTAGCGAGAACGCAGCCGCTCGTCGGTGTCACGGCGCCGGTACTCCGCGCGGATGCGATCCCGTTCCTCGCGCATAGTGTTCGGTCGTGCCACCGTCGGCAGCCTACCCGCGCACCGTGCTCATCGTCACGCAGTACTTCTGGCCGGAGCCCAGCGCTCCGTCGGTGCGTTACGCCGCCATCATCCGCACGCTGCGCTCCCTCGGCGTATCGGTCCACGTCATCACGGGCGTGCCGAGCTACCCGAGCGGACGCGTTGCGAAGGGCTACCGACCCATCGGCTTCCAGGCCGAGGACCATGAGGGCGCGCACATCCAGCGCTTCCCGCTGCTGCCCTACGGCGGCGCCAACAAGTGGCTCCGTCTGCTCAACCACGGCTCGCTCGCGACGACCTCGATGTTCGGCGCGCTGCGCGGCGTGCGCTGCGATCTCGTCATCGCGGAGTCGCCGCCGCTCCCGCTCGCGATCAGCGGCATCGCGCACGCGCGTCGCGCTGGCGTGCCGCTCGTGCTCTACGTCGCCGACAAGTGGCCCGACGTCGCCATCGAGATGGGCGCGCTCCATGAGGGGTGGGTCGCCGCTCGGCTGCGCGACATGGAGTCGTTCGCCTATCGCAGCGCCTGGCGCATCGCCGTCCCCACCGACGGCCTCTTCGCACGGCTCGCGGCTCATCGCGACGCCGGGCCGGCCAAAACGACGCTCCTGCCGAACGGCGTCGATCCCGCCGTCTTCCACCCGATGGACGCGAGCGATCCCGAGGCCGTGCGTGCGCTCGGTGACCTCGCCGGTCGCGCGCTCTTCATGTACGCCGGCACGATCGGCCAGGCACAGGCGCTCGCCACGATCGTGGATGCCGCGGCGCTCGTGCGCGACGATCCGACGATCGGCTTCGCGCTCGTCGGCGACGGTCCCGAGCGTGCGCGTCTCGAGGAGCGGGCGCGAGCGCTCGGCCTGGACAACATTCGCTTCGTCGGCGCCGTGCCACCCGATCGCGTCGCCGCGTATCTCGCGTTCGCACGCGCCACGATCGCGCCGCTGCGCGACGTCGCGCTCTTCGTCGCGACGCGTCCGGCGAAGGTGCTGCCGTCGCTCGCGTGCGCCCGTCCGGTGATCTTCTGCGGGCGCGGCGAGATGGCTGCGTTCATCGAGCGCGAGGGCTGCGGCATCGCGGTCGCTCCCGAGGATCCCGCCGCGCTGGCGGCCGCGATCCGCCGGCTCGCGGCGGACGAGGCCGGGGCACGCGCGATGGGCGAACGAGGACGAGCGTGGGCCGTGCGGGAGTTCGACTTCGGCGCGATCGTGCGGCGCTGGTGGGACGCGCTCAGCGCAGCGCTGCCACCCCGAGCGCGCGGTACTTGAAGCCGATCCCGCGGAGCGCATCGGCCTCGAACGCGCGTCTGCAGTCGACGAAGACGCGATGGCGCATCGCGGCGCCGAGCGCGTCCCAATCGGCTTCGCGGTAGCGCGCGTGCGGGACGACGACGACGACGGCGTCGGCGCCGCGCAGCGCCGCGACGACATCGTCTTTCGTGACGAAGGGATCGTGTCGCACGACGGTCATCCCCGATCGCTCGAGCTCCGCGGCCACGCGCGGGCCGGGGGCGTTGCGCTCGTCGTCGGAGTTGGCCTCGTAGGTGAGCCCGAGCACCGCGACGCGCGCGCCTCGCGCAACGACGCCCGCATCCCCGAGCGCGCGCGCGACGATCGCCGACGCGTGCGCCGGCATGCTCTCGTTCAGGGCGCGCGCCCCCTCGACGAGCGCGCGCGATGCGTCGGCGGGAAGGCCCGAGACGAGGAGCCACGGATCCTTCGGCAGGCAGTGGCCGCCGACACCGGCGCCGGGCTCGAGGATGAGCGGCTCGGCCGCCCACAGCCGGTTGATCTGCTCGCGGACCTTGCGTACGTCGACGCCCGCGTGATCGCTGATGATCGCGAGCTGGTTCGCGAGCGCGATCTGCACGTCGCGCGCTGCGTTCTCCGCCGTCTTGATGACCTCGGCCGTCTCCCAGTCGCTCACGACGAGGTCGGCTTGCACGATGTTGCGGTACAGCTCGGTGCCGAGGACGCCGACCTGCGGGTCGGCGACGCCGACGAGCCGGGCCATCCCGCGGAGGTTGCGCACGAGACGTCCCGGACGCACCCGCTCGGGGCAGTGCACGAGGAAGACGCCCTCGCCGAAGATCGGCGCGACGAGCTCGCGCATCGTGCGCGGCGCGACGGTCGACTCGACGACGACGACCGCCGGGCGCATGACGTGCTGCGCCACGACGCGGCAGGCCCCTGCCAGCTGGCGCGTGTCGGGCCGATGATCGGCGACGGGTGTGTCGACCGCGATGATCGCGACGTCGCGATCCCGGAGCGCCAGCTCGTCGGTCGTGGCACGGAACCGGCCGGCGGAGCGCGCCGCCGTGAGTAGCGGCTCCAGTCCAGGCTCGTTCGTGGCGAGTGGCAGGCGGCCGGCGTTCAGGACGTCGACGCGTTCGCGCTTCTGGTCGACGCCGACGACGTCAAAGCCCGCGGCGGCGAACGAGACCGCGACCGGAATCCCGACGTAGCCGAGCCCGACGACGGCGATCTTCGCGTCCTTGTCGGAGATACGCCGCTGAAGATCGTCGACGTCGCTCACGCACCGACAGGCTACCGCGGGGATGTATCGGCGGAGCGTCAGCTCGCGGTGTGGCACGATGCCGGTGTGGCCGACCCCGAGCGCAAACGCCTTCGCATCGACATGCACACGCACAGCGAGTACTCGCCCGACAGCCGCACGCCGCTGACTGAGCAGCTGAAGGCGCTCCTCGCAGCGAAGATCGACGTCGTGTGCGCGACGGATCACAACACCATCGAAGGCGGTCTCCGGCTTCAAGAGATCGCGAGAGATCAGCTCCGCGTGATCGTCGGCGAGGAGGTCTCGAGCCGCGACGGCGAGATCATCGGTCTGTTCCTCGAGAAGCCGATCCCGCGCGACCTGTCAGCCGAGGAGACGATCGCGCGGATCAAGGAGCAGGGCGGCGTCGTCTCGGTGCCGCACCCCTTTAGCCGCAACCGGCTCTATCACATCCGACGTTCCGCGCTGGAGCGCGTCTGGCAGCAGATCGACTGCATCGAGATCTTCAACGCGCGCGAAGCGTTCGCGGCGGACAACCGGCGGGCGGAGGCGTTCGCGAAGGAGCGCAACATCCCAGGTGCGGTCGCGAGCGACGCGCATCGTGTCTCAGAGATCGGCCGCGCGTGGCTCGAGATCGACGACTTCGCCGATAAGGCCTCATTCATTGCGTCGCTTCGCACCGGCCAGGTGAATGGCCGTCTCACCGGCAGCGCGATCCATCTCGCGACGCGCTACGACGTATTCCGCAAGTGGCTGGGTAGACGACGGACGAAGAGCCGCGCCTGAGACGCGGGGCCTCGCACGTCGAGGACCCGACGATCGAACAGCTTGCCGAGGAGGCGGCGCACACCGACGACGTCGCCGTCCGCCGCACGCTGTTCGGCTGGCGCGAGCTCATCTCGACGCTGATCCCGCTCGCGCTCATCGCGATCTTCGCGCGAAACGTCGACTGGGATGAGGCCGGTCGCGCGCTCGCGAGATCGCAGGCCTACTACGTCGTGCTCGCGCTCCTCGTGTACTACGCGACGTTCCCGCTGCGCTCATGGCGCTGGTCCGTCTTGCTGCGCACTAGTGGCGCGCGGGTGTCCTGGCGCGACCTGCTCCGGATCCTCTTCCTCGGCTGGTTCGTGAACTGCATCGTCCCGGCGAAGCTCGGCGATCTCTACCGCTCGTTCCTCGTGAAGCAGCGCTTCGGCGTCTCGCTCTCACGCACCGTCGGCGTCGTCGTCGCGGAGCGGCTGCTCGACCTGCTCGTCGTGTTCGTTCTTCTCATCGTCGGCGGGTACGTCGCCTTCGGCCGCACGTTCCTCCCCGACCTGCGCGTCGTGTACCTCACCGGCGCGGCGCTGCTCGTCGCGATCCTGGTCGCGCTCGTTGCCGTGTACTGGGTCGCGCCGCGGCTCGCACGCTTCTTCCCAAGAGAGGTGCGACGCATCGGTCGGCTCTTCCGCGAAGGCGTGCTCCACAGCTTCCGCGCGCTGCCCGTGGCGGGCCCGCTCACGGTGATCATCTGGAGCTGCGAGGCGCTGCGTCTCTTCTTCGTCCTCACCGCGCTCGGGCTCGATCTTCCGCTGTCGGGCGTCGTCTTCGTCGCCGTCGCGACCTCGCTGCTCACCACGGTGCCGCTCACGCCGGCGGGATTCGGTTTCGTCGAGATCGCGATGGTCTACGTGCTAACGGAGGGCTTCGGGCTCGCGCAGTCCGACGCCATCGCCGTCGCCGTCGTCGACCGCGCGGTCAGCGTGCTCTCCCTCATCGTCGTCGGCGCGATCGTATACGTGCGCACACCGCACGAGGAGCGCGTCGGCCGGCGCTAGCGGGAGCGCGCCGCGGCGAACGCCACGAGCGCGATCGCGAGCGGCGGGAGCAGGCCGGAGCCCGTGTCGTGGTAGCGCGGGAACGCCGACAGCCAGAGCGCGAGCGCGACGGGTATGAAGAGCACGAGCGTCGCGATCAGCACGCTGCGCCGCGCGGGCGGCGCCGCGACGCCGATCGCCACGATCCCTGCGGCGATGCACAGGTACTGGTCGTAGCTCCAGGAGTACAGCGCCGACGCGATCGAGAGCGAGAGGAATCCCGCGAACGCTATCGCCCCGCGATGCTCCGGCGCGCGACGCGCGCTCCAGACGATCAGCAGCGCGAGTGCGGCGATCGCGATGCCCCATGCAAGAGGCCACGCGTCGCCGGCGATGTCACCCGCGAGGCCGGCGAGGGTCGGCTGCTGCGTCGAGCGCACGAGCCGCCGCGCCACGACCGCCCCGAGCCAGGGCGTCCACCAGCCAGGGAGGAGGAGCGCTGAGACGACGACGGCGACGATCGACACGAGCGTGGCCGTCGCGATCGCCGACCAGCGGCGCGCGCGCACCAGATACGCAGCAAGCGCGGCCGAGCCCACGACGAAGAGCTGCGGCTTGACGAGCACAGCGATGGCCCACCATGCGCCGGCCCGACGATCGCGCCGCTGGGCGAGATCCCGATATGTCGCGATCGAGAGCGCGAGGAGCAGGTACGCCCACTGGCCCTGGAGGAACACGAGGAACGCTGGCCAGCTCGCGGTGGCGAGAAGTGTCGCCGCGATCGGCGGCGCGTCGACCGCTCGCGCGAGCGACCGCGCTGCGAGCGTCGCGAGGGCGAGCGTTCCCGCGGTGAACACGAGCGAGCCGAGCCAGATCGGAAGCGGCGCGAGCGGCAGAAAGACGAGCGCGATCCACGCGGGATATCCGTAAACCGCCGTGTCGGGGCGCTGCGTGCCGAGGTGCTGCCACGCGGTCGGCCAGGTCGTTGCGTCGTACGGGGACTCGCCGGCGAGGATCGCCCGCGCGCCCGCGACCAGTCCCGCGTAGTCATTGACATCCTGGATGCTCGACCACGCGACGAGCACGACGGCGGCGTAAAGCGCCGCGGCGATGAAGGCTGCGACGCGGCCGCGACGCACGCGGCGAGCATAGATTGCTACCGTCCATCCGTTGGTCGCTCGACCCGACCGCGTCGTCGTCTTCTTCGCGATCCTCGCCGCACTCTTCGCGGTCGCGTACGGCATCTATCTCGCGCCGCAGTGGGATCCCTCGCGCGACGACCAGGTGCAGTACCTCGCGCTCGCCCGCGGTCTCGTCGAGCGCGGCGAGTTCACGCGCGCCACCGGGGCCGAGTCGTTCATCCCCGAGCCGCTGCGCTTCCCCGGCTATCCGCTGTTCCTCGCCCCGCTGTGCATCGCGGGCTGCGCGATGTGGCCGATCGCGGTCGCGCAGGCGGCGCTCCTCGCGCTCCTCGTGCTCATGGTCGGCGGCTTCATGGCGACCCTAGCCGGCCTTGGCACGGCGCGTCTCGCTGCCGCGTTGGTCGCGCTCCATCCCGCGTTCGCGTTCTTCGCCGCGCACGCATTGTCGGATCTGCTGGCGACGGTCGTCGCGTTCGCCGGCGTCGTCACGGTCGCGCGTGTCGGACCTCGCGGCCTCGACGGGATCGCGCCGGGCGCGCTCGCGGCCGCGGCGACGCTGGTGCGCCCGTTCGTCGCGTTCACATTCCCGGTCGCGGCGATCCCTGTCGCGCTGACGCGCGGCCGTGCTGTTCGCGCCTCGCTCGTGGTCGCGGCACTGACGTTCGTCGTCGCGCTCTCGCCATACGTCGCATATGTCGAGCGCGCGTTCGGACGTCCCGTGGTCGGCAGCACCGGCGCGCAGCTCTGGCTCGGTTACTTCCAGGGCCGCGACGAAGCGGATCTCGACGCGTTCGAACGCGCGCAGGCGGATGCGGGCCGCGCCGACCTCGCGCGCTTCGACGCGGTGAGCGATCGCGTCGCGCAGGCGAGCGCGTTCGTGACGCTCGACGACCAGCTGCGGCAGCGCGCACTCGCGCTCATCGCGCACGATCCGCTCGGTTTCCTCGGGCGCGGCGTCTACCGGTCCGCGCAGCTCTGGGCCGGCGACGTGCCCCTGCGGCCCGAGCACGTCGGCGTCGCTGCGACGGTCGTCTGGGTCGTCGTGAACATCATGTTGCTCGCGCTCGGCATCGTCGGCGCGCTGCGGCTGGGGCGGCGCGGACGCGGGACCGCGTGGATGCCGCTTCTCGTCATCGTGGCGACATGGGTCTTCTCCTATCCGCTCTGGGCCGAGGGCCGGTTCGCGTTGCCGGCGCGTCCGTTCCTCGCGATCGGAGCCGCGGCGTTCATCACCGACCTCGCGCGAGAGCGCGTGACTAGACTCGCTCGCTGAATGCAGGAGGCCCTCTTCCGGCGGCTCGCCCTGCTGACCCTCGCATCTGTCGCCGTGCGCATCGCCTCCGCGGTCGTCGTCGCGCAACCCGGCTACACCGACGCCTATTACTACGTGAATGTCGCTTCGCGATTCGCGCGCGGCCTCGGCCTCACTGCCGACTTCATCTGGAACCCGATCGAGCTCGGTCCGCTCCCGGTGGTGAGTCATCGCTTCTGGATGCCGCTCGCGACCGTGTTTCAGGGCGCGGGCATCGCGCTCTTCGGGCCGCTGCTCGGCGACTTCCGCGCGGCGCAGCTCGCGATCGTCGTCATCGCGGCGTGTCTGCCGGCTGCGACGTATGCGGCGGCGCGCGCGCTCGGCGCTTCGGTGAACGGATCGCTGATCGCCGGCGCGGTCGTCGGACTCGGTGGCGTGTTCGCGCCCGCGTGGGTCAGCGTCGACGGTTTCGCGCCGGCGGCACTTCTCGGCACGCTCTTCTTCATCGTCTTCGCGCGCGCAGCGCAAGGCGGCGTGATCGCAGGCGCGCTCGCGGGTCTCGCCGTCGGCCTGCTCTATCTCGTGCGCGCCGAAGGCGCGATGTTCGGCCTCGCGCTCGTCGCGCTTGCGCTACGCCGGCGCAGCCGCGGGGCCGGCGTCGCAGGGGCACTCGTCGCGCTTGCGATCGGCGGCGCGTGGCTTGCGCGCGACCTCTCCATCGGCCCCGCGGCGGGCCTCGTCTCTCGCACGGCGCTCCTCGTCCGCTACGAGGACTTCTTCGCGGTGCGCGGCGTGTCGGACACGATCTTCACCGCGCCGCTGCAGGACGTGGTCGGCGCCCGTGTCGCGGCGCTCGGGGCGAACGCGGCGACGTTCCTGTTCAGCTATGGGCTCGTGCTCGCCGTGCCGCTCGCGATCGGCGTGCGGGTGCTATGGGCACATGCGCACGTGCGCGCGTGGACATCGCTGGCGCTGCTGATCTTCGCGGCGGAGTCCCTCGTGTGGACACTGCACTCGACGCGCGGCTCGTACTTCCACTCGCTCGCCGCGTTCTTCCCGTTCGGCGTCGCGATCGCGATCTCCGGCGCGCAGCGGCTCCTCGCCGCGCGCGAGCCGATGGCCGTGCGCGGCTGGACGATCGGGGTGGTCGGTCTCGTCGCGGTCATCTCGCTCTTCGCGGTCATGCAGTGGGATGCGGTCTTCAACGTCGGAGCGCGCACGCGATCGGCGGCGCTCGACGCGATCCCACCGGGAACGTTCCTCGCGATCGACGGCGCCGCGTGGCGCTGGCTCTCGGGCCGGAGCGCGGTCGTCACGCCGTCCGACGGCCCGAGCCTGGCGGCATGCGTCGCGTCGACGGTGAACGCGCGCTCCCTCGTTCTCGAAGAGGCGCACTTCAGCGCGTATGACGAGCTGTATCGGGGCGGTCCGCGGCCCGCGTGGCTCGGCGCGCCGATCGAGCGGGGCACGGTGAAGATCTTCCCGATCGTCGGCGAGCTCGACCTGCGCTGCGGCGGCGCGAGCTGATGCGCGCGACGACACTCTCGGCGTTCCTCTTCGCGTTCCTCGCCGCGGCGCTGGCGATGCTGCAAGCGCCGGCCGACTCGGACATGTTCTGGCACCTGGAGCAGGGCGACTGGACGATCTCGCACGGCATGGTCCTCACGACGGACATGTGGTCGTTCACGCGCGCGGGTGCGACGTATAACACTGGCGCGTGGCTCGGCGACGTGGTCATGTCGACCGCGTACGGGCCACAGCTCGTCACTGGGACGTTCAGCGGGACCGACTCGTCGGGGCTCGGATGGCTCGGCCTCGACATCCTGCGTGCTGTCCTCGTCGGTTTCGCCGCGTTCTTCACCGCGCGCATCACCCTCCGCGTGCAGCCGCACCTCGGCTGGGCCGCGGTACCGGTCCTGGGCACGATCCTCGTGTCGCGAATGGTCTGGGGCGATCGGCCACAGCTCTTCACGCTCGCGCTGTTCCCGCTCGTCCTCGACCTGCTCTTCGCGTGGCGCCTTGAAGGACGCACGCGTGCCCTGGTCGCGCTGCCGTTCGTGTTCGTGCTGTGGGCGAATCTGCACAACGCGTTCGTCATCGGACTCGTCGCCGTCGCGATCTTCGCGATCGATGCTTGGCTCGAGGGCGAGCGACGCATGCGCGTCCCGGCGCTTGCGACGCTGGTCGCGTGCGTCGTCGCGACGCAGCTCAACCCGGCTGGCGGCGGTGCGGTCGCGCGTGCCGCCGCGTACGGCGCGCTGCTCCCCGGGTGGATCGTCGAGGACCGCGCGCTCGACGTTCTCAGCGGCGCGGGACTCGTCTTCGCGACCCTCCTGCTCGCGGCGATCGCCGCCGCGATGCTGCGCGGGCGCGAGGGCATCGCTGCACGGCTGGGCGCGCCGCTGCTGTGGCCCGGGCTCATCGCACCGTTCACTGTGCTCGCGCTCGCGATACAACGCGAGACGCCATACGCGTGCATGGTGCTCGCGCCGTTCGTCGCCGCCATGGTGCCCGACGCGATCGGCCGACCGCGGATCGTCGCACCAGTCGTGCCGCGCGTCATCGGGCTCGCGATCGTCGTCGTTCTCGCTGTCGCGCTCGCGCTCGAGGCGGCGCTCGCCGCGCCGCGCGAGCCCGATCTGGGCGCGTATCCCGTCGGCGCGGTCCCGCTGCTGGGTTCGCTACAGGGACGCCCGCATCTCTTGAACGAATACGACTGGGGTGGCTACCTCATCCGCTACGCCCCGACGTACCCGACGTTCATCGACGGGCGCGGCGAGGCGGTCTTCGTTCCCGACGTGCTGAGCGAGTTCCAGCGCGTTGTCGCGCTCGCACCCGGGTATCGCGACGTGCTGAAGAAGTGGGACATCGCGCTCGTTCTCCTGCGTCCCGACCGTCCGCTCGTCGGTGCGCTGCGCGAGGACGGCTGGCGCGTGCTCGGTGAGGACGCCCGCTGGGTGATGCTGTCCAGGCCGTGATGCGGGTCTCCCCGTTCGCGCTGTTCCTCGGCGTCGTGTTCGCGTACCTCGTCACGCTGCAGCCGATCAACGACTCCGATCTCTTCTGGCACGTCGAGACCGGGCGCCTCACGCTCGCCGGCGATCTGCCGCGCGTCGAGGTGTTCTCGTGGACCGCGCGCGGTGAGCCGGTCTTCACCGATCAATGGCTCGGGGATCTCGTCCTCGCCGTCGCGCGTGCCGCTGCGGGGTGGCCGGGCATCCTCGCACTGCGCGCGCTCGCGGTCTTCGCGCTCGTGGCACTGGTCGTCGACGCCGCGATGAGCGCGCGCCCGCGCGCACCGATCGTCGCGGCCGCGGCCGCCCTACCTGCGATCCTCCTCTCGCGGTTCGCGTGGACCGATCGACCGGAGCTGCTGGGCCTCGTCTGCTTCGCGCTCATGATCCGGTTGCTGCGCGGCGGAGACCGCGAGCTACTGCTCACGATCCCTCTGCTCTTCGTCTGGGCTCAGCTGCATGGCTCGTACGCGCTGGGGCTGGGACTCATCCTCGCCTCGTGCGCCGCACGCGCGATCGAAGAGAAGCCTGAGCGATGGCGCTTCGTCCCGATCGCTTCGTTCGCGGTGCTCGCGACGCTGCTGGGGCCCTCCGGCCTTGACGCATGGACGTCGTCGGGCGGCCACTTCCTCGCGCCGCCGCGCTTCATCGCCGAAGAAGGTGCGCCCGACGCGCGCACGCTCCCCGGCGCGTTCTTCCTCATCACGCTTGCGCTCGTGATCGCGACCGCGTCGCTCGGGCGGCGCGCGACACTGCGCGAGACCCTCGTGCTCGTCCCGGTCGCACTCGTCGCGCTCACGGCGACGCGGCACACGCCACTGCTCGCCATCGCTGCGGTGCCGTTCTTTGCATCGCGTTGGCCCGATCCCATCGCGGGGCTGCGCGACCGCTCGCCTGCGGCGCCAGAGGCGAACCTAGGGCGCACGCGCGCGTTCCTCATCGCGCTGCTGGCGTTCCTTCCGATCGCGGTCCTGGACGCGCACGTCGACGAATCGACGTACCCGCGCGCGGCGCTGGCGGCCGTCCCCGAGGGCGCGGGCGTCTTCAACCAGTACGACTGGGGTGGCTGGCTCCTCTACGCGAAGCCGAGCACGCCGGTCTTCATCGACGGTCGGCTCTTTCCGTACGTGCCCGACGTCCTCGCGGACTATCGCGCCATCGTCGGCGCGCATCCCGGGTGGGAGAGCGTCGTCGCAAGGCATGGCGTGAAGGCCATGCTCGTGCGTCCGAGCGATCCCATCGCCGTCCGCGCGACGGAGCGCGGCTGGCGCGTCGCGTTCCGGGACGCGATCGCCGTCGTGCTCATCCGATGACGCGGCTTGTCGTGCCGTTCCTGGTCGGTGCGCTCGCTGGCGCGCTCGCCGCGGTGCAGCCGATCAACGACACCGACGTGTGGTGGCACCTCGCGACCGGTCGCGAGACGCTCGCGCAGGGGATCGTGCGCAGCGACCTGTTCTCGTGGACGGTGCGTGGCGCGCCGGTCAGCACCGATCAATGGCTCGGGCAGGTCGTCCTCTACCTCTCGTATGCCGTCGCGGGCTGGTGGGGCGTCGCGCTCTTACGGGTCGTCCTTGTCGGTACGCTCATCGCGATCGTCGCGCTTGACGCATCAGGACGCGTGCAGCGCCCGCTCGCGGTCGTGCTGGCGACGATGCCGGCGCTGCTTCTCACCCGCGCCGTCGCGGTCGACCGGCCAGAGCTCGCCGGCTTTGTGCTCTTTGCCGCACTCCTTTATCTACTGCGGCGGGGACGGGCGGGCAGTTGGCGGGCGCTCGTCGCGTGCACAGCGCTCGTCGGAGTCTGGGCGAACGTGCACGGGTCGTTCGCGCTGGGCGCGGTGCTCACCGGGTTTGTCTGCATCGAGGGCGCGCTCCGCGACGTCGCCCGCCGCCGCGAGTACATCGCCGTCGCGCTCGCCACGCTCGCGGTCACGCTCGCGACCCCCGCCGGCATCGCGACCTGGACCGCTCCCGGCTCGCATTTCTTGTCACCGCCGCGCGACATCCAGGAGTGGAACGTCGTCGATGTACGCACTCCGCTCGGCGTGGCCTACGCCGCGACGCTTGCCCTCTTGATCGCGAGCGTGTTGGCCGGGCCGCGCATCGACCCGCGCGAGGCGGTGATCGTCATCCCGGTCGCCTTCCTGTCGCTCACCGCGGCGCGGCAGGCGCCCTTGCTCGCCATCGCGGTCGCACCGCTCTTCGCGGAGCGCGTGGCGTGGGCGTTGGCGTTCGCAACGAGAGGCGCCACCGCCCAGATATCGCGGCCCGCGAGCACCTTCCTCGCGGCAGCGGCTGTCGCCATCGCTGCGATGGCCGTCGCCATCGCACCTCGCGCGCCCGACGAGCGCGCGTATCCGCGAGCGGCGCTGGATTCGATACCACATGGAGACGGCCTGTTCGCGCGATACGAGTGGGGCGGCTGGCTGATCTGGAACGCGCCGGCGACGCCGGTGTTCGTCGACGGACGTCTGTTCCAGTACCGCGGCGCGGTGCTCGACGACTATCAGCGCATCGTCACGGCGAAGCAGGGCTGGCGCGACGCGGTGACGCGCCGCGGCGTGCGTGCGCTCCTCGTCGTGCCGAGCGATCCGGTCGCCGTGCGCGCGCGAGAGCTCGGATGGCGCGTCATCGCCTCGTCGGAGTCGTTCGTCCTCATCGCCGCACCGTGAAGATGCGTCCATATACTTCGCGCACGAACACGCAACCGGCGCGTCTCATCAAGGACGGCGACGATCTCGAGGCACAGTTCGAGACGATCGTCGACGCGCTTCGTCGGGACGTGCGCCGCACGCGGCAACAGGTCGACAAGTACGCGCGCGCGTACCAGCGGACCGCCGAGACGCAGTCGCGCGACACCAAGGACGGCGAGCCAGACGAGGGGACGCAGAAGGCGTACCGTCGGCTCAAGCAGTTGCAGCTCATCGTCCAGCATCTCGAGTCGAGCGCCGCGTTCCTGCTCGGATCAGGCATCGCGCCTGAGAGCAGGCCGCGCGAGGGCACGCTGGAAGTCGCCCAGCGCGTGCTCGAAAGCCTCGAGGCGGAGCGGCAGCGACTGTATCGCGACGTCCATGACGGACCGGCGCAGGTCCTCGCGAACGCGATCTTCGAAGTTGAATACCTCGAGCGCGTCGCCGAGCGAGCACCGAGCGAGGTGCGCCAGACGCTGAAGACTGAGCTCGCGAGCTTGCGGGGACAGTTCAAGCAGTCCCTCGACTCGGTGCGCGCGATGATCTACGACCTGCGTCCGCCGGAGCTCACCGAGCTCGGGCTCGCCGAGGCGCTGCGCAACTACGCCGCCGAGTGGGAGTCACGCTGCGGCATCAAGATCCTCTGCACGCTCGAGACGACGGAGACCGATCTCTCGCCAGCGCACGAGCTCGCGGTCTACCGCATCCTCCAGGAGGCCCTGCAGAACGTGCACAAGCATGCGCAGGCGAACACCGTCGGCGTCGTGTGGCAACGGTCGTCGCAGACGTGGGCGCTCCACGTCACGGATGACGGCGTCGGCTTCGACCTCGTGAAGGCAGCGCGGCGCATGAAGTCGGTCGGCCTGCTCGCGATGCGCGAACGAGCTGAGCTCATCGGCGGTTCACTGCAGATCCAATCGCTGCCGGGAAAGGGGACCGCCGTTACACTGCTGCTTCCAACGAAGCTCGATGAGCCTCAAGGGCAAGGGCCCGAGGGGACGGGGCCTCTCTTCAGCGACCGCAGGGAGCGTGCGAGTGAGCGAAAGCGAGCGTGAGCACGCAGAAAGAGGAAGGCGGCTTGCCTGAGAAATCCGACCGCGCGATCCGCGTGCTCTTGGTCGACTCAAGCCGTCTCACCGCGATGGGCATCGGGCAGGTGCTCGAGAAAGAACCCGAGATGGAGCTCGTCGGCACCGCGTCAGACGGCGAGGAAGCGGTGACGAAGACGCTCGAGCTGGAGCCCGACGTGCTCGTCATCGAGGCGGACCTCCCGCGCCTGTCGGGCATCAAGGTCACCCAGCGCGTGCGCCGCGAGCTGCCGAGCGTCGGCGTCGTGATCCTTACCGCGAAGGACGAGGAGCAGACGCTCTTCGAGGCGATCCGCGCCGGCGCGGCCGCCTATCTGAACAAGGATGTCGACCCGGCCGAGCTCGTCGACGCGATCCGCAAGGCGCGCGCGGGCCAGTTCATCATCAACGAGAAGGTCTTCAGCCGGCCCGCCGTCGCGTCGAAGGTGCTCGCGGAATTCCGCGAGCTGTCGGTGTACGGGCCCGGCTCGTCGCACGTGTTCGCGCCGCTCTCGCCGCGCGAGGTGCAGATCCTCGACAACATCGCGCAGGGCATGACGAACAAGGAGGTCGCGTACGCGCTCGCGATCTCCGAGCAGACCGTGAAGAACCACATGTCGAGCATCCTTCGCAAGCTCTCGGTCAACGACCGCACGCAGGCGGTCGTCTACGCCATACGCCAGGGATGGATCAAGGGCCCGGAGATGGGCAATTGAGCACCGAGGCGCCGAGCGTTCTCGCGGAGATCGCGACCGAGCAGCAGAAGGTCACGGCCGAGATCCGCGAGCTCGACCTCCTCATCGAGTCCACGCAGACCGAGGTCAACCGCCTCAAGTCTCGCGAGGATCAGGTGAAGGCGAAGGTCGAGGAGGTCCGGAAGAATCCGGGGAACTTCCAGCGTGAAGAGATCTTCGGCGCGACCGACGAGCACGCCACGGCGATGGGTCGGCGGATGACAATGGAAGGCCAGCTCAACTCACTTCAGGCGAAGCGCAAGCTCATCGACCGCAGTGCCCAGATCCTTGCGACGGCCCGGCGCCAGGTCGCGGAGTTCGCGGCGCCGCCGCTGCCGCCGGACGCCGCGCCGCTCATCGATGAGAGCCGGCTCCT
>VBJD01000051.1 GCA_005887995.1 Chloroflexota bacterium
GCCGCGTACCGCGACGCGGGCGCGGAGCAGCTGAACATCGCACTGCGCGCGGGCCCATACGACTGGGCGTCCCTTGGGGCGTTCGCGCAGGACGTCATGCCGCAGTTCCGATGAAAGCGTCCTGGGCTGTCGAAGAGCTGAACGAGCGCACGTTCGTGAGCGCGATCCCCGACCTCGCGACGTTGCTCGTCGACGCGGTCGAAGACGGCGCCTCGGTCGGGTTCGTCATGCCATTCACGCACGAGGACGCAACGGCATGGTGGCGAGAACTCTCGGGCGAGATAGCCGCGGGCCACATCGTCGTCGTCCTTCTTCGCGGGGAAGGGGGACGCGCGGCTGGAACGGCGCAGCTGCGGCTCGCGCAATACCCAAATCAACGCCATCGCGCTGACGTCGCCAAGGTGCTCGTCCACAGCAGCATGCGGCGCAAAGGCTTCGGCCGTGCGCTCATGTCGGCACTCGAGGATGTGGCGCGCCGGCGCAGGCGGACGCTCCTCGTGCTCGACACGATCAGTGGGAGCGACGCCGCGGTCATGTACGAGCGGCTCGGCTGGACGCGCGCCGGCGAGATCCCGCGATACGCGGCGATGCCCGATGGCACGCTCGCGCCGACGACGTACTACTTCAAGGACATCCGGTGAGCGAGCCGATCCTGCGGCTGGAAGCGCGCGACGCGGTGCGCGTGAACGGCGCGTGGCGGATCCGCTGGCGCGTGACCAACGTCGGCAGCGACCACGTCCGACTCGTCGCCGTACGCGCGCCGCATAGCCGCTTCCGCTCCGATCCGGTCGACCTCAACGCCCTCGTGGTGGAGCAGGCAACGGTCGAGCAGACGCTGCGGGTCGAGGCCGCGCCCGGCGAGGAGATCGAGAACGCGTTCGTGATCTTCGTCGCGGTGAAGGAGCACGAGACGTGGCGCGTGCTGTTTCGCGTGCGCGTGCGCATGAGCGCGGACGGCACGCCGGCGCCGGTCGTCGAGGCGATGAGCACGCACCGCGTCGGATTCACCGAGGTATAGGTTGTCGTCGTGAACGCGCACGATCGCAACGTCATGAATCGGATGAAAGGCTGAAGGGGCAACTGAAGCCTCGGCTTCGAAGAGACCACGGGCATGGTCTCCAACGTTCTCGAGGTGGATCAGGAAGAGCTGATCGATCTCCTCAAAACCTATAAGAAGAAGTACGCCGGCGATCCGGAGTACGCGAAGCTCCGCGCTGAGCTGCCGAAGGGATGGCCGCTCTGACCAATCCCGTCTTTCCGATCCAAGTCCTGCTGGCGCTGATCACTTTCACACTGCTCGCACGCTGGTTCGTCGCGCCGCGGCTCGCGGGCCTGCCGCTCGAGACTGCCCTTCAGCCGCTGCTCGCGTTCCATGCGCTCCGCTACATCGGGCTCGTCTTCCTCGCGCCCGGTGTGCCCTCGCCGGATCTGCCGCAGAGCTTCGCGGCCCCTGCGGGGATCGGCACGGCGATCGCCGGCGTGCTCGCGCTCCTATCGATCACGGCACTGCGTGCGAGATGGCCCTTCGCGATCCCGCTGGTGTGGGTCATGAACGTCGAGGGTCTCGCCGACTTCGCGAACGCGTTCGTGCAAGGCGCGACGTCGGCTGTACCGACGCAGCTCGGCGCGGCCTACTACGTGCCGATCGTCATCGTGCCCGCTGGGATCGTGACGCACGTGATGATGTTCGGCATGCTGCTGCGCCGGCGCGGATAGTCGACCTGGCCTTTTGTGATCAGCAGGTCGGATCGAAAAGACCGAGAGACGACTTGAGCGCGCTCACGACGCGAGGACTCGAAGCGATCACGAAGTAGCGTTCGCTCATCGCGAAGTAGAGCGGCGCCGTTGCCGCTCCGGTGCCCCGGCTGTTTCCGAGGGTCTGCGGCTGGCCCTTCACGCTGACCGTGAACATCCATTCGCTACTCGGGGGTTGCTGTGCACAGACAGTGATGTCCGAGACAGTCCGCTCGAAGAAGTGCACGTCAGCCCAGACCTGCTGGCTGTCGAGGTATCCGGTGAACGTACCCGTGCGGGGCGCGGCGTCACCGAACAGCCAGTCGAACTTCGAGGGGAACACTCGGTCCACGCTGACGCCTGCGCGCATCAACGCGTCGGTGATCGTCCGTGACTCATCGGCTCGCGGCAGCGTTGATGGCGAAGGCGTAGGCGATCGCTCGGAAATGGTCGGCGCGGTCGATGCGCTCGGGCCGGCAGCCGGTTGCTCGCACGCGACGAGGCTCAACGTCGCCACGAGCGCGAGAAGACGCAGGGCCACTCGGCTCATACGACCTATACAGACATGGGGCCGCAGGGTTCCCTCAGTCGCGCGGCAGCCGGACCTCGGGGTGCCAGAGCTTCAGGGGTGTCTTGCCGCTCCAGTACATGTCTCGCTTGCCGGTCATCGCCTGGACATGGCCGTCCCACTCAAAGTTGAACGCCTCGCAGCCCAGCCGAACTGCGCGGCGGCACTTCTCCTGCGTCGCCTCGTCGCGCGCGTACTCGCGGACCATCGCGATCTGGCGATCGCCGTGTCCGGTGTCCTGCTCCGCGTGCAGCTCGTACGTCGCGGCGGCCTCGCGCGGAAAGCCGTAATGCCCGGTGAGTTCGCGGAAGACGCGCGCGGCCGCCCCGTCGGGACCGCCGTGCATCGCCTCGACAAAGGCGAGGAGCGCGATGCCCTCGAGCGCGCTGCGGTTCTGGCAGCCCGAACGGATCATCTCGATCGCGGCGAGCGTCCCCGGCGCGGGGTCGGCGCGGTCCGCCTCCTCCCGCGTGATGCCGGCGTGCGCGAGGAACTGCAGCATGATGTCGACGTGCGTCTTCTCGCCGCCGAGCTCCTCCATGAAGTTCTCCATCACGACGTCCATGAGCGCGTAGTTCCGTTCGCTCGCGACGTTCGTAACGATGTAGCCGAAGAAGATGGGGTTCGTCCGCACCCGCAGGTAGTGCTGGATCTCACCGAGGATGATCTGCTCGCGCGTCCAGCGATGCTCGACGATGCCCTTGAACCAAGGATGGTCCGGCATGAAGAGTCCGTTCGCGATGTCCCACAGCTCCGCGATGAACGCGTCCGGCTGCTTTGCGACCACGTGGCTACTGTAGGCGTGCTCGCTCGGAGAACCGTTCGCTAGGCTTCACTCCGGGATGCAGACGGGCCTCTTCGTCACCTTCTTCGATCCACGTGAGCCGCGCGATCGCGAGCTTCCCCCCGTCGGCCCGCTCGATCACGTCGTGCTGCGACACGGTCCGCAGCTCATCGTCGAGCGCTCGGGCGTGCATCACGGGGATGAGACCGGCGTTTCCGTCGAGCGCTGGTTCGAGGCGGAGCTCGAGCTGGAGCGCGCGACCGGAGCCGAGCCAGGTGGAGTGCGGCGGCCGAATATGCGCTTCACGTCGCGTGACGGCCTCTTTCTCCGTTTCGTGAGCTACGGCGACGCGCAGGAGCGGCATCGCCTCGCCGAGCTCGGACCGTTCTCGGCGGTCGTCGTGCGTCCGCGTGAGATCGAAGTGGACGGCCGCGTCATCGCGACGCTTGCGGTCGCCGACTTTCCCACCTGGGCACTCACTCCCAATGCCGGTGACGAATTCGCCGGCGCGTACAAACCCGACGTCGCGATCCGCGCGGAGGGCGCGAAGTACCACCCGTCCCTGGGCCCGGCGCCGGCCGCGAACGAGCCACAGCCAGTGCGCCCTGCGGCGCCGGTCGTCGTTCCCGCGGCGCGGCGCGAGGAGACCGCGCTCGCGGCGCGCGATGTCGAGCTCGTCCAGCGTCTCGAGCGCGAGCACTCCGAGGACACACTGCGCGCGCGCATCTTCGAAGAGAACCGCCAGCGTTCGGGCGCGAACGTCGTGGGCGAGCCCGCGGCGTGGACGACGCACTACCGCACACCGGTCACGCAGGCGACGTCAGCGCGCGCCGCGGCGAGGACCGCGGCGACGGAAGAGGGATTCAGCATCGGCGAGGCGCTGTGGCGCTGGCGCTTCGCGATCATCGGCGTGCTCCTCGTCGGCATGGTCACGTACGCGGCGTACATCGCGATCCGCAGCGCCGCTCCGGCGAGCGCGCAGTACACGACCGTGAACCTATCCCAGCGATTCAGCGGTACGAGGTGGGACTGGGTCGTGAACGGTGTGCGCCGCGCACCGGACTCAGGCGGGGTGCGCGCGCAGGGTGTCTTCTACATCGTGAGCGTGGCGGCGACGAACAAGGCGACCGAAGGCGCGGTGCTCTCGCCCAGCGAGTTCACGCTCATCGACGCGAACGGCGTCGAGCACCTTGCGTCGAGCACCGCGAGCGGCGTCTATCAGGGCCCGGGCAATCCGAGCTCGCCGCACATGTGGCCGTCGTCGTTCCCCGTCGGACGGCCCGTGACGCTCTCGCTCCTCTTCGACGTCGACCCCGGGCTGGGCCGAGGTAACGTGCTCGCCATCGCCGACGCGCCGACCGTGCGTGTGAGGCTGGAGTAGATGCGCTGGTTCGGCAAGCGATCTCGCGACGGCGACGACCTGCCGGTCGACGATCCGGCAGCGCCGAAGCTTCCCGATGCCGCGCGATTTGCACCGGCCCGCGGCCGCATCTACCGCATCGTTCGGACGATCGGTGACAGTGACCCGGGCACGAGGAAGCGCGTCTATCGCTCGGGCGTGGGCGTCTCCGACCTGTCCGAGGCGCAGGCGGAAATGGAAGCACACGAACAGGCGCGCCGCGCGCTCGCCGACGCGCTCGCGAGCCGAGAGACTGCGCGCGCCGGCTACGCATATCACGCCGACAAGCGGCTCGAACCGTACGTCGAGTCGGTGCGTGGTGCCGCCGGCGAAGCCGCGCGCGTCACGGTGAACGGATACGGGTCGCTCGTGATGAACGCGAACGCCGCGATGTTCGTCGACGTCGACACCGGCGATGAGATCAATGAGCCGCGCGAGCCGATCGTCCCAGAGTCACTCAGCGATCTCGTCGGACGTCGCGCCGACCTCGGCTTCCGCGCCTACCGCACACTCGCCGGCTGGCGCTACCTGTGCACGAGCGCGGAGTTCGATCCCGCGTCGGACGAGGTGCAAATGCTTCTGAGCGAGCTCGGTTCGGATGAGAAGTACATCCTTCTGTGTCGCATCCAAAAGACCTTCCGGGCGCGGCTGACGCCCAAGCCATGGCGCGCGAAGGAACGGCCGCTGTCAGTCGGTGCGGATGGCGTCGAGCGGGCGAAGCTGCAGCGCGTCATTGACCGGACGTGGAAGTACGCGACCGCGCGCTACATCACATCGCTCGGAAGCAGCGTGGTCGCATCACAGATCCAACCGGTGGTCGACTACCACGATCTGTGGACGCAGGCGCAGGTGAAGAAGCCACTCGCGTGATTTAGGGGTGCGCGGCGAGGAATGGCAGCACGACGGCCGCGAACTCTTTCGGCCGCTCGAGGTTGACGAGGTGCGCGGCGTTGGGGATGACGACGCGCTCCGCGCCGCGAATGCCCATCGCGAGCTGGGCGCAGATGTTGTGGATGTCGATCTGATCGAGCTCGGACTCGACGATGAGCGTTGGAGCGCCGATCTCGCGGAGGCGTGATGCCGCGTCCAGCTCGCGGAACGGCGGGTTGTTGCCGCGCGCGCGGTCGCGCGCATTACGTTCAGTCGTAGCGCGAAACACCTTCGCTCGCACGACGGGATCGGTGTCCGCGGCACTCCGACCGACGCCGTCGAACCACGTCCGTACCTCAAGGTCGACCATCGCTGCACGATCGCCACGCTCGCGCGCGGCGCGTATCGCTGCACCGACGTCGTCGAGGTGAACGAACTGGTAGCCGGACATCCCGGGGTTGACGAGCACCATGCACGCGACGCGATCCGGGTACGCGAGGGCGAAGTCGAGGATGGTGCGGCCGCCGAGCGAACAGCCGACGAGCCCGGCGCGCTCGATGTGGAGCGCGTCCATGACCGCGGCGAGATCGCCGTAGAACGTGTACTCGCGGTCGGGTCGCTCCGAGCGACCGAACCCTCGCGCGTCATAGCGGACGGTGCGGTGATGTCGCGCGAATTCCTCGAACTGCGGATCCCACATCTCGATCCCCGCCTGGCCCGGGTGCAGAAGGATGACGTCACTACCGCTTCCCGCGAACTCGTAGTAAAGGTGAGTGCCATCAGCTGGCGCGTACCCACTCTGGATGTCCACCGGCTGAAGGCTACGGCGGTAGGCCGTGCGCGATTCGAACGCGCATCTGAAGGATTAGAAATCCTCCGCTCTATCCATTGAGCTAACGGCCCAGGCTCACTAATTATCGAATACCCGATAGGTCGACATCGAGTCTTCGACCTTCAGGTATGCGTGCTTGACGTCGTAGATGCCTTGCTCGCGCGCGGTCTTTCGGCGATGGCAATTACCGCATCGGATCTCACACTTCGCAATCTCTTGCTCGACTGTCGTCCACGCGAACCCCCCTCGCATCATCTTGGCGATGTCCTTTCGCTTCCGGTCGACGTGGTCGAATTGAAGGACAAGAGGATCGGTCTCACCGCAGTCCACGCATGCGTGTGACGCAAGGTAAGTCCAAATAGCGTCGCGATTCTCACGCGTGCTGCGTTCCCAGTTAAGCCTTACGAGTTCTTTCTGATGTTCAGTGTTCCGCAGATACCACGCTCTCTTGACTTCGGCCATACAAGCACGACACCAAGTCAGGCGCTCGCCTGTGGACCGATATCGGATATGGAACTCCTCAACTGGCTTCGTCTGACCGCAGCGCGAGCATGTTCGGATGAACTGAGTCGGGTCTGTGCCCAGATCGCTCATGCCGGATACCTTCCGGGTTCATCTTCGACGCGGCGATAGGCCGACTTGTCGTCAAAGAACCCGAGCTGGCGTGCGGTCCTGCGCATGTGGCAGTTGACGCAGCGCACCTCGCATTTCGCGAGCTCGAGCTCGATGGTGCTCCAGGCCACGCCAGCTGAGATTAGGCGCGAGATCTCTGTCTTCTTCTCGCCGCGTACGTGGTCAAACTCGAGCACGACGGGATCTCGCTCACCACAGTCCACGCATGGGTGTTCACCGAGATAAGCCCACGCACGCAGACGGTTCTCAGCACGAATCCTGTTGCGGCGCGCGTGCGCCCGCTCGATTACATCGTCGCGGTTGCTCACATACCAGTCGTGCTGATACGCCCGAGAGCATGAGATGCAGATCGTGTCGCGCTCTCCGGTCTCCCGAGACCGCAGACGAAACTCCGACGGTGGCTTGGCGACGCCGCACGTGCGACAGACCTTCAATGAATCGATAGAACGTATGTTCGCATAGGTCTAAGCGCACGTAAACGGCTATCGCGCGGTGTCGATCGGCTTTCCGATCACGCTCAACGCGGCGCCGCGTAGCGATTCAGCGAGGGTCGGATGCGCGTGGATCGTCGCGATGAGGTCCTCGACCGTCGCCTCGAGGCGCATCGCGAGCGTCGCTTCCGCGATGAGCTCCGACGCCTGCGGCCCGGCGATGTGCACCCCGACGACGCGCCCATCCTTCCCCGCGGTGACGATCTTCGTCGCGCCCGCCGATTCGCCGAGCGCGAGCGCGCGCCCTGACGCGGCGAACGGAAAACGCGCGGCCTTCACCGAGTCGCCGTACTTCTCCTTCGCCTGCGCCTCGGTGAGGCCGACCGACGCGAGCTCGGGGTGCGTGTACACGACGTTCGGCACGGCGTCGTAGTTCATCACCGCGTCCTCGCCGAGGATCGTGTCGACCGCGACCTCCGCCTGCGCGAACGCGACGTGGGCGAGCTTGGGCGAGCGCGGATCGCCGATGCAGTCGCCGATCGCCCACACGCCTTTCACGTTCGTGCGCATGTGCTCGTCGACGGTGATGCCGAGTTTGTTCGTCGTCAGGCCGGCCTGCTCGACGCCGGAGTAGTTCGCGACGCGGCCCGCGCCGAGCAGGACCTCGTCGCCCTCGAACGTCTGCACTTTGCCTTCGATCTCCGCGGTGACGGTGACCGTCGTGCCGCTGCGATTCACTTCGGTGACCTTGGCGTTGGTGAGCACTTTGAGTCCCTTCGGCTCGAGCGCGCGGAGGAGGATGCGCACGAGCTCGGCCTCCGCGAACGCAAGCGCCTGCGGCAGCATCTCGAGCACGGTGACCTGGCTGCCGATCTCCGCGAAGAACGTCCCGAGCTCCATCCCGATGACGCCGCCGCCGATGACGATGAGGCGCTTCGGCAGCTCGGTGAGCGCGAGCGCACCGACGTTGTCGAGCGGCTTCGCCTCGGCGAGCCCGTTGATCGGCGGCATGCCGACCTTCGAGCCCGTCGCGACGATCACGCTCATCGCGTCGATGGTCCGCTCGCCGTCGGCGGCCTTCACGCGCAGCTGCGTCGGTGAGACGACCGTGCCTTCGCCTTTGATGAGCTCGACCTTGCGCAGCTTGAGGAGCTGTTCGACGCCGGACACGAGTGTGTCGACGACCTTCTGCTTGCGCGCGACCGCCTCGGCGAGGACGAAGCGCGGATTATCGACGTGGATACCGTGCTCGGTGCCGTGCGTCGCGAGCCAGTACGCGTGGCTCGAGTCGAGCAGCGCTTTCGATGGAATGCAGCCGACCGTCACGCACGTGCCGCCCACGCGATCGCGCTCGACGAGCGCGACGCGCGCGCCGCGGACGCCCGCGTGCAGCGCGCCGACGTAGCCACCCGGGCCACCGCCCAGGATGGCGATATCGAAGGGGGTCATGTTTCGAGCCTAGAGCGGATCACCGCCTCTCGTTCGAAGGGATGAGCGCTATAGCCATGTCGCGCATAGAGAAGTAAGTACAAAGGCAGGAACGCGAGACCATAGCGCTCGTACTGCTCGACATGCACGAGCTCGTGCCGCCATAGCAGTGGCGTCGGCTCGATCGCGAACACGATCACGTGTCCGAAGGTGATCGCGACGTACCCGCGTCGCGTGAGGATCCATCGCGCAAGGCCGCGATCGCTCACGTAGAGGAAGCACCCATCGCGCACGCGCGGACGAGCGAACGACAGGCGGCCGATGAGATGGCCGATGGGGTCCGCGAAGTGCGCGATCAGCTCACTGCTGGATGTTGGCGACGATCCGCTCCACCGAGCTGACGAGACGCTCGCGCGCGATGACCGCGGTGTCGTAGCGGAGTGTGAGGGTCTTCGTCGCGAGCTCCATCGACACGCTCGTCACGCCAGGGAGTGCGCGCGAGCCGCTCACGATCTGCGCGGCGCAGGGACGGCACATGAGCTCGACGATCTCGAGCGTCACCTCCTCCTGGCCCGCGGCGAGGTCGGCGGCGGGCGCGCCGCGAACGAGGTGCGGTGGCGGCAGATTCGCGCTCCCGCTCCCGCAGGCCACGACCAGCGCGGCAAAAAGAACGAGCGCCTGGCGCATTACTTGAATTGTGCGCCTGGCGCTCGTGAAGAAAGGGAGAGGCTCGGTCTAATCGGGGGTTTCGGTGCGGTCGCGCTCCTCTGCGAGCTCGCGCTCCCGGTCGACGTCGTTCTTGGCGACCTTCATGTCGCCGATGGTCTCCTTGACCTTGCCCTTGACCTGGTCAGCCTTGCCGCCCCACTCCGTGGAACGGTCGCCGACGACCTTGCCTGTCTCTTCCTTGATCTTGCCCTTTGCCTGGTCCCACTTGCCCTCGGTCTTGTCCTTCATCGTTCACGCTCCTTCCAAGTTGCGACATACCGCGCGCAAGACCGGTGCCGTTACCCTGTCGTCATATGACGACGATCGTCGCGACGGTGCTCGACGACCTGAACACGCGATTGCCGCCCGGCTATCGCGCGCGTCCGTTCGCGGACGCCGATCGCGAGCCCCTCGTCGAGGCCGGAAATGCGGAGAGCCATCCGATGGAACGCGAGACCGCGGACGAGTGGCGGCAGTGGGAGAACATGTTCAAGGACCCGAGCCGCGTGCGTCTCACCATCGTCGACGCGCGCGGAGCGATCGTCGGTCACGGTTCGATCGCGGTCGGCTTCATGGCGCGGCCTGACGGCGCACAGCACGTCGGGGTGAGCGTGCATCCGGATCACCGGCGTGGTGGCATCGGCTCCGCGCTGCTGGACGCATTCGAGGGCGAAGCGAGGCGGCGCAACGTGCCGCGCCTCCTCTCGGGGACGAGCGCGGCACGGCCGTTCGCGTTCGAGTTCGCCCGCAAGCGCGGCTACCGCGAGATCGGGCGGCGGATCATGTCGTACCGCGAGCTCGCCTCGTACGAGCCTGCGCGGTGGAGCGACGCGCTCGAGCGCGTGCGGAAAGACGGTATCCACATCCGCACGATCGACGAGGTGCTCGCCGAGCGCGACGACGCGGGCAAGGAACGTCTCTGGCGCGAGATCTGGGACGCGGAGGGGCCGATGTGGGACGACATCCCGTTCTCGACGCCGACGCCGCACTGGCCCTACGACCGCTACTACGAGATGACCGCGAAGAACCCACAGCTACTGCGCGATCTCTCACTCCTTGCGTACGACGGTGATCAGATCGTCGGGCTCACGACCACCGGTGATCGACAGAAGATCGACGGCTGGACCTACATGACCGGTGTCGCGCGCACGCACCGCGGGAAGGGCATCGCGATGGCGCTCAAGGTCGACGCGCTCGGGCGCGCGAAGGCGAAGGGCCGGCGCGCGATGTGCACCGTCAACGACGAGCCGAACAAGGCGATGCGCGGCGTGAACATCAAGCTCGGCTATCAGCCGGTGCCGGACCATATCGAGCTGGAGAAACACTTCTAGTGCTCGGATCCGGCGACGCGCTCGGTTCGTTCCTTCTGCTCGGCGCCACGGTCTGCATCCTCGGCGCGAGCCTCACCGTGTGTTACGCGATCTGGATGCGCGGCTGGGAAGGCTGGGAGTCGTGGAACGCGCGCACCGGTCTCAACGAAGAGGAAGCGCTGGCCGAACGACTGGAACGATTGCAGGACGACTCGCGCAATAGAAGTAGATAAAGTCGCAGGCGGCGGGCGCACCCGCCGCCTGCATTAGACCGTGCCTAGCAGCGGCGATCAGTCGGCAGGTGTCGCCTCGGTCATAGGTAGCGGCTCTTCGCCACCGACCTCGGACCAGATCTTCACGCCCTTCGGTTCGCGCAGGAACAGCGTCCCTACGACGACGGTCATGAGCGCGACGGTGATCGCGTACGCGAGGCCGATGTAGATGTTGCCGTTGGGGTCCTGCGCTGAATTGAACTGACGAAGGTCGAAGACGCCGAGGAACGGCACGTACTTCTTCGCGTCGAAGAAGGTCGCGCCGACCAGACCCGTGTAGGTGAGCGGCAGCAGCCCGCCGAACCACCCGTTCCCGAAGTGGTACGGAATGCTGAGCGAGGTGTAGCGGACCTTCGCGCGGAAGTACTCCACGAGGAACGCCGCGATCGGCCCGTACACCATCGTCACGTAGATGACCTGGATCCAGATCAGGGCGACCATCACGGGAACGTTCGGGTCGGCTTTCGTGATGAGCCCGGTCGCGTCGCGCGTGACGTTCGCCGCGGCTGTCATCGCCGGATACAGGAACGGATAGGTCACCGCGGCGATGAGGCAGCCCCCGAGGATGATGATCTTGCGTCCGATCTTGTCCGAGAGCCACCCGAACACCAGGAAGAACGGCGTCGCGAGGGCGACCGCCACCAGCATGATCGGGTAGGCCTGGGTGAAGGTCATCTTCAGGTACGTTCCCATGAAGAAGTTCGCCTGGAACTGTCCCTGGTACCAGACCACGCCCTGACCCGCGGTAAGGCCGAGCAGCACGAGGGCGATCGTGCCGACCTTGCGGCCGCTGAAGCTTTCCTGAGCCCAGTTGCCGGTGCCGGTCACGACCTGCTTCTGCTCCTTGAGGCGCGCGAACAGCGGCGTCTCGCGGAGACGGATGCGGATGTACAGCGCGATCGCCACGAGGACGGCGGAGATCCAGAACGGGTAGCGCCAGCCCGTCGCCGCGAACTCGGCGGTGGTCATGTTCGTTCGGAAGAACAGGATCGCCGCGAACGCGAAGAACATGCCCACGGTGGCGGTCGTTTGGATCCACGACGTGTAGAGACCGCGCTTGTTGTCGGGCGCGTGCTCGGCGACATAGATCGCCGCGCCGCCGTACTCGCCACCGAGTGCGAGGCCCTGGACGAGGCGGAGGATGACAAGAAGCGCGGGCGCGAGGATCCCGATGTCATTGTGCGTGGGCAGGAAGCCCATGACCACGGTCGCCAGCCCCATCGCGGTGATGGTCACGAGGAACGTGTACTTGCGTCCGATGATGTCTCCGAGCGCTCCGAACACCACGGCGCCGAACGGTCGGACGAGGAAGCCCGCCGCGTACGCCGCGAATCCAGAGAGCAGCTGGGCCGTCGGGTTGTCGCTTGGGAAGAACAGCGGCGCGAGGAATGGCGTGAGCAGCGCGTAGAGGTAGAAGTCGTACCACTCGATGATCGTTCCAGCGGAGGCCGCGGTGATCACGAACGGAAGGCCGTAGCTCAGCCTCGTGGTCGTGGTCGCGGCAGCAGTTCGCGTTGCCAAAGTTCGACCCCCTCTCCCGTGACGTAGTCGCGCGTATTTCTGCGCCTCGTCGCGCCGCGCGTCAACAACCACCGCGCGCGCGGCGAGACGCCATCGCGAAGCCTGCTAGGCTACTCTTCCCTCCCCGCAGCGCTCGCCGTCCTGATCGATTCGACGACGGTCGCGTCCGCGAGGGTCGTTGTGTCCCCGAGTGGTTGCCCGTTCGCAATGTCGCGGAGCAGGCGACGCATGATCTTGCCGGATCGCGTCTTCGGCAGCTCGGGCGTGAACATGATCGTCTTCGGTCGCGCGATCGACCCGATCGCCTTCACGACGTGCTCGCGGAGCTCCTTCGATAGATCCTCGGAGCCGTCCTTGCCGCCGCGCAGCGTGACGAACGCGAAAATGGCCTGACCGGTCACCGGATCCTCACGGCCGATGACCGCGGCCTCCGCGACCGACGGATGCGACACGAGCGCGGATTCGACCTCCGTCGTCGAGATGCGGTGACCGGAGATCTTCATCACGTCGTCGACGCGACCCATCAGCCAGAAGTAGCCCTCTTTGTCGCGGCGCGCGCCGTCACCCGCGAAGTACTTACCCGCGAAGCGGCTCCAGTACGTGTCGCGATAACGCTTGTCGTCCTTGTAGATGCCGCGGAGCATCGCCGGCCACGGTTTCGTGATGACGAGGTAGCCGGCGCCGCCGAGCGGAACGCTCTTACCATCTTCGTCGACGACGTCCGCGCCGACGCCGGGGAACGGGAACGTCGCGCTGCCCGGCTTCGTCGTCGTGATGCCCGGCAGCGGCGTGATGAGGATCATCCCGGTCTCGGTCATCCACCACGTGTCGACGATCGGGCAGCGTCCGCCGCCGATGTTCTCCTGGTACCAGAGCCAGGCCTCGGGGTTGATCGGTTCGCCGACCGTGCCGAGCAGCCGCAGCGACTTCACGTCGTGTTTGTTGACGAACTCCTGGCCCCACTTCATGAACGTGCGGATCGCCGTCGGCGCGCAGTACAGGATGCTGACCTTGTACTTCTCGATGATCGACCACCAGCGGTCCTTGTCTGGGAAGTCGGGCGTGCCCTCGTAGATCACACCGGTCGTCCCGTTCGCAAGCGGCGCGAAGACGATGTACGAATGCCCGGTGACCCACCCGATGTCGGCGGCGCACCAGTACACGTCGTCATCCTTGACGTCGAAGATCATCTTGTGCGTTGCCGCGACGCCCGCGAGATATCCCGCGGTCGTATGGACGATGCCCTTCGGCTTCGCGGTCGTGCCCGACGTGTAGAGCAGGTAGAGCATGTGTTCGCTCTCGAGCGGCTCGGGGGGACAGTCGGCCTTCTGCTTTCCGACGAGGTCGTGCCACCAGACGTCGCGTCCCTCGGTCCAGGGAACGTCGGTCTTTGTCCGCTTCACGACGAGGACCTTCTCGATCGTCTTCGTCTGCGCGATCGCGTCGTCGGCGTTCTTCTTCAGCGGGACGACGTTGCCTTTGCGGTAGCCGCCGTCGGCGGTGATGAGCACCTTCGCCTCTGAATCGTTGATCCGACCGGAGAGCGCCTCCGCCGAGAAGCCGCCGAACACGACGGTGAAGGGCGCGCCGATGCGCGCGCACGCAAGCATCGCCGCGGGCAGCTCCGGGATCATCGGCATGTAGATCGCGACGCGGTCGCCCTTCCGGACGCCGAGCGCCTTGAGGGCGTTCGCGGCGCGTTGCGTCTCGTCGAGCAGGTCCTTGTAGGTGATCGTTCGCGCGTCGCCCGGCTCGCCCTCCCAGTGGTAGGCGACCTTCGTCCCGCGGCCCGCCTTGACGTGGCGATCCAGGCAGTTCTCCGAGATGTTCAGCTCGCCGCCGACGAACCACTTCGCGTACGGCGCCTCCCACTCGAGCACCTTCGTGAACGGCTTCCGCCAGAGCAGGGTCTTCGCCTGCTCCGCCCAGAAACCCTCGAGATCGCGTTGCGCGCGCTCGTAGACGCCCGCGTCCTTCACGTTCGCCTGCGCCGCGAACGCGGGCGGCGGCGGGAAGCTGCGGTCCTCCTGGGCGAAGGTCTCGAGCGCGGTGCCGGTCTCTGTTGCCATGCGGTCCCCTCCCGCGGGGTATAAGGCGGTCGAGTATGTCCTACAGCGCGCTCTTTGTGCCTCTTTCGAGCGCGGCGAGGTGGGCGGTGTAGTGGTTCGGCAGCGTCAGGAGCCAGCCGAACGCGTTGAGCTCACCGTAGTACGGGTGGCGGGCGGCGCGCGCGAGATCGGGCTGCGCTGGGAAGTCGGACCGGAGCTGCGTCATCGCGTCGGCGGCCTTCTGCGCCAGGCGCCCGATCCCGTCCCGCGTCACGGCCGAGGCCGCCGGACGGGGCTGGCCGGTCGCTCCGGGCGGCTCGCCTTTCGCCAGTCGGAGAACGATGCCGGCGACTCCTCGCTCGATGAGCAGGAGGTGGACGGCTATCTGACCAAGCCCCCAGTCGTCGTGCGTGCCGGTGAGGAGCTCGGCATCATTCGCCCGAGCGACGCGCGCGAGGAGTCGCTCACGATCGAGAGCGGTCGACTCGGCGACGAGGCGCAGCGTCTCGCTCACCCACTCCGGGCGGTCGGGCGGTTCATCACTAACGACAAGGGTCATGCGGGACTGATATTGACCGCGTGTTTTCCGTTTGTGTGAAAGAATGCGCCGCGAACCAAGCGATCATGGCCCTAGAGGCACATTGGAGGACGAAGTGGCGGGGATCTCGAAGTCAGAGACGCTCAATCGGTTGTCGGAGAAGACCGGCCTTGCGAAGAAGCAGGTGGCGACGGTACTCGAGGAGCTCGCGATGCTCGCGTACAAGGAAGCGCGGAACGGGTTCACGTTCCCGGGCGTTGGCAAGCTCGTCGTCGTCGATCGCAAGGCCAGGATGGGTCGTAACCCGGCGACCGGTGAGGCGATCTCGATCCCGGCGAAGCGCGTGCTCAAGTTCCGCATCGCCAAGCAGGCGAAGGACTCCGTTCTCGCAAAACGCACGAAGTAAGTCCTAGCGCACGCACTCGTCTCGAGGCGAGGTCCTTCACACGCGCTCGCGTTTTGCGCCGCCGTGAGGGACCTCGCTCTCGTTCCGCCGTCTCGGTCTAACGTGAACACATGAGCGTCACCCGATCCACGAAGCGCTATCCGTCGTCAGGCCGTCTGCCCGCGGACGAGATCGTGTCGCCCGCAGGACCGAGCGTGCCATTCCCGCCGCAGGAGGCGCTGCTCGTCGAACGGATGCCGACCGGACCGAACGTCTGGTACGAGCCGAAGTGGGATGGGTTCCGCGGCGTGTTCGAGAACGACGGAGGTTCGCTCGGTCTGTGGAGTCGCAACGGCCGTCCGCTCCTTCGCTACTTCCCTGAGCTGCGTCCGCTCGGTGAGCGGATGCCGCCGCACTCCGCGCTCGACGGCGAGATCGTCATCGAGCAGGACGGGCGGCTCGAGTTCGATCTCATGCAGCTGCGCCTTCATCCCGCCGAGTCGCGCATCCGCAAACTCTCCGCGGAGACGCCCGCCAAGTTCATCGCGTTCGACGTGCTCCTCTGGAATGGCGAGCCACTTCACCAACGTCCGCTGTCCGAAAGGAGAGCGTTCTTGGAGAAGAACGTGACGGGCTTCGAACTGTCGGAGATCACGCGCGACGTGGAGCAGGCGAAGATGTGGCTCGAGCGCCTTGAGGTGCTCGGCCTCGACGGCGTCGTCGCGAAGCGCGCCGATCTCCCGTACATGCCCGGGTCGCGCGAGGCGGTGCAGAAGGTGAAGCACCATCGCACGATCGACTGCGTCA
>VBJD01000052.1 GCA_005887995.1 Chloroflexota bacterium
AGCCCGTTCCTGCCCGCACCCAGTGAGCGGAGCATTTGGGCGATGGGTCTCGAGAAACTCGCCGAGATCCCGCTCAGATTTGACGGAGCGCCTGGAGCGCCCGGCCCAGCTGCGCACGCTGCGATCTTCGACCGTCTCGCGGCGAGGGTCATCACCGCGCTCGACGCCTCGTGAGCGGGCCTCTTCGTAGAACTAGGGGGCGAAAAGTGTCTCCAGGTCGTGCTTGCTATAGGCGCGGAAGGCGACGTGCGTGTGCGTCTTGCCGACGCCCTTCGTCTGAGCGATACGGGTCGTGACGATGTCCGCGAGCTCGTCGTGGGTCTTCGCGCGGACCATTGCGATGAAGTCGAACTCGCCGGTCACGGAGTAGACCTCAGAGACGCCGGGCAGCGCCGCCAGGTCCTCACCGAGCTTCGGCAGAGCGCTGCGCTCGGCGGTGATGAGGACGACCGCGGTGATCAAAGGCTCTTGACGTCGACGTCGTGGAGCGCGGACTTCACCAGGTGCGCGGCCTCCTGCATCCCCATCGCCTTACCGCGCGCGAGCGCCGCGCTGTACGAGTCGTTGACGTCGGCTGAGGACTGCTCGTCGTAGCGGTGGAACCCCTCTTCGAGCTGGTCAATGGCCAGCTTGATGCGGTCGCGTGCGGCGCTGCTGATCACGTGAGCCTCCCGGCGAATGCTTGGGGCGGAGGATAACGCCGGGAGGCTCGCCGTTCTCAGCGCGACTCGCGCTCTTCGATCTTCGTCTCTTTGCGTACGGTCGTGGTCCCCACCGGGTCGTCGACCACGTCGTTCTCCTGGATCTGCGTCTCGCCATTAGGTCCGATATTCACGTTGGTCGTGCCAGGCCGCGCACGCGGCTGCTCGTGTTCCGTCTCTTCGATCTCGGTGCGCTTCTCGACTCGTCGCTCTTCCACTTTCGACCTCCACTTTTCGGACGTCGAATGCGGAGCAGGGCAGATGCCAGCTTCGTCAGAATCGTGTGAAGACTTAGGCACATGCCTTGTATGGGGGACCGACGATGGCGTAGGCGAGAAGCGTCACACCCATCACAGCGAGCGCCGCACCCGGCCGACTGTGACGCGAGCCGATGAAGACCGCGCCAGCGGCGAGCGCTCCCGCGCCGAGCGCGGCCCACACCAAGGCGCCCGGGTCGTAGAAGGCCGGCGAGTCGATGCAGCGGAAGGCATTCGCGAGGAGCGCGGCAAGTCCGGCGATCAGGAGCCCAGCACAGGCACCGACGACGAGCGCACGGCCTGGATCAGCCAATCTCCAGTTCTTTCGTCAGGACGCCGACGTCGACCTGGACCTCGCCGTTCACGACGCGGACCGGGTAGGCGTTCACCGGGAACACCGCGGGGAGCGCCTTCACCTCGCCGGTCGCGAGGTCAAAACGTGCGCCGTGGCGCGGGCACTCGACGAGGCAATCCTCGAGCTCGCCCTCGCCGAGCACGCCGCCGTCGTGCGTGCAAACGTTGTCGATCGCCCCCCACGTGCCGTCGTCGCAGTGGCCGAGGCAGAGGCTCCTGCCGTTCGCCTCGACGACCTTCACGTCGCCCGGCGCGACGTCGGACTCGTGCGCGACGGTGACGAACTCGCTCAAGCCGCGGCCTCGAGCTCTGCGACGCGGCCGATGCGCGGCTCGAGCGCTGCGAGCACCTTCGCGCGCACCTGCGGTTCAGGGATCGCGGCGACGACACGGTTGAAGAAGCCGCGCACGAGGAGCTGTTCCGCCTCGAGCCGCGGCATCCCGCGCGACATCACGTAGAAGAGCTCTTCCTCATCGATCGCGCCGGCCGTCGCACCGTGGCCGCAGCGCGCGACGTCGCTGGTGAGGATCTCGAGCGCGGGGATCGGGTCGGCGCCGGCCTTGTCGGAGAGCAGCATGTTGCGGCACTCCTGGTACGAGCCGGTGCCGCTCGAGGTCGGCTGAACGCGGATGATGCCGTAGTAGACGGCCTTCGCCGAGTCGTACAACGCGGAGAGGTAGAGCAGATCGGACTGCGAGGCCTTGCCGTCCACGATCTGCAGCGAGTTCACGTCGATCCTCTGCGAGTCCGCCGCCGCGACAAGTCCGTAGAGCTTCACCTCCGCGCCGTCGCCGCGGATGTCCGATTGCACGCCGAGCTTCGTGCGCCCGCTGCCGACCAGGACGTTGAAGGACGAGAGGAAGCTGTCGCGCGCCGAGATGACGTTCTGCTGGCCGATCTCCCACACGTCCTCGGCAAAGCGATGGATGCCGACGTAGCGGACGCGTGCGCCCGGTCCGGCGTGGACCTCGAGCGCCGGCACTGCTAGTCGCGGGCCGCCGCTCTCTGAGGAAAGCTCCTCGACCACGGTGACGGTGGAGTTCGCTTCGGCCACGATGATCGTCCGAAAGATGATCGGCTCCGTGCCGGCGGTCCAGCGCTTGTGCACCTCGAGCGGCAGCTCAACCTGAAGACCGGCGGGCACGTAGAGGAACGTGCTGCCGTGCGCGAACGCCGCGTCAGCGAGCGCGCGGAACGGCCGGTGGCTGCGGATGCCCTCGTCCGAAGGCAGCCAGCGCTTCACGAGCTCCGGCTGGTCCTTGGCGACGGTGAGCATGCGGTCGAAGATGAGGCCATGACGCGATGCGGTGAGCGGCACCGAGCCGTACTCGCTCGGTGGATGCTTCGTGTCGATGAGGTCGGCGATGCGCGCGTGCGGTAGATCTTTCAGCGTGAAGCGCCGCCACTCCTCCTCCTGTCCCGAGGGCCACTCCGCGCGCTCGTAGCGATCGAGCGCGCGAAGACGGTGCTCGCGGAGCCAGTCGGGCTCACCGCGCCCAACACTGAGCCGCTCGACCGTTTCGCGGTCGAGCGGCACGAGCGGCTGTGTTGGTGCGAGGACGGTCACCCGATAGCGCCCTGCATCTGCAGCGTGATGAGACGGTTCATCTCGATGGCGTAGTCCATCGGGAGCGTCTTCACGATCGGTTCGATGAAGCCGTTCACGACCATCGCGGTCGCCTCGGCCTCGGTCATGCCGCGGCTCATGAGGTAGAACAGCTGCTCCTCACCGACCTTCGAGACCGTGGCCTCGTGGCCGATGTTCACGTCCTCTTCGTCGATCTCCATGTACGGGTATGTGTCGCTTCGAGCCGAGGCGTCGAGCATCAGCGCGTCGCAGCGGACCGTGCTCTTCGACTTCTTCATGCCCGGATAGATCTTCACCAGGCCGCGGTATGAGGTGCGGCCGGTGCCCTTGCTGATGGATTTGCTCGTGATGATGCTCGTCGTGTTCTTCGCGGCGTGAACCATCTTCGCCCCCGCGTCCTGGTGCTGGTCGTCGGCCGCGAACGCGACCGACAGAACCTCACCGTGCGCGCGCTCGCCCACGAGATACACGCTCGGGTACTTCATCGTGACCTTGCTGCCGAGGTTCGCGTCGATCCACTCCATGACGCCGTCCTCCTGGACGACGGCACGCTTGGTCACGAGGTTGTAGACGTTGTGGCTCCAGTTCTGGATCGTCGTGTAGCGGACGCGCGCGCCCTTCTTCACGACGATCTCGACGACGGCGCTGTGCAGCGTCGCGGTCGAGAACACGGGGGCGGTGCAGCCCTCGACGTAGTGCACCTGCGAGCCTTCCTCCGCGATGATCAGCGTCCGCTCGAACTGGCCGGCGCTCTCGCTGTTGATGCGGAAGTACGCCTGCAGCGGGATGTCCACCTTCACGCCCGGCGGGACCCACACGAACGAGCCGCCCGACCACACCGCCGTGTTGAGCGCGGCGAGCTTGTTGTCGTTCGCCGGGATCACCGTGCCGAAGTACTGCCTGACGATGTCCTCGTGCTGCTTCAGAGCGCTGTCGGTGTCCATGAAGATGACGCCCTTGGCCTCGAGGTCCTTGCGGATGTTGTGGTACACGGATTCGCTGTCGTACTGCGCACCCACGCCCGCGAGATACTTCTGCTCCGCCTCGGGGATGCCGAGCTTGTCGAATGTGCGCTTCACGTAGTCCGGCACGTCGGTCCAGCTCTTCTCAGTCTTCCCCTCGGGCCGCAGGTAGTAGTAGATCTCGTCGAAGTCGATCCCCGAGAGGTCCGCGCCCCATGTCGGCATGGCTCGCTTCAGGTAGTGGCGGAACGCCTTCAGGCGGCGCTCGTACATCCACTGAGGTTCCTTCTTGTAGGTCTGGCTGATCTCGCGGATGACGTTCTCGTCGAGTCCGCGCTTCTTGACGTTCTCGTACTTCGCGTCTGCGTCGTACCAGCCGTACTTGTAGTTGTCCGGGACCGCGTCCTTACGGATGTCCGTTGCCATTGCCTTACTCCTTGCCGCTCGCGATGCCCGCGGTGTTCGCGTCGCCAGGCCACTCCGAAAGGCCCCAGGCGGCTCCCTTGACCGTCTTCAGTCCCAGCAGCGCGCACTTGGTGCGCGCCGGGCTGATCGGAATGCCGAGGTTCTCGAGGACATGCTGTCGGTCGATCGCCTTCACCTCATCGAGGCTCTTGCCCTTGATCTCCTCGGTGAGGATCGACGCCGACGCCTGCGAGATCGCGCAGCCGCGTCCCTTGAAGCGTACGTCCTTCACCTTATCGTCCTCGATGAGGAGCGCCATGGTGATCTCGTCGCCACAGAGCGGATTGGTGTCGTGGTACGTGTTGGTCGCACCCGGCAGGTCGCCGGAGTTCCGCGGGTTCTTGTAGTGGTCGAGGATGTAGTCGCGGTACATGTCGTCCATCGCTATACCCCGAACACTTTCTTGGCCGCTTGTATTGCACCGATGAGGCGGTCGCACTCCTCAGTCGTGTTGTAGAGGTAGAACGACGCGCGCGTCGTCGCCGGCACGTCGAGCTTCGCCATCAGCAGCTGGTTGCAGTGGTGTCCGGCGCGCACGCACACGCCTTCCCGGTCGAAGATCTGGGCCACGTCGTGGGGATGTACCCCCTCGACGTTGAAGGACACGACGCCAACACGGTCGTCGAGCGTCTTCGGACCGTAGATCGTGACGCCCGGCACGTCTTCGAGCCGCGGCAGGACGTAGCCAGTAAGGAAGAGCTCATGCTCGTGGATCTTGTCCATGCCGACCGCCTCGAGGTAGTCGACCGCTGCGCCGAGCCCGATCGCATCCACGTACGACGACGTGCCGGCCTCGAACTTCCACGGCAGCTCGTTCCACGTCGTCTTCTCGACGCTGACCTTCATGATCATGTCGCCGCCGTAGAGGAAGGGACGCATGCGCTCGAACGTCGCCTCCGGCGCCCACACCGCGCCGGAGCCGGGAGGCGCGAGCATCTTGTGGCCGCTGAAGACGAGGAAGTCCGCGCCCAGATCGCGGACGTCGACCTTCTGGTGCGGCACCGCCTGCGCGGCGTCGACGAGCACCGTCGCGCCCGCGGCCTTCGCCTCCGCGACGAGCTCCTTGGCCGGCAGCACGACGCCAAGCCCGTTCGATGTGTAGGTGATCGCGACGAATTTCACCCGGCCACCCTTCAGCGCCGCGGTGAACTGATCGCGACGCAGGCGGCCGTCGTCGTCGATGTCGATCATCACGATCTCGGCGCCCACGTCCTTCGCGAGCTGCTGCCAGGGGACGAAGTTCGAGTGGTGCTCGAGAACGGTGCTGACGATGCGGTCGCCGGCCTTGATGTTGTCGCGGCCCCACGAATAGGCGACGAGGTTCACGCCCTCCGTCGCGTTGCGCACGAAGACGATCTCGCGCGCGCTCGCGGCGTTGAGGAACCGTGCCACCTTCTCACGGGCACCCTCGAACTCCGCGGTCGTCGTTTCGCTGAACTCGTACACACCGCGATGGATGTTCGCGTTGTGGTCCTCGAACACGCGGCTCATTGCATCGATCACCTGGCGCGGCTTCTGGCTCGTCGCGGCGTTGTCGAGGTACGCGACAGGCTTGCCGTGCACCTTGCGGGACAGGATCGGGAAGTCGGCGCGGATCCGCCCGACGTCCAGCGGAGTGGCAGCGGCGCGCACGCTGACGGCCATCAGGCGCGCCCCGCGTAGAGCTCTTCGCGCACGAAGTCGTAGCCCTTCTCTTCGAGCTCGGCGGCGAGCTCGCGTCCGCCGGTGCGAACGACGCGGCCCTCGATGAGCACGTGCACGTAGTCGGGCGTGACGTAGCGGAGGATTCGCTCGTAGTGCGTGATGAGGAGGATGCCCACGTCGGGCGCGCGGAGCGCCTCGATGCCGCGCGCGACGACCTGCAGCGCGTCGATGTCGAGGCCGGAGTCGGTCTCGTCGAGCACCGCGAACTTCGGGCCGAACATGTGCATCTGCAGCATCTCGAGCCGCTTCTTCTCACCGCCGGAGAAGCCGTCGTTCACGGAGCGCGTGATGAACGATTCGTCGATCTCGAGCAGCTTCCGCTTGTCGGCGAGCAGCTTCACGAACTGTGGGATCGGGATGTCAGTGTTCTTCCGCTCGCCGGCAGCGGCCGTCGTGCCGCGCTCGGCGCGCCGTGCGTTGAGCGCGGTGCGCAGGAAGTTCGCGACCGAGACGCCCGGGATGGCGGCGGGGTACTGGAACGCCAGGAAGAGGCCCGCGCGCGCCCGCTCGTCGACCGGCATCGCGAGGATGTCGCGGCCATCGAAGTGGATCGTCCCGCGGGTCACCTTGTAGCGCGGGTGACCCATGATCGTGAGCGCGAGCGTGCTCTTCCCCGAGCCGTTCGGGCCCATGATCGCGTGGACCTCGCCGCTGCGGACCGCCAGGTCGATGCCGTTGAGGATCGGCTTCTTGTCGACCTCGACGTGGAGGTCCTTGATCTCGAGGTCAGGCACGAACCCGGCTTCTTTCTTTTCGCGAATCTTGCGCTGCAGAGCGCAATGGTTGCGTTCCCGTAGGAGTTAATTCCTTAGTCGATGAGTGGGTCTTCACCAGGTCCGCGAGGGTCATGCCGTCGAGCGCCGTCGCGATGTTCTTCTGGACCGCGAGCCACACGTGGTGGGTCGCACAGCCCGGCTGAAGGACACAGTTCACGATGGCTTCACCCTCGGCGGTGCAGATCTGAGGCTCGATCGGACCTTCGAGCGCTCGGACGATGTCGCCAGCGGTGATCTCGCGCGGATCGCGCGCGAGCGTGTAGCCGCCGCCCGCGCCGCGCTTGCCGTGTACGAGACCGGCCTTGCGCAGACTCGCAACGAGCTGCTCGAGGTACGCCTCAGGGAGCTGCTCGCGAGTCGCGACCGCGTGCAGGCTCACCGTGCCCTCACCGAAGTGGCGCGCGAGATCGACCATGAGGCGCATGCCGTATTCGCCGCGCGTGGAGACATGGAACGCGGCCTGCGGGGCAATTCCGAGCATTTCACTCGGTATTCTAGCGCCTCCGCTGGCCACTGCGCTGTGGGCCGCGGGCCAACACGCCAAGCAGACTGAAGCGGCGAATGCCGCTTAAGTACACCCGCGCCGCCGTCGGTTCGGCGAATCCCGCGAAACTCGAGGCGGTCCACCGCGCGCTTGCTCGGCTGGCGCCCGGCTGCGTCGTCGAGTCGATCGACGTGCCCAGCGGTGTGGGGCCGCAGCCGCTCGGCGACGACGAGACGCGCGCCGGGGCTATGGCGCGCGCGAACGCGGCGCTGCGCGCGAGTGGTGCGGACATCGCGTTCGGGCTCGAGGGCGGCGTAACGCTCGACGGCGACCTGCCGTGGCTGGTCTCCTGGGTCGCCGCCGTCGATCGCGAAGGCCGCAGCGGTGAGGCGAGCGGCTTGCGCATGCCGCTACCCCGGATCGCCGCGCAGCGTCTTCGGGCTGGTGCGGAGCTCGGGGACGTCATCGACGAGCTGTTCGGCGTTTCCCTTTCAAAGCAGCAGGCCGGCGCCGTCGGGTTGCTGACTGAGGGGTTCGTCACGCGGACCGACGCGTTCGCTGACCTCGTCGCGATGGCCTGTGCACCGTTCTTACGGAAAGATCTGTATTGAGTCATCCTCGCGTGCGCTTCGCACGTATACGGCGAGAGTCCACTCTCTCTGGAGGACGCCATGCGCCTCGCGCTAAGAATCGCGATCCCAACGCTCATCGCCGGCGTGACATTCGTGGCCTGCGCGAGCACCACGCCCAGCGCGACGGCGGCGCCCGCGAAGGCCGTAGTAACCATAAAAGGCTTCGCGTTCTCGCCCACGACGCTCGAGGTCACGAAGGGCACCATCGTGACGTTCACGAACAACGACTCGGCGACGCACACCGTCACGAGCGGCGCGAACCGCACGAAAGACGGCAAGTTCGATCGCGAGCTCTCGGGAAGCACGGAAGACTCGATCACTTTCGACACCGCAGGAACGTTCGAGTACTTCTGCAACATCCACTCGTCGATGAACGCGAAGGTCGTCGTGAAGTAGCGGCGAGAGTCGCGGTCAATCCGGCCTAGTGACGCCGCTACTGTCCGGGTGGACTCCAACCGCTCATACGCACGACGCGCGCGCCGGCGGGTACGGCGATCTCGGGCGCGAGCGTGGTCGTGATCTTCGCCTCGTCGACGAACTTGCGCGTGTAGAGGCGGTGATAGAGGCCGCGGAGCTCGAGCAGCTGCTGGTGCGTGCCCTCTTCGACGATGCGACCGCGATCGAGCACGAGGATGCGATGCGCGCGCTCGACCGTTGAAAGGCGATGCGCGATCACGATCGTCGTGCGTCCGCGCATGAGCCGGTCGAGGGCCTGCTGCACGAGGAATTCGCTCTCGTTGTCGAGCGACGACGTCGCCTCGTCGAGGAGCAGGATCGGCGCATCGCGCAGGAGCGCGCGAGCGATCGCGACCCGCTGCCGCTGACCCACTGAGAGCCGCACGCCGCGCTCGCCGACGATCGTGTCCATGCCCTTCGGCAGGCGTGAGATGAACTCGGTCGCGTTCGCAGCGGCGGCAGCGGCGTCGATCTCGTCGTTCGTCGCCTCGAGCCGGCCGTAACGGATGTTCTCGCGGATGGTGTCGGCAAAGAGGATCGGCTCCTGCGGCACGACCGCGATCTGCGAGCGCAGCGATTTGATCTTCACCGAGCGGAGATCGTGACCGTCGACGGTGATCGAACCGACGACCGGGTCGTAGAACCGCCCGACGAGGTTCACGAGCGTCGTCTTCCCCGCCCCTGACGGTCCGACGAGCGCGGTCGTCTGACCCTGCGCGAAGAGCGTCGTCACGTCTTCGAGCACGATCGGGCCGTCGCCGTAGCGGAACTTCACATCGGAGAAGCGGATCTCGCCGCTCACCGGTGGCAAGGGGGTCGCGTCGGGTGCATCGCGGACCTCAGGCACGGTGTCGATGAGCGCGAAGAGCCGGTCCGCGGCGCCGAACGCCTGCTGGATCGCGCCCCACTGCCCGGCGAGGCCGCCGATGGGGCCCGACACCATCCCCAGATAGAGGAGGAACGCGACGAGCTGTCCGGTCGTGAGCTCGCCGTTCGCGACCTCGTGGCCGCCGAACCAGAGCACGACGATCGAGGACGCGAAGCCGAGGAAGCCGATCAGCGGGAACATGACCGACGTCGTGCGCGCGCGCTCCATCGTCTTGCGGAACATGAAGAGCAGCTTGTTGTGGAACCGCTCGGCCTCGTAGTCCTCGCGCGTGAATGCCTGCACGACGCGCATCTCGGCGACGGCTTCCTGGAGCACGCCCATCGCCTCGCCCTGCGCGTCCTGGATCGCGCGCGAGACGTCGCGGATCTGGCGGCCGAGGCGCTGACCGAGGAGGCCGATCGGCGGCGCGACGATGAGCGTGAGGAGCGCGAGCTTCCAGTTCATGAGGAAGATCACCGTGACCCCACCGACGAGGGTCATCACCTGACCCAAGACCTGGAGGATGGTCTGGGTGATGACGCCATGCACCATCGTCGCGTCGCTCGTGATGTGCGACATGAGCTCGCCGGTCCTGCGCTGATTGAAAAAGGACAGCGAGAGCGACTGCATGTGGCGCACGATGGCCATGCGCAGATCGAAGATGACGCGCTCGCCGGTGTACGTCATGACGAACTGGCGGATCCCGTCGACGACCGCGCGGATGAGCAGCACGATGACGAGGCCGCCCACGAGGAGGTCCAGAAAGGACGGGTCTTTCAGGCCGATGTCGAGGACGCGCTGCACGACCTGCGGCCACACCAGGCCGAGGAGCGTCGAGATGAGCAACAGGACGGCAGCGACAAGCAGGTTCCCCTTGTACGGCGCGACGAACACAAGCAGGCGGCGGTACATCGTGAGCGACGGCCGTTTGCCGGGCTGGTCGCCGCCGCGGCCCCAGAACATGAAGTGCCCGCCGCCGCCCGGACCGCCGCCCATGATCATCACAGCAACATCATCCGGCACGCGGAGTGTGCCGTGTGGAACACTCGGCTACTGCGGCGTGGGGGCCGAAGGCCCCACACGCCAGGCAGCAGGCCGCAAGCCGAAGGCGAGTCCTATCGACCCAGCGAGACCGTCGCGAACGACTCGCGCGTGATCGGCTGCGGCACCAGTCCGTTCACCTTGAGAACGAGGGCGAGCGGCGGGGCTGCATGGAACAGCGGGACGCGCGCGACGTCCTGCTGCACGAGCTTCGTGACCTGCTTGTACAGCTCTGAGCGCTTCGAGGTGTCATTCTCCGCACGCGCGCGCCGGACCAGCTCCTGGACCACCGCGTTCGAGGAGACGGCGGAGAGGAACTCGTCCGCGTCGGCGCGCTCCGCGATGCGGTCGCCCAGCCACAGGGGCACGTCGCCCGAACGCGAGCGCGCGCCGAGGGTGGCCGCCGCCTCCGTCCGCACGTCGACGGTGATGCCGATCTTCACGAGGTCGGCGGCGATCGCGTCCGCGATCCGGCGAGGATCCGGTAGAGCCGAGGTCGCGGCCGGCGAGTAGTAGAGCTCGGTCGCGAAGCCGTTCGGATAGCCGGCATCAGCGAGCGCCTTCTTCGCGGCCGCGGTGTCGTACTTCGCGAACTCGGTGATGGTGTCGTCGTAGCCGAGCACACCCGGCGGTAGGAGCTGCGTCGCCGCGCGGGCGTCGCCGGCATACGCGGTCTGGATGATCGCGGCGCGATCGACGGCGAGCGCGATGGCTCGGCGGACCTCGGGGACGTCGAAGGGCTTCGCCGTCCCGAAGCCGAGGAACGAGACGTCATACGAGGGTCGCCCGCGGATCGCGAGGTTGGGATCCGCGCGCACCGCGGCGGTGCTCGCTGGGCCGATGTCGAGCGCCAGTTGCACGCCGGCGCCGCGCAGCTCAGCGACGCGCGTCGCTTCATCGCGGATCGCGCGGAACGTGATCGCGTCGAGGTACGGGAGCGCGCGGCCCGCCGCGTCGCGTCCCCAGTACGACTCATTCCGGGCGAGCGTGATCCGATCGCCCGCGACCCAGGACTCGAAGCGGAAGGGGCCGGTCCCGGCGGCGCAGCGCGTCGCGGGCGTGCCCCAGGCAGGCCCCTGGCGCAGGCAGGTCGGGCTCACGATGCCGAAGGACGGCGTCGCGAGCGACGCGAGGAACGGCGCGTACGCGGCACGGAGCGTGAAGACGACCGTCCTCGAGTCCGGCGTCGCGATCGATGCGATGAGCGAGCCGAGATCGAAGCGCGCGAAACCTTGAGCGCGCTCGAAGTTGAACGCCACCGCCGCGGCGTCGAGCGCGGTGCCGTCGTGGAAGTGCACGCCCTGGCGCAGCTGGAACGTCCACACGCGACCGTCGAGCGACACCAGCCAGCGCTCGGCGAGCTTCGGGATGATCCGGAAACCGCCCGGCTCGAGATCGACGAGCGGCTCGTAGATCTGCCGGACGACGGCAAGCGTCGCCGGGTCCGACGCGGTCCAAGGGTCGAGGCTGACGATGTCGCTTGCCTGGGCCACGGTGAGCGTGCCGCCCGACAGCGGGCCAGGCGACGACGGCGTCGCGGACGTCGGCATTGCGACGCACGCGGCGATGAGCGACGCGAGCGCGAGCGGCACAAGGCGGTGTCCTGACACGGGCGGTCAGTCAATCATCGCGCCGGTCGGGCAGGTCAGCACCGCGAGGGGCTAGCCGCGGATTCGCGGATCGAGCGCGTCGCGCAGGCCGTCGCCGATGAGGTACAGGCTCAACACGGTGAGGAAGATCATCACGCCGGGTGGGTAGACCAGGAACGGGGCTCGCACGAAGTACTGCGTCGCGCCGGTGAGCATGTTCCCCCACGACGGCGTCGGCGGGAGGATGCCGAGGCCGAGGAACGACAGTGCCGACTCGGCGAGGATGATCGCGCCGATATCGATGGCTGCGAGGACGAAGATGAGGGGCAGGATGTTCGGGAGGATGTGCCGGAACATGATCCGGCGATCACGCGCGCCGATGGTCTTCGCCGCGACGACGAACTCCCGCTCCCGTAGCGCGAACGTCTGACCGCGGGTGAAGAGCGAGATGCCGGTCCAGAAGAGCGCACCGATGACGACGGTGAGCGTGAACGGGCCTGGCTGCCAGATCGCCGCGATGATCAGGAGGAGGAACAGCGTCGGGATCGAGTTGAGCGTCGTGACGAAGAGCGTGAAGACGTCGTCGACGAGGCCGCGGAAATACCCGGCCGCGAGTCCGACTGTCACGCCGATCGTGAGGTTCACGAGCGCGGCGACGAAACCGACGCCGAGCGAGACGCGGCCGCCGTAGAGGAGCCGCACGACCTGGCTGCGGCCGATCTCGTCGGTACCGAGCAGGTACGCGAGGTTGCTGAACGTCGGCTTCTCGTACGTGTGAAGCAGGTCCTGCCTGGAGAAGCTGTAGTTGAAGACGTTGTCGGCGAACAGGTCGGCGGCGAGCGACAGCGCCACGAGCAGCGCCAGCATGCAGAACGCCGCGATCGTCAGCCGATCGTGCCGGAGCTTCCACCAGGCGTTGGACCAGAGGCTGCGCGAGGGCCGGACGAGCGTGTCGGCCACGGTCCCGCGCAGAGTGGCGGTGGTCGTCGCCATTACCTGACCTTGATCCGCGGATCGACGACCGCGTACGCGATATCGCGCAGGAGGTAGCTCACGACGAGCAGCACGCTCGCGATCATCGTCCCGGCCTGAATGATGGGATAGTCCTTGGCGATCGCCGCGGCGAATGTGAACCGTCCGATCCCAGGCCACGAGAAGACCGTCTCGACGACGAGCGCGCCGCCGACGAGTGCGGCGAGGATACCGCCGAGCGCGGTGACCACCGGGATAAGGGCGTTACGCAGCGCGTGGACGAACACGACGGTCCGCTCGCGCAGGCCCTTCGCGTGCGCGGTCCGGACAAAGTCCTGACCGAGGACGTCAAGGGTCTCGGTGCGCAGGATGCGCGAATAGTTGGCGATGCCGGTAAGCGATAACACGAAGGCCGGCAGCAGCATGTGTTTGAGCCGATCGAAGAGGTCCCACTGATCTCTCCCGACCGTCAGCATCCCCTGGCTTGGGAGCAACCGCAGCTGCACCGCGAACACGATGATGAGGACGAGGCCGAGCCAGAACGCAGGGATCGCATGGCCGGCGACGCCGAACACGCGCACCAGTCCATCGACCCACGATCCTCGCTTGAGTGCGGCGACGACGCCCAGTGGCACCCCGATGAGGATCTGCAGGACGAGCGAGACGACCGCGAGCTGAAGGGTGTTGGGGAGGATCTCGAGAATGAGCGAGCCGGCGTCCTTGTGGTAGATGAACGACTGGCCGAAGTCGAGGCGGACGACGCGACTGAGCCAGTCGATGTACTGCAGCGGCATGGCCTTGTCGAGGCCGTACACACGGCGCAACGCCTCGATGTCCTCGTTGGTGATGTCGCGCGCGCCGAAGGTGTAGAGGCGGATCGGGTCGCCTGGCGACAGCCGGACGATCGCGAAAGTGATGATGGAGACCCCGATGAGCGTCGGGATCGCGTAGATCAGCCGCCGAAGGATGAACGTCCGCACGCCTGCTCCTTGACGTCGATGGGGCGCCCTCGCGGGCGCCCCATCGTCACGCCTCTACTTCTTGATCCACCAATCCTGCACGTTGTAGACGGTGCTGAACGGCGCGGGGTTGAAGTTCTGCAGGGTCTTCGACGAGACCGCGAGGACGTTCGGGACATACCCGAAGTTGTAGGGCTGCTGCTCGTTGAGGACCTTGTTGAAGGTGTCGTAGTTCTTGCGGCGCGCCGCCAGCGAGCAGTCCCCGTTCGACGGGTTGCGACCCTCCTCGATGGCCTTGTCCATCGCCGGGTCCTTGAAGTACGTGAAGCCGAAGCCGGTCACGTTCTTCGCTGGGTCGGGGATCTGGCTCGAGTGCCAGATCTGATAGGGGTCGGGCTCGGACCCGAGGCTCCACCCGATGATCGTCGCGTCGAGCGTCTTGTCGCCCGATGTGAGCTTGGTCACGAGGCCCTGGAACGCCTCGGGCGCGGCCTTCGCGTCGATGCCGAGCTGCTTGTACTGGTCGGCCGCGACCTGCGCGAGCGTCTCACGCTCGGTGTTGCCCGAGTTCGTCGAGATCGTCAGGGTGAACTTCTTGCCGTCCTTGGCGAGGATGCCGTCGGCACCCTTCACCCAACCGGCTTCGGTGAGAAGCGACTGGGCCTTCGCCTTGTCGAACTTGTACGGGTTCAGCGCGGACGTGTCCTGCGGGTAGGCCCACTGGACCGCCACGTGGTGCGCGACGTGCGCGACCGCCTCGTTGAAGACCACCGCCTTGATGACGGCGTCCATGTCGAGACCATAGGCGAGCGCCTGGCGGACACGCTTGTCCGCGAGCGCCACACCCGCGACGTTCGACTGCGTGTCCCAACCGATGAAGGTGTACCCGAGGCTTGGGTACTTGGTGATCTTCACCGAGTCGACGGTCTGCATGTCGGCGAGGTCGCGCGCGGCGATGGTGCCGAACGTGATCTCACCGGTCTTCAGGCCCGCCGTGACCGCGGCGGTGTTCGCGACGACCTTGTACACGTACTCGTCGAGGTGCGGGGCGCCGTTCCAGTAGTTCGGATTCTTCTTGAGGATGACCTGGTCACCCTTGCGCCACTCGCTGAACGTGAACGGTCCATCCACGACCTGCGGGTTCGTGTTCTCCGGCGCGTTGTCGATGTCCTCCGGCTTGGAGGTCGCGGTGAGGTACTTGCCGAACACGTGGGTCGGCAGGATGCGGTAGGTGTTCGCGATGTCGAGCAGCGCGGGGCACGAGACTTTCGCCATCGTCACCGTGAATTTCTTCGGGTTCGACGAGTCGATCTTGATGCCCTCGATCGTCTGCGCCTTGCCGTCCTTGTAGTCGTTGAAGCCCTGGACGTCCTGATACGACGACTTGCGAACGGTCTTGGCCGACTTCCCGACGGCCTGCACGCCGGTCAGGTAGTCCTGGGCGATGACCGGCTTGCCGTCCGACCAGTTCGCCTTCGCGTTGATCTCGAAGGTGTAGGTCAGGCCGTCCTGCGACACGGAGAACGTCGCGAGGTTCGGCTTGGGCTCACCGGTCTTTGCATCGACCTGGATGAGCACGTCGTACAGCAGTCCGGTCACGCGGCCGGAAGCGGTGTCGTTCACGAGGATCGGCTGCATGGTCGCGATGTCCGAGATCGTGGCCTCGATGACACGACCGCCGTCCTGCGGCTTTTCGCTCGCGGCCGCGCTCGCGCTGGCGGCTGGTTCCTGGCTGGCCGATGGTCCGCCCTGACCGCAGGCCGTCGCGACGAGGACGCTCGCGGCGAAAACTGCCATCAGAGCACGTCTGGTGCGTGCTTGGGTCATGGTCACCCCCCGCTCCTTTCGCCCGATACCTGAATAGGCGCCAAAGTCTAGCGGCCCCTACGGGCCGTCACTTCCTCTACGGCGCTGTCGCGGACGCGGTTCAACCGGCCTTGTGACCTAGGTCGCTAACGGGCTACCCACCATTTCTCGATGTCCGCATAGGTTGCGAACGTACCCGGATCGACGCCGCGGAGGTCACGCGACGCGACGAGGAGAGTCGTTGGTGAGAAGCCGAAGTCGTAGGGCTGTTCGTCGTTGAGCAGACGGTTCAGCGTCTCGTAGCTCTTCTTGCGCGTCGCCTGGCTGCAGTCGCCCGATGCGGGTGTGCGCGCGGCATCGATCGCCTTGTCCGCCTCAGGCGACGAGAACGCGCCGAAGTTGTAGCCCGTCGTCTTCTTTGAGGCATCGGGGATCGAGTTCGA